>JBMDXK010000001.1:0-116686 GCA_048594375.1 Methylopilaceae bacterium
CGTAATGTTGACAAGGGCTTGACCAGATCAGCCACCTGCAATCACAAAAAAACACTATTGCTCCCAAAACAGGCAAGTATCAGGGCAAATCAACACTGAATGTGTCCGAATTTCACCACCATCACATAAATCAACCGCACCCTCCTGCAATTGATCCTTCCATTGCTTGATCTGATTGGCGTGGACTTCAAGCTGCTGTGACAGCTCTATCACCGTTTTCTCGCCCTTGATTGCCGTTAGTGCTACTTTCGTCTTGAAGGTAGCACTGTGATTACGTATCGGTCTTTTTTCGTCGTATCGGCTCTTGTTTCTAGCAGAATGACATCTTTAAAATCCAAAGTCCACTTATCTCACCTGTTCAAATTCCTCCGATCACTCCATGGTTTTCGATTGGAGAGAGCATGCCGGGTGTGGTGCCAGGCCGGAAAGCTGTGGAAGCGCTCCAGTGAGAGGCTATATTTCTTTTTTTTCACGCAACAGGCTGCTGAGCACGCCGTGCAGAGTGCGTAAATCTTGCTCTGTGGGTCCGATCCGTTGCAAAATGTTATGCAGATTTCGCTGCATCAGCGTTTTTTTGTTGGGCGGATAGTAGTAGCTTTTGCTCTCCAGCGCCTCATCCATCCGAGCCATAAAGGCATGGAATTGTCCTTTTGAGGCTAGTTTGGATAAAGGTACATGAGCAAAGGGTGCATTATTGCCTGCTTTTCCCGCAAACCAGTGATAGCCGAACAGCAGCACTGCCTGCGAAAGGTTAAGGCTGGTGTATTCTGCGCTGATGGGGAAGGTGAGAATGGCATCGGCTAGCACTAGTTCGTCGTTGGTGAGTCCTGTGCGTTCTGCGCCGAAAAGCACCCCTGTGGCTAGCCTTTGTTTGCTGAAGCCATCCAGTTTTTCCACGGCGGCCAGCGGGGCGAGAACGCTTTTGAACTGGCTGCGTGGGCGTGCTGTGGTGGCTAAGACGCAGGTTAGATCGGCTATGGCATCTTCCACACTATCGAACACCTGTGCCTTTTCCAGCCAAGCTGCGGCACCGGCGGCTGCGGCTGTTGCTTGTGGGTGGGGAAAGATTTCGCGTGGTGCTACGAGCCGTAGGTCTGTGAGTGCGAAATTGCCCATGGCGCGTGCTACCATGCCGATGTTTTCGGGTAGTTGTGGGCGGACGAGCACAATAGCGGGTTGTGGGTAAGGTGTTGTGGCGGAGGAGGCGGGCATTGGCTTTGTGATGTGGTGGTTATGAAAGGTTTACCAGTGTGAGGATGAGTGTGCAGTGTTTCCGTAGATATTATGGAAAGATATAGGCGATGTGAGCGCCTGTGTCATCTTTTTTAATATGTATTCCAAGAGAAATGCGTGTGATTTTTGGTCATTTTTTTGTGATAGTGAAAGCTGTTGAAATTCTAGAAAGCATCTAAACAAGTAAAATAAAAAATAAGAAATATTCTAAAGTATTTTCAATCTATTGACCTTTGTCCTGAACAGGGATTACTTAACGCATCGTAGTGCTCTTGGGGGTTGAATCAAGGGTAGATGAAGTATGCAGGGGGCATAACAGATGACATTCACGAAGGTGAGCTTGATGGGTTTTTGCGCGGTTCTGGCGCTGATGTCTGCGCCCGCTGTGGCGAAAGATGTTGATAGCAAAGCTGTCTTGGAAAACTATTCCAATATTGCCAAAGCCAATTATGAAGATTCCTATCTTACCGCGCAAAAGCTGCGTACTGCTGTGGCTGCGCTGATTGAAAAGCCTTCCGATGACACTTTGAAAGCGGCGCGTCAGGCTTGGCTGGAAGCGCGTGTGCCGTACCAGCAAACAGAAGCGTTCCGTTTCGGTAACCCCGTGGTTGACGAATGGGAAGGCAGAGTCAACGCATGGCCGTTGGATGAGGGGCTGATTGATTATGTGGATGCGTCTTACGGTACGGATTCCGATACCAACGCCTTTTACAATCTGAACATCATTGCCAACCCGAACATTGAGGTTGGTGGCCAGAAAATTGATGCTACCACCATCAACAAAGATGTGCTGGAGCAACTGCACGAAATTGGCGGCATTGAAGCCAATGTTTCCATTGGCTACCACGCGATTGAATTTTTGCTGTGGGGGCAGGATCTCAATGGCAACGCGGCGGGTGCAGGCAACCGTCCTGCCAGCGATTATGACACCAAAAACTGCACCAATGGTCATTGCGACCGCCGCGGCGCTTATCTTCTTGCTGCCACGGATCTGTTGGTTGAAGATCTCAAAGAAATGGTGGATGCCTGGGATGCCAACGGTGAAGCCCGTAAGAATCTGGTGGATGGCACGCCGGAAGCAGGTTTTGGTGCTATTTTGACGGGTTTGGGCAGCCTCTCTTATGGCGAATTGGCCGGTGAACGCATGAAGCTTGGCCTTCTGCTGGGCGATCCTGAAGAAGAGCATGACTGCTTCTCCGATAACACGCACAACTCGCATTATTACAATGTGATGGGCATGAGTAACATCTATCACGGCACCTATGTGCGGGTGGATGGCACCAAAGTAGAAGGCGCCAGCCTTGTGGATGTGGTGAAAGCCAAAGATGCACAAGCCGCGGCAGATCTGGATGCGAAACTGGCCGCAACGCTTGCAGATATGGGCGCTTTGAAAAAACGTGCAGAAACTGTTGAAGCCTATGACCAGATGATTGGCGAAGGCAACACGGAAGGCAATGCCGTGGTGCAAAAAGCCATTGATGCTCTTGTCGCCCAGACCCGCTCGATTGAGCGCGTGATTACCGCCTTGAACCTGAATGGCATTGCGCTGGAAGGTTCGGACAGTCTGGATAACCCTGATGCGGTATTCCAGTAAGCCTTTATTTTAATACCAAAAAAATGCACAGTCAGCACACAACATGCTGGCTGTAGCGGCTCCCTATAAAACGGGGGTTGTATGGGAATGTGTAAAGAAAATGCGGTTTTCACAGGTCATCATCGGAATAGTTGCAGCGGGTGGTATCAGTCTCGCCAGCTATGGGGTTGCGGGAAACCCGCAGCGCGATGATCTCAGCGCCAAAGACCTTAAACGGGTGCGCAGCGTCACTGCCACGCCCACAGATTTTACGAAACCGCAACACTTTGAAACCATGGCTGGCGGTGCTGCCACAACGCGCAAGCGCGTGGATGCCAATATCTTTTCGCATTTTTCAGCCAATCTGGATTTTAAAGATCAAAACCTGTTTTTGCTGGGTAATGGTCTGTTCCGCAAAGACTGGGTGTCGTCGCCATCCTCCACACAAGCATCCGATGGTCTGGGGCCTTTGTTCAACGCCCGTTCGTGTCAGGGGTGCCACATTAAAGATGGCCGTGGCCATGCGCCGATGAATGAAAACGACAATGCCGTCACTATGCTGATGCGGTTGTCCATCCCGCCACAAAACGCTGAACAGCAAAAATTGCTGGAAGAAAAGCGCGCACTCAGCATTCCTGAGCCAACCTATGGTGGCCAATTACAGGATTTCGCCGTACCCGGTATTCCGGCAGAAGCAAGGATAAAAGTCACCTATGAGGATGTGACGGTTGCGCTGAACGGTGGGGAAAGCATTACACTGCGCAAACCCACATTTGAATTGGTGGAACCGGCCTACGGGGTATTTCATAAGGATATGATGTTTTCACCCCGCGTGGCGCCGCCCATGATTGGCCTAGGGATGCTGGAAGCCATTCATGAGAGTGACATTCTGGCCAAGGCTGATCCTGATGACAAAGACGAAGACGGCATATCCGGCAAGCCCAACTGGGTCTGGGATCTGGAAAAAAGCAAGATCGTGCTGGGACGTTTTGGCTGGAAAGCCGGACAACCCACATTGAAACAGCAGGATGCCCATGCCTTTTCCGGCGATATGGGTCTTTCCACCCCGCTGTTGCCCAGCCACTATGGCGACTGCACCGTGGCGCAAACGGACTGCCTGAAGATGCCTCACGGTGCGCAGCCGCAGTATGGCGCAACGGAAGTCACGCCCGAAAGCGCCGATCTGGTGGATTTTTATGCCTCTAATCTCGCGGTTCCGGCGCGGCGCAATGTGGGTGACAAAGACGTGCTGGCGGGTAAAAAACTGTTTCATGATGCGGGTTGTGCTTCCTGCCATACGCCCAGTTACGTCACGGCGAAAGACGCGCCGCACCCCGCCCAGCGTTTCCAGCTCATCTGGCCTTATACCGATATGCTGCTGCATGATATGGGCGAAGAACTGGCCGATAACCGCCCTGAAGGCGATGCCAATGGCCGCGAATGGCGCACTCCGCCGCTCTGGGGGATTGGTCTCACAAAAGTTGTGAGTGAGGAAGCAACCTTCTTGCATGATGGCCGCGCCCGCACCATTCTGGAAGCCGTTCTGTGGCATGGTGGTGAAGCGCAGAAAGCCCGCGATACCGTGGTAAACATGCACCCGCAAGAGCGGGCGCAGCTTTTGAAATTCCTTGAATCCCTTTAATAAAGAACATGCATCATGGCCAAAGATATGCGCTCCCGAACCCGCAGCAGCCGTTGGTTTTTTATTCTTCCAGCCATGCTGGCGGCGGTGTTTCCCGCTTCCGGTGTGGTGCAGGCACAGCAGGGCTATTCGCAAACCATTCTGGCGGAATACATTACGCCGCAAACCTCCGGTCTGGTATCGGCCACCGCAGCCCTGCGCGATACACTGGCGGCAGCGTGCAAAACCCCCGCCCACTTTGATCTTAAAAGCGTGCAGCCGAAATTTAACGCTGTGGTGGCGCAATGGGCTTATGTGGAGCTGCTGCGCTTTGGACCCGTTGTTGAAGCCAACCGCTTCGAGCGTTTTTTCATGTGGCCGGATTCCACAGGGCGAGCAGCCAAACAAGTGCGCGCTGTTGTGGCCCGTGTGGATGAAAGCGTTCTGGCCGCCGAAACCCTTGCCGCCAAAAGTGTGGCTCTGCAAGGCATTCCGGCGCTGGAATTTGTGCTGTTTGATCAAGGGCTAAAGAACATTGAACCGGGCTTTCGGTGCGGCTATGCCCGCGCAATTGCTGCACGCCTTCATGGTGTGGCGCACGATATTGCAACAGGCTGGCAGCCGGATTCAGCCTTTGCACAGGCCTTTATCACGCCTTCCCCCCGCGGTATTTTTCACACCCAGAGGGAAGTAACCGCCGAGATCATCAAGGCGCTGACCACCCATCTCAAATACACCCGCGACACCAAAGTTCAGCCCGCTCTGGGCAAAAACCTGAAAGAAGCGCGGTTCCAGCGCGCGCCGCTCTGGCGGTCGCAAAACAGCTTCAAAGCTTTGGCCGCGTCCATCAACGCGCAAGAACAGCTTTATAAGGCCGCCAGTTTTGAAAAGCTTCTGAAAAACGATACCACCGGCATCAACCAGAGTATTCTGTTTGAATTTGAACAAGCCAAAACCGTTATCAATCAGCTGGCCGATGCGCCTGTAGAAACAGCCTTTACCGATCCGGTCTTGCGCGAAGATATTGCCTATTTCAATATGCTGTTGGGCAGCATCAACCAGCGCATCACCTCCGATCTGGCACCTTTTCTCGGCTTGGGAGTAGGCTTCAATGCCCTTGACGGCGATTAACCGGCGCAGTTTTCTCATGGGACTGCTGGCCTCCGGCTGCGTTACCGGCGCAATGCGTGCCAGCGCCGCCGATGAGACGCAAGAAGAATTGTTTCATCTTACCGCCCGCCGCACAGGCAAAAGCTATGAAGCCGTAGTGCTGGATGCGCAAGGGCGCGATCATTATGTGGTGCCGCTCAAAGCCCGTGGGCATGGGTTTGCGTTTCATCCACAACACCGGCAAGCGGTCGCTTTTGCACGCCAGCCGGGTTATTTCGCCGTACATTTCGATATTGACGGCAAACGGGAACCGCGCGTGTTCACCATGCCCGAAGGTCGGCACTTTTTCGGACATGGCGTGTTTGCCGATCAGGGGCGGCTGATTATCACCACTGAAAATGATTTTGATGGCGAACGCAGTGTCATGGGCATTTACGATGCCGCCACTCTGGAACGCAAAGGCGAATGGGACACCAAAGGCATCGGCGCCCATGAGGTGATTGCCATGCCTTGCGGAAAAATCCTGTGCGTGGCCAATGGCGGGATTCTCACCCATCCGGATTTTGGCCGCGCCAAGCTCAATCTGGAAAGTATGGCACCCTCCCTTGTTTACATCGCCATTGCCAGCGGTGAAGTGGTGGAACAAGTAGCCCTGCCGCCCGATATGCACCAGCTATCCATCCGGCACATGACCGTGGATGCTTATGGCGCAGTGTGGTTCGGCTGCCAATATGAAGGCGCGGCGCTGGATGATCTGCCGCTGGTCGGGCGGCACCGGCGTGGCCATCCCATTGAAATGTTTGGTGCAACACAAGAAATCCGGCGCGGGTTCAAACAGTATGTGGGTTCCGTCACGGCAGACAGCTCCGGCACGCTTATTGCCACCTCCAGCCCCGTCGGTGGCTGCGTGGTGTTCTGGGATGCGGCCACCGGCGACTACCGCGGAACACTGCCACTCAATGATGTGTGCGGAATAGGCCGGACAAAAAAAGATGCAGAATTTCTGGTCAGCACCGGCTCTGGCGGCACTCTTTCACATGTTTCGCCCCAAAACCGGAATGTTCCGGTTGTTTCACTCCGCTCCGCTCCGCAAAAGAACTTTGATAATCATATACTTAGCGCATCGCGCAAAACATGACCTCTCACGCATTCAGAGGGATAAATCACGGGTAACATCTTTGTTTTTCATTGTTTTAAAAAACAGTTCTTCTGTTATAAAAGATGGCTAACCTGTGATAAAGACTAAGGAAAATTGCAGTGGAAATCATTACCGTTACCCTCATATTGCTGTTTGGCGTAGTGGCAAGTGCTTTTCTTGGTCCATTTTTACCCGTTCCTCGCCCTTTACTGCAAATTACTCTGGGTATGATTTTCGGTTTATTTAATGATTATTCCATTACATTAAATCCGCATATCTTTATGTTTTTATTCTTGCCGCCACTGCTTTTTCTGGATGGCTGGCGCATCCCTAAAGAAAATTTTCGCAAAGATATCAAACCCATTCTCGGACTGGCGTTAGGCCTTGTTATCTTTACCGTTCTGGGCATGGGACTGTTCATTCACTGGCTGATTCCGGCTATGCCGCTGCCGGTTGCTTTTGCGCTTGCGGCGATTGTTTCCCCGACCGACCCGATTGCTGTTTCCAGCATGGCACAGCGCGTTCCTATACCCAAGCGCCTGATGCACCTTCTGGAAGGTGAGGCGCTGCTGAATGATGCCTCAGGTCTGGTATGCTTTCGGTTTGCGGTAGCCGCCATGCTGACAGGCACCTTCTCGCTGGCAGAAGCAATGGGCGAATTTGTCTGGCTAGCCATTGGCGGCATTGCTATCGGCGTTCTTGTAACACGCAGTATTTTATGGGCGAAAGTATTGTTTTTCCGCCATTACAAAGAAGAAAGCAGTGTGCAAATACTCATTTCACTGCTCATTCCCTTTGCAGCCTATATTCTGGCAGAAAATATTGATTGCTCCGGCATTCTGGCCGTGGTGTCAGCGGGCATAAGTATGAGTTTTGCGGAATTATCCGGAAATGCTATGGCCGACACGCGCATGAAGCGCAACAATGTGTGGGATGTCATTCAATTTACTGCAAATGGCATGATTTTTGTTATGCTTGGGGAACAATTACCAGATATTTTATTTAGAGCAGCCGATACTGTACAGGAAAGCGGTCACGTGGAAGCATGGTGGCTGATTATCTATGTGCTGGCAATCAGTGCTGGCCTTGCCGCATTGCGCTTTAGCTGGGTATATGTGTCGTTCCTGCTGGCCAGTCGCGCAAAAGCAAAGCACAACCTGCCCACTCTGCCTCTTAATTGGCGGCTCATTACCGCGATGTCCTTTGCCGGGGTGCGCGGCGCCATCACACTGGCAGGGATCTTGACACTTCCGCTTATTATGAATGACGGCTCCCCCTTTCCCGCACGCGATCTGGCCATTTTTCTAGCCATGGGCGTGATTATCACCTCCATGCTGGCTGCAAGCTTTGGATTACCAATCTTGCTCAAAGGCATAACATTACCACCCGAATCAGGACATGAACGCGAAGAAAATCAGGCACGAATCATTGCCGCACAGGCCGCCCTTGATGCTGTAGAAGAAGCCCAAACACGGCTTTCAGCCGATCGCGCAGATGCGGATATTTACGTTTCCGCCGCCTCCACCGTAATGAATATGTATCGCGCGCGGCTGGAAAATGCCAAAGCCGATGATGATCTGCAAATGCTTGCCCGTGAGCGCCAAGAAAGAGAACAGGAATTTCATCTTATTGCGATTGCTGCCGAGCGCACCGCCATTTTCAAGCTTGCCCGTAACCACACCATAAGCAGCGAAACCGCTATCAAACTGGTGCGCCATCTTGATCTGCAAGAGGCGCGGCACGCTGTTTGAAAATAAATTCAGAATGCAGATTTACGGTTGACATTGCGCAAATTCGTTATTAAATAACCGTCCGGTCGGATATAAAAAGAAGATTCCATGGGACGCAAAAGAGTTATCGGTCAAAAAGCCATACTTGATGCTGCGGAAACGGTTGTTCTGCGTGAGGGCGTGGTGGGTCTCACGCTGGATGCCGTGGCAAAAGAAGCTGGAATCAGCAAAGCCAGTGTGCTTTATGACTATAAAACAAAAGATGCTCTCATTGCCGCTATACTTGAACGCTACATGCAGCGCGAAGAAGAAAAGCTGGCGGCATCTCTGCAACGCTTCAAAGGTGAAGAAGCGCAAGCGCTAAAAGGCCGTTTAGCACTTTTAACACATAACAACCCGGAACAGGATAGAGTTGTCTGCACAGCGTTGAGCGTTGCCATGGCACGGGACAAAGCACTAAAGGCCATGATGCAGGAACATGTGCAAAAAGATTACAAAGCTATTTGCGACGGTGCAAAAAATCCACAAGGTGCCTTATTGTCTTTTCTGGCTTTAAATGGGTTGTTGGCATTGGAATATTTTGACTTTATGCGGTGGGATAATAGCGAACGCCAGAATATTATCCAGTTGATCGAGTGGGCATATCACCAATCTGCGGTGGAAAGTGAAAGCGGCAAAACATGATAAGTTTACGCTCTGGTATGGTTTGCACGCTAAACAATGAATAATACACTGAAACAAAGATTTATAACGCAGCTGTTGCCGCTTTATTTATAGCACTGCGCGCTGAAATAACAATGAAGTCCGTTTTATAACAGGTGACCAATGATGAACCGCCTTCCTCTCTCCCGCCTGAAAGTGGCCGCTTTGGTTACGGTGTTGTGTGTTCCGGCAGCGTTGCCGGCATGGGCGCAAGGGGGTCAGATGCCGCCAGCGGCTGTCAGCGTGCTAACTCTCAAGCCGGAAGCTGTGCCGCTCACCAGTGATCTGCCGGGGCGTATTGCGCCCACCCGCATTGCCGAAGTGCGTCCAAGGGTTTCCGGCATACTTGAAGAGCGGGTATTCCAGCAAGGCGGCATGGTGAAAGAGGGTGATGTTCTTTATAAAATTGATCCTGTGCCGTTCCGTGTGAAAGTTGCCAGCGCCCGCGCGGCATTGCAACGCGCTGTTGCCAGCCAGCAGCTTGCCCGGCAGCAGATGGAGCGCCAGCAGCAATTGCGTCAGCGTAACATTTCGTCCCAGCAGGAATTGGATACAGCCACGGCAACCCTTGCCCAGGCCGATGCCGATGTGGCCTCCGCGCAAGCCAATCTGGATGAGGCGAATCTCAATCTGGGTTACACATCCGTAAAAGCGCCGATTAGCGGCAAAATTGGCCGCGCTTTGATTACAGAGGGTGCGCTGGTAAGTGCAACGGGTTCTGAGAGTCTGGCAACCATCCAGCAACTTGATCCGGTCTATGCGGATTTTACCCAGTCATCGAATGACATGTTGCGCCTGAAACGCGCGTTGGAAAGTGGCGAGCTTTCCAGCCCTGCGCCGGGAGAGGCCAGCGTCGAGATTGTGCTGGATGATGGCACCCCTTATCCTGAAAAAGCCCGTCTTCTGTTTTCGGAATCCGCTGTGGATGCAACAACCGGACAGGTGACAATGCGTTCAGAAGTACCCAATCCGCGCGGTGATTTGTTACCCGGCATGTATGTGCGCGTGCGCATTGAGCAGGCGGTAAGACAGGCCGCACTGGCCGTTCCGCAAAAAGCGGTTGTCCGTGACGGGCAGGGCGGCGCTCAGGTGTATGTGGTCAATGAGGAAAACAAGGCCGTATTGACCCCGATTACGCTGGGGCCGGTATCCGGTGATCGCTGGGTTGTGCAAAGCGGATTAAAGGCCGGTGAACGCATTGTGGTTGAAGGCTTGCAAAAAGTTCAGCCGGGCGCAACGGTTCAGCCAGAAGAGCCTGAAGCGGCTAAAAAGTCTCCTGCGCCAAGCGATAACACGCCTGCCTCGGAAGCGGAACAGGGTAAGGCACCCTGAGTGCTGGCATTACAACGGGCAATAGCCCGTTCTTTTTCTTTTGAAAAGTGCGCCCGCAACGCTTTCGTATCACCGGCGCTTTTAAAAACGAGACAAGGTTAGCCTCATGGCACAGTTTTTTATCAACCGGCCAATTTTCGCTTGGGTTGTTGCAATATTTATTTCGATTGCAGGTCTTATTGCGCTGCCGTTTATGCCGGTTTCGCAATATCCCAAAGTGGCGCCTCCCCAAATCGCTATCAGTACGGTGTATCCGGGTGCTGCACCCCTTGATATCTATCAGGCGGTTACCAAACCTATTGAGGAAGAGCTGAACGGCGTTAAGGGGTTGATTTATTTTGAATCAACGTCCGATACATCCGGTTCGGTCACCATTACAGCAACATTTGCGGCGGGTACAGATACGGCCATTGCGGCAGTGGATGTGCAAAATGCTGTACGCCGTGTTGAGCCGCGATTGCCCAATAGCGTGAAGCAACAAGGCATTCAGGTGGAAGAGGCAAGCGCCAGCTTTCTTCTGGTGATTGCGCTGATTTCCAAGGATGGTAAAACCGACAGTGTGGGTTTGGGTGATTATCTTAGCCGCAACATTCTGGGCGAAATTCGCCGTATTCCGGGTGTTGGCCGTGCGCAGCTTTTTGCGGCTGAACGTGCCATGCGGATCTGGATGGATCCTGATAAGATGGTTGGTTTGAATCTTTCAGCCAGCGACATTACTGCGGCAATTACCGCGCAGAATGCACAGGTGGCGGCGGGACGTATCGGGGCGGATCCCAACCCGATTGACCAGCAGATAGCAGCAACGGTTCTGGTCAAGGGGCAGCTCAGTTCTCCAGAGGAATTCGGAAATATCATTCTGCGCGCCAACCCCGATGGTTCTGCTGTCCGTCTGAAAGATGTTGCAACAGTCGATGTGGGAAGCGAAAGCTATAATCTGGGAACCCGTCTCAATGGTGAATCGAGCGCCGCAATTGGTGTGCAGTTGTCCACCACCGGCAACGCCTTGGCTACCTCCGAAGCCATTCAGGCCAAGATGAAAGAGCTTGCAGAGTTTTTCCCGGAAGGCATCGAATATTCTATCCCGTATGATACCAGCCCGTTTGTAAGCGCGTCGATCGAGAAAGTGTTGCATACCCTTATTGAAGCGGTTGTGCTGGTGTTCATTGTGATGTTTCTCTTTTTGCAGAACTTCCGCTACACCCTTATTCCCACATTGGTGGTGCCGATTGCTTTGCTGGGTACCTGCGCGGTGATGCTGGCTGCGGGCTTCTCCATCAACGTACTGACCATGTTTGCAATGGTATTGGCCATTGGTATTCTAGTGGATGATGCCATTGTGGTGGTGGAAAACGTAGAGCGCATTATGGTGGAAGAAGGTCTTCCGCCGCGACAGGCTACCCGCAAAGCCATGGGGCAGATTACAGGGGCAATTATCGGGATTACGCTGGTGTTGTCTGCGGTGTTCATTCCGATGGCCTTCTTTCCGGGTTCCACAGGGGTGATTTACCGTCAGTTCAGCCTGACGATGGTGGTTTCCATTCTGTTTTCGGCATTCTTTGCCTTGTCTCTTACACCTGCTTTGTGCGCCTCCTTCCTGAAGCCCATAAGGCATGACCATCACCAGAAAAAAGGATTTTTCGGTTGGTTCAACCGCAAATTTGACACGCTGACCCATTCCTACACGGGCGGGGTTGGTAAGCTGATAAAACGCTCCGGCCGCATGATGGTGATTTATCTTGCGCTCTGCGTGGGTTTGGGGTGGCTGTATATTAACTTGCCATCATCCTTTGTGCCTAATGAAGATCAGGGTTACTTGATTGTGGACATGCAGGCACCCCCCGAGGCCAGCAGTAACCGTACCATGGCGGTTATTGAGAAGGCAGAAGCCATTTTCAAAAGTGATGATGCTGTTGCAGACGTTTTTGCCATCAAGGGTTTTAGTTTTTCCGGCAATGGCGCAAATGCGGCTTTGATGTTTGTTATCCTGAAAGACTGGAGCGAGCGTACGAAATCTGCACAGGAGGTAGCGAACACGGCCAACATGAAATTGTTTGGCTTGAAAGATGCAATGGCATTCTCCCTTTCGCCGCCGCCCATTGAAGGCATGGGGACATCCAGTGGCTTCAGTTTCCGGTTGCAAGACCGTGCCGGTAAAGGACAGGCGGCGCTTTCTGCGGCAGCAGGCCAGTTGATGGGGGCTGCATCCCAAAGCCCTATCATTGCAGGTCTGCGGCCTGAAGGTATGCCCGATGCCGCACAGGTTCTTCTGACGATTGATCGTGAAAAAGCCAATACTTTCGGGGTTACGTTTGCAGATATTAACGCAACGGTTTCAGCAAATCTTGGTTCTGCATACGTCAATGATTTCCCTAATGCTGGCCGGATGCAGCGCGTGGTGGTACAAGCCTATGATACCAAGCGGATGCAAGCGGAGGATTTACTCAAGCTCAATGTGCGCAATGCCAATGGCGGAATGGTGCCGTTGTCTTCTTTTGCCAGCGTGGAGTGGCAAAAAGGGCCAACGCAGGTTGTAGGCTATAACGGGTATCTTTCGGCGCGTATTGCCGGTGCGCCTGCGCCGGGGTACGCATCCGGTGCGGCCATTGCAGAAATGGAGCGGCTTGCCCAAGAACTGCCTGAAGGTTTTGGGTACGAATGGACAGGCCAGTCTCTGGAAGAAATTCAGGCCGGTTCTCAGGCAACCTTCGTGTTTGCTCTCAGCATTCTGTTTGTGTTCTTGCTGCTTGCGGCACTCTATGAGAGTTGGACCATTCCATTTTCTGTGATGCTGGTAGTGCCACTTGGGATTATTGGCGCGGTGCTGTTTGTGATGTTCCGGGATTTGTCCAACGATATTTACTTCAAGGTTGGTCTTATTGCGGTGATCGGGCTGTCGGCAAAAAACGCGATCCTGATTATTGAGTTTGCCAAAGATCTGTATGCGGAAGGCCGTTCACTTACCGAAGCTGCTGTTGAGGCTGCGCATCTGCGCTTCCGTCCGATCCTGATGACATCTCTTGCCTTCAGTCTGGGTGTGTTGCCGCTGGCAATTGCATCAGGCCCTAGTGCAGCAAGCCAGAATGCTATCGGTACAGGAGTGTTGGGCGGGATGATTTCAGCCACGGTGCTGGCAATCTTCTTTGTGCCAATCTTCTTTGTGGTGGTTCTGTCTTTCTTTAAAACCAAACCGCCGGTTGTGCATCTGGAAGGCGGGAGCCTCAACCCTAAAACCGAGCAAAAACCGCACAATTATGATGTCTGACGGGTCGATCCCGTTTGACATCTCCTGACAACAAACGCCCCTTTCAACCGAGAGGGGCGTTTTTATTGATGCACACAAAATATTGCAAATCATTCCTACTTGCAAATTTTTAAAGCTGCACTAAGCTGTGCAATTGAGAATTATTTGCAAATAGGGTATGGAGTGTAAATGGCGGGTTTTAAAACGGTGTGGCGCTGCGTGGCTGTGTCTCTGGCTTTAGCGGCCACGCCAGCTTTGGCTACTGAAAAATTCAGAGTTATCACAACCTTCACAGTTATCGCCGATATGGCGCGCAATGTCGCTGGGGACGCTGCGGAAGTGGAGAGCATCACCAAGGCTGGAGCCGAAATCCACAATTACCAACCTACACCGCGGGATATTCTCAGCACCCGCGGTGCGGATTTAATATTATGGAACGGTCTTAACCTTGAGGTATGGTTTGAAAAGTTCATTAGTAATGCGGAAAATATTCCAAGCGTTACAGTGTCCAGCGGCATTACACCCATCAGCATCAGCGGTGGCGAATACAGTGGCAAGCCAAATCCTCACGCATGGATGGGGGAGGAGACCGCTCTCATCTATGTGAACAATATACGCGATGCTCTTGTGAAATATGATCCTGCAAACGCAACAATTTATCAGACAAATGCAGAAATCTATAAGGCAAGAATTACTGGGGCTATGGCGCCGATAAAGGCCAAGTTGGCACAAATTCCTGAAGAGCGTCGCTGGTTGCTCACCAGCGAAGGGGCGTTCAGCTATCTTGCAAAAGATCTTGGGTTGAAAGAAGCTTTTCTTTGGCCGATTAATGCCGATCAGCAAGGTTCACCGCAGCAAATCCGTACTGTAATTGATAAAGTGCGCGACCATAAAATACCGGCTATTTTTAGCGAAAGTACCATTTCCTCCGATCCGGCAAAACAAGTGGCTCGTGAAACAGGCATCCGGTATGGCGGAGTGCTGTATGTGGACTCGCTTTCCGCTGAAGATGGTCCTGTGCCAACTTATATCGATTTACTGCAAACCACTGCAATAACCATCGCCACAGGGTTGAAATAATGACAATTCAATCTACAAACGGATTGGCTATAACCAATGTCACCGTTACTTATCGCAACGGACATACTGCACTACAAAATGCCAGCTTTGCAGTTCCCCGCAGAACTATCACCGCTTTGGTGGGTATTAACGGGAGTGGTAAATCTACTATCTTTAAAGCTATTATGGGACTTGTACCGTTGGCCAGTGGCGCTGTACATATTTTGGATATGTCCGTCTATAATGCGTTAAAAGCCAGACAAGTATCCTATGTGCCACAAAGTGAGGATGTGGACTGGAATTTTCCTGTGCTAGTGGAAGATGTGGTCATGATGGGACGCTACGGTCATATGGGCTGGCTGCGCATTCCGAAAGCGGCAGACCGCCACTCCGCCACCGAAGCGCTGGAACGCGTAGGTATGGCTGAATTACGCAATCGCCAGATTGGTGAGCTTTCAGGCGGACAGAAAAAGAGAGTGTTTCTGGCGCGTGCATTGGCGCAAGAAGCGCAAGTAGTTCTGCTGGATGAACCGTTTACCGGTGTTGATGTCACCACAGAAGAGAGTATCATTGCTCTGTTGAGTGACTTGAAAGAGGAGGGCAAGGTCATTCTGGTTTCCACCCATAATTTGGGGAGCGTACCAGAATTCTGTGACCACGCAGTATTGGTCAATCGCACGGTGTTGGGGTATGGTTTGACCAAAAATGTATTCACAGCAGCCAATCTTGAACGGACCTTTGGTGGTGCTTTGCGGCAGATCAGTTTTGGGCAAGGACAAAACCGCACTATTATCACGGATGATGAAAAAGCACTTATCCTGCATGATAGCGCGTCTTGTTTAGCAGAAAATTCGGTGAAATGAATGGAGGCCTTGCTGCAACCTTTCCAGTATCAATACATGTTGAATGCCATCCTCATTGCGGCATTGGTGGGCACAGTGTGCGCCTGCCTGTCGGCTTATTTGGTGCTGAAAGGCTGGTCATTGATCGGCGATGCGTTGTCCCATTCTGTAGTACCGGGTGTTGCGGGAGCTTACATGCTAGGGCTGCCATTTTCTGCGGGTGCATTCCTGTCTGGCGGGTTGGCGGCCATGGCGGTGCTTTTTTTGAAAGAGCGTACACAGCTTAAAGAAGACACCATAATAGGTGTGATTTTTTCTGTTTTTTTAGCTCTAGGTTTATTTATGATTTCTGTATCGCCAGTATCTATCAATATTCAGACTATCATCATGGGCAATATTCTCACTATCACGCCAGAAGATACGCTGCAATTGCTTATTATCGGCGGCGTTTCACTCGGTATCATCCTGATGAAATGGAAAGATTTCATGGTGCTGTTTTTTGATGAGGTTCATGCACACTCTATCGGCCTGTCTACGCGCATATTGAAAGTGATATTTTTCATGCTTCTGGGTGCAAGCGCTGTGGCGGCCATGCAGACGGTGGGCGCGTTCCTGGTTATCGCCATGCTGGTCACGCCGGGCGCAACAGCTTACCTGCTCACCGACCGGTTCGGGCACATGCTGACTATCAGCATGATTATCGGTGCAGGAACGAGCACTATGGGTGCATATCTCAGTTATTTTCTCGATGGTGCTACAGGAGGAATCATTATTCTTTTGCAGACATTTGTGTTCTTATCGGTGTTTGCTTTTGCGCCCAAGCACGGTTTCATTACGGCAAAGCTTCGCGCTCGTGATCGAGGGGAAACCACATGATTGTGGCCACACTTCTCCAGCCCTTTCAGCTTGATTTCATGCTCAGCGCGTTTGCCATCGCAGTGCTGGTAGCCATCCCTGCAGCCATGCTTTCCTGCTATCTCGTGCTTAAAGGCTGGGCATTAATGGGGGACGCTATTGCCCACGCGATCTTGCCAGGTGTGGTATTGGCCTATATTGCCGGTGTACCACTGTTGGTAGGTGCATTCAGTGCAGGTATGATGTGCAGCATGGTTACCGGCTATGTCAGTGAGAACAGCAGGTTGCGGCGTGATACAGTGATGGGCATTGTGTTCTCTAGCATGTTTGGGTTTGGAATCGTGCTCTACACGGCAATACAGAGCGATATGCATCTCGACCATATTCTGTTTGGTGATATGCTGGGCATCAAGTTGGTTGATCTCCTGCAAGCCAGCATAATCATGCTGGCTGCTACCAGTTTTCTTGTCGTTTTTCGGCAAGATTTACTGGTTTTTGTGTTTGATCCAGTGCAGGCACATGCCTTGGGTTTGTGGGTACGCTTTTTACACTATGCGCTGCTGGCCGTTATCACGATGGTCGTGGTCGGGGCATTGAAAGCGGTGGGCATTATTATTGCGATAGGGATGCTGATTTTACCAGGCGCTACGGCTTTTCTTCTCACACGCCGGTTTAAAAACATGTTGTTGATCGCAATTAGTATAGCAGTATTTTGCTCGATAACCGGTGTTTACCTAAGTTTTTTTCTGGATAGTGCTCCCGCTCCCACAATTATTTTAATAATGGGAGCAGTATTCGTATGTGCTGCAATAAATGGATGTCACACTAACTATATTTTAGGAGACAAGGGATGAACAGAAATAGTCTTTCCGGAAATACTATCGGGAACTAAAGTATTGAGCAGGAGTAAATCCTGCTTCTTTTCTTCAAGATGTGCTTTGTATTGAGACTCTGACATTTTCTCGGCCCCAAAAAGACTATAAACTGTATCGCTTGAGTAGCTTTCCTGCTCGCTTAATCCCGGAATACCGTCAACATCTGCCATGACAAATCCCAGAATATGTTCTTTTAATGCTTCTTTCGCTGCTTGAATTTCTGGTAAGCTTAGACAATCATCGCCGTCTGTATCATGGTTATTAATAATCGAATCCTTGGCAGATTCGGTAGGTTCCATGCCATTCAAAGCTTTTAATAATTGTTCGGCATGAACATATAAAGTTTTATCTGCATCAGTGCTTATCCAATCGTTGATAGAGGATTGCAAGGCGGCTTTGGCAAAATTGAGTTCACCTGCGGACAAAGAGCCGCTGCCATTATAATCGAACTCACGCAGAATAACTTCTTCATTTGTAATAGTTGATGAATGATTTTCTAAATAAACAAGAAATTGCTTGAATCGTTCTATCGTATGGTCGTTTTCAGGTGTTGAGTAGCTATTTTCGAGCTGTTCAATATCACCTTGTGTAACTTCTTTCCATGTATCAATTTCAAAGTTTGAAAGTTCATTATCGCCATCAATTTCCAGAATGCTTGCCAATGCAGCAAGATCATTGCCGGTTTTAGACTGTTGTTTGCTATTTTCTACAGTATCATAGTGGACAGGTCCTGTCCTGAATCCTGAAGCCTGCGGCAATGCGGGCCTAACCGGTTCTGCCTGCTCAAATTCATGCTTGGGTAAATTATAATTTTTAATTGTAGGTTCAGGCGGATTATACTCATCTGGTGCAAAGTCGATATTTTCCGCCATTTCGTGGACAGGTTGTTCTGTTACATCCAAACTGTCTGAATAATCTGCAGGCTCAGAGGAACCCAGAGGACTTAAAGGAATTTCTGCTGTACTATCTGTAGGGTATATGTCAGAAAAAGAGCCATCTATTTCAGCAATATTCTCAACTTGTACTTCTTCCTCTGAGGGAGCGAGTGCAGTTAATGCAGCTACAAGTTGTTGGGCGTGTACATAAAGTGTTTTGTCTGCGCCAGTATTGACCCAACCATTGATCTGCTGTTGGAGTTCCGTTTTTGCCTGTGCAATTTCTTCACCGGAAAGTGCGCCATTGCCATCGGCATCAAAATTCTCGAGCAAAACAGTTTCACCATCTACTTCTGGAAAGTGTTTATCCAGAAGAACAAGAAACTCTTTAAATTTCGCAATGGTTTCCTGCTGTTCAGGGGTTGGCTTTCCTGCATTTAACTTTTCAATATCGCCCTGTGCTATCTCACGCCAAGTATTAATTTCAAACTGCGACAGTACGCCATTACCATCAATTTCCAGTATAGAGGCTAGTGTTTCTGGTGGCTCTCTCTGTGGAGACTCTTCCGTTTGCTGTTCAGCAGAGATAGGAATAAATTCATTATTATAATAGGTATCTTTTTGATTTGTCTTTTTATTCAGAGTATCGCTGAAAACAAAATTTTCATTGCGAGTGGAGAGCGCATCTGCTGTTGATGATGAAGAAACGGAAACAGTCATGAATACTCAACCTTATTTTTAAGGATAAAAATCACATAAAACCTACCGATTTCCATTTGAATTTTCAAGCTATGATTTTATTTTTTATTAAAAACTTTTTATCTATTGAGCAGATAAAGTAAAATATAGTTTATTCAAATCATTGTGAGATGATTTATAGATTTTATACTGATTGCATTGTGTGTTGAAATCAATAGTTTGGGGATGTTTATCGATAGAAAAACTGACAGAATGCGCGTCCAAACAATTATCAATCAGGGAGGAAATGATTCCCCATGCCGCTGCATTGTGTTCTTGAAACTGTTGATCGTAACCTGACCCAAAGTCTTGAGCGGCTGTTTGAAGTGCTGCGCATTGCTTCTATTTCAACGGATACTGCCTATCACGCACATTGCCTTGAGGCCGCGCAATGGGCAGCAAGCCAGCTCGCCGCATTGGGGTTTGATGCTGAAGTCAAAGAAACTGCTGGTAAACCGATGGTGCTGGCAAAACGGCATCCGGCCGGTGCAAAGCGCAAGGTTCTGTTTTATGGGCATTACGATGTGCAACCTCCAGAGCCACTCGCATTATGGGAAAAGCCTCCTTTCGAGCCTTACTTGAAAGAAGGGACACACGGGCAACAGATTGTCGCGCGCGGCTCTTCCGATGACAAAGGCCAGTTCATGACCTTTATCGAAGCGGTGCGGGCATGGATCGAGACCGAAGGCGAACTGCCTGTCGCCGTAACAATTCTGCTTGAAGGCGAAGAAGAAACCGGCAGCCCAAGCCTGAAACCGTTTCTGGATGCACACAAGCAGGAACTGCAAGCCGACGTGGCGCTGGTCAGCGATACCAGCCAATGGAGCCACAACCACCCCGCCATTACCACGCGCTTGCGCGGGCTGCTGATTGATGAACTCACCATCACCACACTCAGCCGTGATCTGCACTCTGGCATGTTTGGCGGGCCAGCGCGTAACCCTATCCATCTGTTATCAAAAATTCTGGGCAATCTGCATGATGCGGATGGCCGTGTGCAGGTGCCAGGATTTTATGACGGTATCGCCCCGCTTTCCGATAACGTAACCGCGCAATGGCGTACTCTGGATTTTAATGCTTCATCCTATCTGGGTGATATGGGGCAGAAAACCGCTGCCGGCGAAAAAGATTTCCCTATTCTTGAACAGATATGGGCGCGCCCAACCTGTGATGTGAATGGCATATGGGGCGGTTACACGGGCGAAGGCTCGAAAACCGTTATTCCGGCGCAAGCCTCTGCCAAAGTATCGTTCCGTCTCGTGCCGGGGCAAGACCCACTCATACTCCGCGCCGCTTTCCGCGCTTTTGTGGAAAGCCAGTTGCCGCCCGATGCGTCTGTTGCTTACAAAGCATTTGGCGCAAGCGCCGCGCTGGAGCTGCCGCTTTCCAGCCCTTATCTGGCCGCTGCCCGCAAAGCCTTGCATGAAGAATGGCAGGTTGACCCTGTACTCATGGGCTGTGGTGGCTCCATTCCGATTGTAGGCTCTTTCCAGCGTGAACTTGGGATGGATACACTTCTTATTGGTTTTGCCCTTGACGATGATCGCATACACTCCCCAAATGAAAAATATGAACTGCATTCTTTTCATAAAGGCACACGCTCCTGGGTGCGTATTCTCCAAGCGTTGGCAGAAATGTGAGACAAAACAATGAAACACACCACATTTACAGCGCGGGATAAGCATTTTGAGCTGGGTGGCCGCACGCTCATCATGGGGATCCTCAACGTCACGCCGGACTCATTTTCTGATGGCGGCCACTTTGCACAGACGCACACCGCCCTTGAACATGCACGCTTATTGATCGACCAAGGCGCAGACATTCTAGATATTGGCGGCGAGTCAACCCGTCCGGGAGCCGAATTTGTCGCAGCCGATGAAGAAAAAGCGCGTGTACTTCCGGTGCTTACCCGAATTGTGGAGCTGGGCGTGCCTGTTTCGGTAGATACGTATAAAGCTGAGGTTGCAGAGGCGGCTCTCAAAGCAGGCGCCCACATTATCAATGACGTCTGGGGATTACGTTATGATCCGGATATGGCGCGGATTGTGGCCGCTTATGATGCCGGTATTGTTATCATGCACAACGAACCTGCTGTGGATGACCATGCCGACGCCATCAGCCGTATCCGCGATGGCCTCTTGCGTTCTGTTGATCTTGCGGATAAAGCAGGGATTGCGCATGAAAAAATAATGCTTGATCCCGGTGTGGGGTTTGCAAAAACATTCATGCAGAATATGCAAACCATTGCGCGGCTTTCTGAACTGCTTGATCTGGGATTTCCGGTTTTGCTTGGCGCGTCACGCAAATCTTTTATCGGTCAGATTCTGGGCGCTCAGGTTGATGAACGTCTTAACGGAACACTGGCTGCTCATCTTATTGGCGTCCAGCAAGGGGCGCAGGTTGTGCGGGTGCATGATGTGGCTGCGCACCGTGAAGCCTTGCGGGTTGCAAATGCCATCCAGACATCGGTGCATCATGAGTGATACTATTTCGGTTCGTAATCTTGTTCTGTTTGGCCGTCACGGCGTTTATCCCGAAGAACGGGCTTTGGGGCAGCGCTTCCATCTTGATCTGACGGTAGAAACCGATTTACGCAAGGCCGGAGAAACCGATGAACCGCGCAACATCATCAACTATGTGCGGCTGATTGAAGAAGCAGAAGATGTGTTTGCTGCGCGGGAATACCACCTCATTGAAGCCATTGCCGAAAACATTGCTAGCCGTATTCTGGATGTGTTCGAGGTGGTGAATGCGGTGAGCGTAACTGTGCGTAAACCCCACGCCGCTATTGATGCGCAATTCGACAACGTGGAAATCAGCATCCGCCGGACGCGCTCCTGATGTTTGGCCAGGCGGTAGAAGTCGCACTGGGGCTTGGCTCCAACATGGGAGATCGCAAAGGCACCATTGCCCAAGCCCTTGTTCTGCTGGAAAACAATGGAGCAGGACGGGTTGTTGCCCGCGCCCCGCTCTATATTACTCCGCCGTGGGGCGATACGGATCAGGATGATTTTATCAATACCTGCGCGCTGCTGCACACGCACCTTCTCCCTCAAGATTTGCTGCGCATGTGTCTGGATATTGAAAACGCTTTAGGCCGGGTGCGTACCCGCCCTTGGGGGCCGCGCAGTATTGATATTGATATGCTCTATTATGGCGATGAAAGCATCCGTACACCCACGCTCACGCTGCCTCACCCCTATATGCTGGAGCGCGCTTTTGTGGTGGTGCCGCTGGCAGACATTGCTCCCGAAAAGACTGTGCATGGGATGAGGATAAAAGACGCTGCTCTTAGCGTGGACCGGACAGGCATTTCAGTCGTTTGAACCGCCTTGCTTGCACGCATCAATATCTTTTCCGGGGTCGTTCTGAATTTCAACCAGATCTTCACGGGCATTTTTAACCGCTTTGAGCAGTTCATCCAGCTTGGCTTCAACAATATCGGCATCCCGGTTCTGGGTTGCTTGCAGCACAAACACCATCAGGAAGGGGGTTACCGAGATAAGAACATCAAACCAGCGATGATGCTCCTCAGACCACTCATAAAAATGGCCAGTTGCCAGCCAGAAAAGAAAAATTGCAAGCGAAAGAAGAAAAGCCCACCACGTACCTGTTTTTTCAGCAACATAACAAGCAAATTTCTGGAACCACATGGCGCTTCTCATAAAGCTGGTTTTAAAGAAAAGAATACTGCTATAGCAAAATATCGTAGAGCCGAAAAAGTTCCTCTCACGGCTACTGATAAAAGCCTCTTCAGCACTACTCATCTTAGGGGGATGACTAAAGGTGGGAAGTAATGGGATGCGTGGATGCGATATCCAAAGATCGCAGCATCATACACCTGATTACACACCTGCATTTCCTCTAGCCTAGGCCGAGCATACGGACATTTAGGATGTAACGGGTGTGGTTTCTATAAAAGCCGGCACGGTTGCAGCAAAGTTATCCAGCCATAGGCTCAGGTGAAGATGATCCGCGCGCCAGCTTGAAAAACGCAAATCCAACCAGCCAAGCAACGCCGCAAGAGTGATTGCCCCGATATCCGGTGTGGCATTCGGTGCAGGTAGGTTCATGCCTTCCAGAATGGTGAGGCCACGGTTCATTTTTTCAGCCTGATGCGCCAGCCATTGTTCGCTGTGATATTCGGGAGTGCGGAAGCGCGCTTCATAGACACGCAATATACCAGCATCCATGATTCCGTCTGCGAGTGCTTGCAGTTTTAGTGTTGCAAAGCGTGCTTTAGGTTCTGCAGGAATGAGCTTGTTTCCGCCAGACAGGTAATCCAGATATTCTGCAATAACACGAGAGTCATAAAGGGTAGTACCATCTTCAAGAACGAGTGTGGGAATTTTTCCCAAAGGATTTTGCGTTCGGATGGAGTCATTGGGGTCAAGGGTATCGGTTTTTTCAACTGAAATGCGCTCGGAAAGCCCAAGGGTGATAATGGCCATCTGTATTTTGCGGCCAAAAGGTGTTGTAGGAGATGAGCGTAATGTCAACATGCTGGCCAATCCTCTTGGAAAAGCAAAAATAGGCAAACAGCTTAGATTGAAAAACGATTCGTAGTAAGCGACCGATGAGAATTATTCGCTGGTATAAACCATTTTTTGTAAAAGGTTTAGGCAGATTAAATGAGAGAATAACATAACTAAGCATTTAATTGATACGCTATCCCCGATACCTAAGCACCGGGGATAGGGGAAAAGGGTTACTGCAAGTTCACAGCTTTAGGGCCTTTGCCTTTTTTATCTGGTTCTACATCAAACGAAACCTGCTGACCTTCATTGAGTGTTCCAAGGCCAGAATTTTGGACTGCGCTGATGTGTACAAACACATCTGGGCCGCCATTATCAGGGGTAATAAAGCCAAAGCCTTTATCGTTATTAAAGAATTTTACTGTTCCGCGCTGTGACACGGCATGTCCTTCCAAGTTTATAATCTGTATTTGCGCTTGCGCACACTGCTCCCAGCGAGATGAATCTAAAAAAGCATCGGAACGTCTCATTTGTATCCACACTCGCTTAGCCTAATTCGTACCCTGTCTTTCAAGTTCTGGCAAGCAGGTAAACCACTTTGGTTAAATAAAAATACATAATAAATGCACTCTATGCAAATATACCCTGTAACATATTGTTTTTTATTGCCAAATCAAATTTCAGCGTGTGGATAATTAATGCCAAATAAACCAAAGGTTGTGGAATTGAGGCAAAATACCCTATGATCCTATGGATTGATTTCCTCTATATTCCATCCTGCCCCCGATCCTGCTTGCAACAATGGCGCGAGTTCACAGAACAGTATCCGCAATTCTTCAGCGAGAACCCATGGAGGATTAATGATAAATAGCCCTGTGCCGTTTAGCGCACGAGATGTGTTCGGCGACTGAATGTAAAGCTCTGCTCGTAAAAGATTATGCTGTGCATAGGCGTGCTTTATCCGCTCCATATGTGCATCGGTATCGAATTTGTGCTTAATAGGGTACCACAGCATATAAATTCCTGTCGCCCACTTTTGCAAGGCCGCCTTAAGATTTACAAAGATACGATCGAATTCATTTTTTTTTTCATAAGGCGGATCAATTAGCACAAGGCCGCGCCGCTCTCTCGGAGGAATAAATGCATTGAGACCTGTCCAGCCATCAATAAGAGTTGCTTTCACACGATTGTCGTAGGCATAACGCCAGCGCAAATGATTAAAATCTTCCGTATGCAGTTCGCACATTGTAAGTCTGTCATTAGGGCGTGTCATTTGAACTACAATCTCAGGGGAACCGGGATAAAAACGCAGATCATTTTCAGTATTTAACTTGCGCACAGTATCAATATAGGGAGCCAAGAAAGCTGTATTTTTGTCATTAAAATTATATTTGAAAATACGGGCAATGCCATTTTCCCATTCCTGTGTACGCGTCGCATCTTCGCTTTTTAGATCATATGCTCCTACACCAGCGTGTGTATCAATATATCGAAAAGGTGTAGGTTTTTGAAGAAGATAATTGATAATCCGGGCGAGTATGGCATGTTTGACAACATCGGCAAAATTACCAGCGTGGAAGGAATGACGGTAGTTCATTACTGTTTTTTCCAAATTAAATTAAATTAAAAATTGATCAATAGAATTAAAAGTTATGCTATATCTACGATGCACTATAAGAAAAAATATTGCCATTTGTGCGAATTAAAGGATATATATTGCGATGGTTCGCTTGGCGATAATTTTTTTTAGCGCGTATACATGGGGACATCAGTTATTTGCTGATTATCGTCCCAGTCTAATAGATGGACCACTAATTGAATTGCATTCCATTATAAATACACTTGCCATAGATGTTGCCAAGGTTGGCCCTAAAATTAACAGGGCTGTTCAGCCGGAAAATATTATTACTGCCCTTGAAAATACAAAATTTTAAGGATTATTACCAATTGGAGGTATTCCAATAGACGTAGAGCTGCAAGTTCGGTATTCTAAATTTGGGCAGGCACGGAAAGTGAGATTTTTATCTAAACATACACGAACCTCCTGAAGCTGTTGTTGACGGCATGTCACATGAATCATATCGGCTTTTAACCCGGCGTTGATGGCCATAAACCTACTTTCAATATAGTCTGGCTGTGTCATGAGTGCTGTATGGGGCTGAATATATTCAGGTGGAATAGTGATTTTCTCCAATGCCTTGCGAGTGGTTTCAAAATAGGCTTCGGGCAACAGTCCACTACAGCTGCCGTGTTTGCGCCACTGATGCAAAATGAGTCCTTGTGAGGGCATTATATCCAGCGTGCTTTCAACCACATCCGCTGACACGCGATCCGTAGGCGTAGGACAAAATTCTGGCCAGCCTGTTTCATGCTGTGGCCACAGACCATGAACAATAAACCCGTATTTTGCTCCAAGGCTGCATTGCTGGTTGTCTTGCCACCCTGTGCTAGCGCAGAAACTGGGAGACCAAGACAAAGAAAGTACATAAAAATCAAATCCTTCGCGAACAGCATTATCATTGTTGGCATGCGGCACGCGAGAGGAGTGTTGTTTTGCTGCTTGTCCAGAAAGATTTGAAACGTTTTGCTTATCCCGCTCTGCCACAAAATAGGCAACAGCCAGAATAATACCAAGCAACACTAATTTGCGGATCATGGATGCGCCATTCTGCAATTGGGAGCATAAGCCATATTCCGATCAACATCTTTCACGCAAATTTCTATACCAAAATTTGTGCCACCTAGACCAGTGCGGTAAGCAATTGAATAATAGGCTTTTGATGAATGTGCGTTGGAGAGCAGAACATCCGCTTCACAGAACCGGCGTTCGATCAAGGCATTTTTCCAAGGACGGAAAGCGGTTTCACGGATCATGGAGAAACCATCAATTTCCAAAGTGCTTGACCAGTACTGACGTTCCTTTTGTCCAAATTGACGACGCAGATCACGTAAAATAAAGGGGTTGTCACAAGCGGGGACTTTGCTTGTTTTTACCATCTGAAGAGAAGAGGGTGCAGCAGAAGGAACGGGCGAGCCATACATATCCGCGGCCATAGCTGAAGAACTCATTATAAAAAATGCGGCAGCAGTAAAAAATGAGCGCATCAACCTAGCCTCGGTTCAAAAAAATAATATGCAGCACGATGCGCAATTCAACCCACAAAATCAAGAGGGAATATGTATATTTGTTAATATGGATTCTTGTGCATGATCCTATGATGCGAATCTACTAAGATTTATAAGAATATTCAGAAATAAAAATATACTGGTCTAAAAAATGGTGGAAAATAGGATAAACATCAGAATTGAGACATTAAATCATTGTCAATATTTGCAAGAGAATTGGAGTTATGTTCATAGATGCGTCTTGTAGAATTATTTGTAAGAGGAATTATAGTGTTTTCAATATAGATTACAAAATTTTTATTATCTTCAAATATTTGATTCCATGTTTGGAGTTTTTGAAATATATTATGGTCAGAATTGTATTTTTCTTTAAAATAATCGTATCCTGCAGAAGGTGTAGGTGTACTTTCTTGTAATGCAATTGCTGTTTCAATAACACTCAAGGCTTCTATAATTTTTTTGTACTCAGAAATTTGAGATTTTATGGTATCATCTTGAGCGTTATAAAGTCTCACAAATTCTCTTACAGGTTCTGCGAGTGCTCGCAAATAATTCAAATGAATGATGTGATGGCGTTTTTCCCGCGCTCTTATCGCGTTGAATGTTTTCTCGCTAGGCAGTCCTTGACCGCGATCCGCAAGCAGTGCGAGATCGGATTTAACCGTCTCATAGCTTGCAATATAAGCCGAATGAGTAGAGAACTTTTCACTTGCCTCCAAGCTATGCTGGGATTGTGCCGCAGAATGTAGATCGCTAATGGAGCTATCAAGATAGTGTATTTGCTCGCCATGCTCAAAAATATCTTTGTTTATTGTCTGAATAGCGGCAATTTGCGCTTCAAGCTTTTTAAAATTCTCAAAGAGTATTCTCTTGCCCTCTGGATTGGTGTTTTTCTGTATAAATGCGGTATGGCTACCCTGATCCAGTTCGCTTTTCAAATGCAGTGCAGAAATATCCGGTGTTTGAAGCAAAATGTTATTAATTTCATTTTTTAGCTTTTGAATATGATTAAAGCTAACAGTTTTTTGTGTGCTAAGCCAGTTCATTTCTGGATTATCGAAACTGCCTGAATGAACATGCCGCTGGTGCTCCCTATTTGGAAGCATTGCTTCAATATTTTTTTTTCGTGCATTCAGCGTATCAATCACATCTCTCCTAAATTGAAGAGATAAATTTTTATAAGAAAGCACAGCTTCATTGGATTGAAATTGAAATGTGCCATTTAAAATATGCTGTGTCTGGTTCTTTAATTGAGCGTAGGTTTGCTCAAGGCGTTGGAAAGGGTCTGAAGTATGATTTGCCATGTTGGCATCAAGCGCAGCATTAAAGTCAAATGCAGAGAGATGTGGGGCAGGAAGATTACTGCTGGAAGCTTCAATGCTAACAGCAGGAACGCGAGGATTGAACATCTAAACATAACTCATTCATACTTTGGTATAGCAATAAGCTATATATCTTTGATATATTGAAAAGAAAAGCCCCATGTAGTTTTTATCATCAATAATCCTTGTTATTGGTGGGCTGTATCTCTAAAAAATTTAATTTAATGCTTGGCATGTAAAGGAATTTTCCTCACATTAGAAAAACGTTCATGCAAATCGGCAATCCTAATCCGAAAAAATAACATAAGGGGAGATAATGGAACGTTTTAACACTGCTGAACAGGCGGCGCTTACCTTGCGCCCCGATCATCCTATTTATGCGTTCCGCCCCGCCGTTCTGGCCGCTGATGCCCGTGAATTTACGCAAACCTTTCGCGGTACAACGGCTTATGCGGTAAAAACCAACGATGATGCTCGCGTTCTTGAATGCCTTGCCCAAACGGGTATCCGCCATTTTGATGTGGCAAGTCCTGCGGAGTTTCAATCGGTGCAATGCGCAGCGCCGGGCTCGGGGATGTATTATATGCATCCTGTAAAGGCGCAATCGGATATTCGCTTGGCGCTGGAAACCTATGGTATTCGGCACATTGCGCTGGATCATGAGGATGAGCTGGGAAAAATCCTTAAAGTTGTCCGCGCCATGGATATTGATCCTTCTGATCTGACATTGTTTGTGCGACTTGCCACCAAAGGTCAGGCCACTTACGAGCTTTCCAAAAAATTTGGAGCCACAGCCACGCAGGCGGTGGAGCTGTTGCAGCGCATTGACCGGACGGGTTGCCGGTCGGGCATCGCGTTTCATGTGGGTTCACAGGTGGAAGATTTAGACACCTATGAACGGGCGTTGGGTTCGGCTGCATGGGTGCGGGGCAGGGCGGGGGTAGAGCTGGCCGCATTGGATATTGGAGGAGGGTTTCCGGCAGCCTATGGGCGCGACCCACGGCGGCCAACGCCATTACCAACGCCACATGTGGTACCGCTTATTCATGATATCCATAAGGAAATTGATGCCTGGGGGTTGGGTGATCTCCCGCTGATTGCCGAGCCGGGACGGGTGATTGTGGCGCGGTGCTTATCGGTGATTGTACGGGTGCTGTTGAAGAAAGGGCAGCGGGTGTATATCAACGATGGGGTATGGGGTTCGCTTTCCGATGCCTGGACAGGTAAAATCACGTTACCAGCGCGGCTGATACCCGATCCGGCGCGCCGCCAGACGACGCGCACGTCCGCGCCGAAGCTGGAGCCGTTTCGGGTGTATGGCGCCACCTGCGACAGCGTGGATGTGCTGAGCCGTCCCTTCTGGTTGCCGGAAAATGTGGATACGGGCGACTGGATCGAGATTGGCCATATCGGTGCTTACTCACTTTCGTTACGCACGCGCTTCAATGGTTTTTATCCCGACAGATTTGTGGAAGTCGCAATCCCCTTCGAGGATGAAGCCACACAGGAAGGCAGTGCTACCGTGGAAACCCGCGCCGGATTTGGGAGCTAATCATTCCCGTGGTGCGGCAGCGCGTTCAAGCCGGTCGTTAATCGCCAGTCCAAGGCCATGGCGCGGGATAGGCATCACCGCAAGGCGGAGTGTGCCGCGTCTATCCAGTTCACGCATAAAGGCAAAAAGATTTGCCGCTGCCTCCTGCAAGTCACCCGAAGAACTGAGATTTAGCGCGGTATTTTCGGGTGCATCTGCCCCAAAGCCAAGCAGCAATTCATCCGGCTGCGCCTGAAGAGCATTTAGCCTTACAGCAGCGCGTGGCGCATAGTGGGAGGCGAGCTGGCCGGGCGCTGTTATTCCCGAAGCGGGCGCAGTTGCAGCCTCAAGAGCAAAGCCCAATACGCGCTCGATTTCTTCAAGGCCAATCCCTCCCGCGCGCAAGAGGCGCGGGGTTTCGCTTACACAGGATATAATGGTTGATTCCACCCCCACGGCGCACACACCGCCATCCAGCACCGCGTCAATGCGGTCATCAAGATCTTCCAACACATGCTGCGCGGCGGTAGGGCTGATACGGCCTGAACGGTTGGCGGAAGGCGCAACCATCGGAAAGCTGCATTGTGCCAGCAAAGCCAGCGCAAGCGGATGGTTGGGAACCCGCAAAGCCAGCGTTTCAAGCCCGGAACGTGCAAGATCACTCACCGTACAGCTCGGCGCAGCCTTGAGCACCAGTGTAAGCGGCCCCGGCCAGAACGCATGAGCGAGCTTTATTGCCGCAGCATTAAAAACCCCCTGTTCTTGCGCCGCTTCAAGGCTTGCCACATGCGCAATCAGCGGGTTAAATTGCGGACGTTCTTTCGCGGCATAAATACCCGCAACTGCGTGGGGATTGGTCGCATCGGCACCCAGCCCGTACACTGTCTCAGTGGGGAAAGCCACCAGCCCACCTTGGCACAACACACTGACAGCCACCACAAGGCTGGCTGCATCCGCAGCAAGGCAAAGGGTTGATGTAAAATTCTTAGACATAACAAAAATTCTAGCACCAGCCGAATATTGTGGGAAGAAAATAGTAAGAATTAATTATACAGGCTATGTATAATCATCATATTGCGAATAGTTATTATTCCACCCACCGCTATTTGTGGTACTGCTATATCCCGGAGGCTGTGTATAATATCTATCATCTATATCATTGGGGTGTTCGTTCCAAATATCAGATTGTGGCACTGCGTCCTCTGAAATTTCTTCGGGACCACGAAAAAATGCGCTCTGGGGGTCTCTCAAATATTCAGGTAGGCTGGGATCAGGAGTGTCGCTAAATGTGGGAGGTGCCGATGCTCTTTCATCTACATAATTAAAATAACGTTTGAACTCTTGAGCCGATATATTGTTCTTTTCAGCACGCAATTTATCTTTGTAAGAGAGTATATTTAAATTGGAATGGGAGATGGGATTGTAAGATTGTGCTGGATGCTGGAGATCTTTGGTGCGAGTGTTTGAATCAATCCTATAATACGTAATGTTTGCATTTTTAACTGCCGGCGTATGTGCAATTGCTTTCACCAAAGATGAGAATGGGTTCAATGCGCGAAAATGAGTTGCACTTCTGCTATTCTCAGGCGTAGTGCCATATACAGGTTCCTCGGCATTCCACGGCTGTACTACAAGTACATATTTACCGTTATCATGAGAATTATTTCTAACATTTACCAGCTTAAAACGTGGAGCAGAGCCAGAATTTAAATATTCCTGCCGTTTTTCACTCTTCATCGCTGCGAGCATGTGTTTTGGGTCTATTGTTACAGCATTTATCTGTGGATTATCAAATACAGTTGAACTGAAACTTGCATTGCCTGTTGCCGATCCGGATGCACGGGAAGAAGAGCCTCGAGAGTGACGGCTGAAAAGAGGCATATTTTGGAACTGCATGGCATCATCATTCACGGGAACATAAGAGCCAGAACCAGAAATCTGCATCGCGGAAACTTTCTAAAAAGATATGCTTAACAATGTACACATCCATATTGAAAAAGTCTGCTATGGTCAAGGTTTTGCATAAAGCTGTCAGCAAGCCGCAGGAACAGCTTGCCGTGTGTGTAAAAATTTCCAATAATCACAAGGAAATAAGATAAAAACATGAGGGAAGAGCAAAATGGCCTATAAAGCGCAGAGCGCCGATATTCTGTTTGCGCTGCGGTATCTGACAGGCGTGAAAAATCAGGAAAACGAGCAGGAATCGGCTATTTCCGATGATCTTCTTGAGACGCTGGTGGAAGAAGCGGGCAATTTTGCGCAAGGGGTGATTGCGCCGCTCAATGCCCAGGGCGATCGTGAAGGCGCAAAGCTTGATACGGGCATTGTTACCATGCCTAAGGGCTGGCGTGAGGCTTATAAAAATTGGGCGGATGCCGGTTGGAATGGCATCCGCGCCAAAGAGGCTTATGGCGGGCAAGAGCTGCCGCAAGTGGTCTGGGCGGCAGCAACGGAGTTGTGGAATACCGCCAGCATGGCGTTCGGTATCAATCCGGTACTGGCGCAGGGTGCCACCGAGGCGCTGGAAGATCATGCCAGCGATCAGCTAAAAAACCTGTATTTGCCGCCGCTGGTGGCTGGCACGTGGACAGCCACCATGAACCTCACCGAACCGCAAGCGGGTTCGGATCTGGGTGCCATCACCACAAAAGCCAAGCCGCAACAGGACGGCACATACCGTCTGTTTGGCCAGAAGATTTTCATCACCTATGGCGAGCATGATCTGACCGAAAACATTATTCATCTGGTGCTGGCGCGTATTGAAGGCGCACAAGGGGGAACAAAAGGACTGTCGCTGTTTCTGGTGCCTAAGTTTCTGGTGAATGCAGATGGCACATTGGGCGCGCGCAATGATGTTGTGTGCAGCGGCATTGAACACAAGCTGGGCATTCATGCTTCTCCCACATGCACGATGCAGTTTGGTGAGAAAGAGGGCGCTATCGGCTATCTGGTCGGCGGGGAAAACAGGGGTATGGCGGCCATGTTCACAATGATGAACAGCGCGCGCCTTGCGGTGGGTCTGCAAGGGGTTGGCATTGCCGAACGCGCAATGCAGCAGGGGTTTGCTTACGCGCACAGCCGCGAGCAGGGCGGCAAGCCGATAGCGGCCTATCCTGATGTGCAGCGGATGCTGTTGCAGATGAAAAGCGCGGTCTGGGCAGCGCGCGCCTTGTGTTACCAGACGGCCTTTGCCCTGGATCGCAGCAAACAGGCGGCAACGCCGCAAGAGCGGCAGCAAGCCCATGATCGCGCGAGTTTGCTCACGCCTCTGGCCAAGATTTTCGCTACCGATGCGGGTACGGATGTCGCCAGCCTGAACATCCAGCTTCATGGCGGCATGGGGTATGTGGAAGAAACGGGAGCGGCGCAGCATTATCGCGATGCGCGGATTGCCGCCATTTATGAAGGCACCAACGGCATTCAGGCCATTGATCTGGTGATGCGCAAGGTTCCGCTTTCGCAAAATGTGGCTATTCGGCAGCATTTGCTGGAGCTGTCCCGTGTGCCGTATGAGTTGGCGGCGGTGAATGATCCGCGGTGGGATGGCCTTGCGCTGCGGCTGTCGCACAGTGTCCGTCAATTTGAAGAAGTCACGGACTGGTTGATGAGTGATAAGCGCAAGCCCGAAGAAAAGCTTGCCAGTGCTGCCAGTTATGCGCGTCTTTATGCCTTGGTTGTGGCCGGATGCGCCCTCACAAAAGGAGCTTTTTTAAGCGCGGATGATGAGGCGTACCGTATCGCGCGTTATTTCATTATGCATCAGGTTTCCGCCCATTCTGGTCTTGCGGATACCATCATGGAAGGCGCTGAAAGCATTCTGGATAACAACAATTGAACAAAGGAATACGGGGATGGGACTTGAAGGAAAGACGCTGTTTATTACGGGTGCATCGCGTGGCATTGGGTTAGCGATTGGTTTGCGTGCGGCGCAAGAAGGGGCAAATGTGGTTATTGCGGCGAAAAGCGCCGAGCCGCATCCCAAGCTGGAAGGCACCATTTATACGGCAGCCGAAGCCATTGAAAAAGCGGGTGGCAAGGCGCTGCCGTTGGCGGTGGATATTCGTGACGAAGAGCGGGTGAAGACTGCTTTTGAAGAGGCGGTAGCGCGTTTTGGCGGCGTGGATATTGTAGTCAACAATGCCAGCGCCATTTCTCTAAGTCCCGCAGAAGCCACGGAAATGAAGCGGTTTGATCTGATGCACAGCGTCAATGCCCGTGGCACGTTCATGGTGTCCAAATACGCCATTCCTTACCTGAAGAAGGCGCAAAACCCGCATATTCTTACCCTTTCCCCGCCGCTGGATATGCAGGAAAAATGGTTTGCAGGGCATACGGCGTATTCCATGGCCAAATTCGGTATGAGCCTTGTGGTGCTGGGCTTGGCGGGTGAATTGCGCAGCGCCGGTATTGCGGTGAACGCGCTGTGGCCGCGTACAGCCATTGCCACCGCGGCGGTTGAAAACATTCTGGGCGGTGAGGAATTGATGCGCCGCAGCCGGCATCCGTCTATTGTGGCTGATGCTGCGTGCCGTATTTTCAAAAAGCCGTCGCGGGATTGTACAGGACATTTTTTCATTGACGATACGTTTTTAAGCGGCGAAGGTGTAACGGATTTCAGCGCCTACCGTGTTGATCCATCAAAGCCCTTGCAGCCGGATTTCTTTGTGCCGGATGCAGGTTATCCCGCACCGGAAGATCTTGGTTCTATTGCGTGACCACACTGCTTATTACCCATGAGGCGTGCTTGAAGCATGACGTACCGGAAGGCTTTTCTGAAAGGCCGGAGCGTCTGCGTGCCATTCAAGAGGCGTTGTCGGATGCGCGGTTTGCGGCGCTTGAACGCCGTGAAGCCACCATTATGCCGCTGGAAACAGCAACTTTGGCACATGACCTGTATTATCTGGATTATCTGGATCATGCCCGTCCCCGTGAGGGCATGGTGCAGTTGGGCGAAGATGTGGTGATGAGCGCCAAATCATGGGAGGCGATTTTGCGTTCCATGGGTGGGGGCATTACAGCCGTGGATGCGGTCATGGAGGGCGAAGCCCGCAATGCGTTTTGCGCAACCCGCCCCCCCGGTCATCATACGGGGGCTGACTACACCATGGGTTTTTGTTTTTTGAACAATGCGGCGATTGCGGCGCGTTACGCGCAGGAAACCTATGGTCTTGAGCGGGTAGCCATTGTGGATTTCGATGTGCATCACGGCAATGGCACGCAGGATATTTTCATCAACAATCCCAGCGTGTTGTATGCATCGTTGCACCAATCCCCTTGTTACCCCGGTACAGGCAAAGCCTCTGAAAAAGGTGCAGGCAATATTTTCAACGAACCTTTGGAGCCGGGCAGCGATGGCGAAGCCATGCAGCTGGCCATGCTGGAGGGCATTATTCCTGCTCTCAATCGGTTCAATCCCGAACTGATTATCGTCTCAGCCGGTTTTGATGCCCATTGGCGGGATGATATTTCAGACCTGCGCTGGACAGGCGATGATTACGCTTGGATCACCCGCCAGCTTATGGCTGTGGCCAACACCCATTGCAACAGCCGCCTCGTCTCCATCCTTGAAGGCGGCTATAATCTTGAAGGGTTAGCAGAAGGCGTGGCGATGCACGTCACAGCCTTGATGCAAACAAGTTAAGGTGTTTTTTTATTTTTTTTCCCTCTATGGTTGATATTTTTTTATTTAAAAGGAAATTGCTGTGCGCGAAGTCATCTCACTACATGTTATTTGCAAATATGTTGAAGATCCAGGAACAAAAAGGAAAGAGCCTAAAGGATTAAAAATGCTGGATAAAATAGAAAAAACTTATAAATCTATTTCATGGCGCGTAAAGTCAGAGCATATTGAAGGCCTCAAAGGTAAGCCATTTTGTATGCATGAGAAGAAAACAGAAAAATCTTATTTCGGCGGCATTATTACAGATATCAAACGGGAGCCTATTCCAGATAATAAAGATGAAGTCCGTGCGATTGTTTTTTTTACAGCAACAGAAAGTGCCAAAAAAATTGCGTGGCCGCCAACAAACAATAAAATGGAATACCTCAACATCAATTACGTTGACTAAACTGCCAAATAAGCCCGCCTCAGCTTCAAGCGGGCTTTATTGCATCACTCCACCCGTTTTGCTTTTAAATCCAGCGTGACGCTTACCGCGCGCCCCAGCCATTCGGCTTTGCTGTCATTTTGAACACCGAGGTTATAATCAAGGCGGTCAAACGCCAGTGTGCCGCGCACAGATGCAATGCCGTCCGTTTCGCTGAATGTAAACGGAAATTCCACAGGCTTTGTCACATTGCGGATGGTCATGTCACCCTGTGCTTTATAACCTTCCGGCGTTTTTTCAAACCGGGTGAAGGTCACGGTGGCAAAAGGAAATTGCGCGGTATCAAGCCCATCATCACCCCTAAGGCTGGAGGAGATGAAGGCGTCAGAAATGGTGATGGCTGCTGCTTCCACGCGGATATTTGCATAAGCTTCATCAAGATTTTCCGGATTAAACAGAACATCGGCCTGCCAGCGCGGAACACGGCCTTTGATGGGTGCGCCTGAAAACGCTACTTCAAAATCCATGCTGGATTGCGCGTCATCAATTGTCCAGTTGGGTACGCCTGTTTGTGCTTGTCCAAGAGGCGTATTTGCGGTTGTTTCAACAGGTGCGTTTGTGGAAGGCAGCAATTGTGTGAGCGAATAGGCGCCAAGACCGGCAATAACAAACAGCAACGGAATAAGAAAGCTCCAGATTCCGCTGCTGCCATAGGCGGGTTTGTGTTCCAGTGAAGAAGGAAGCATACGGGAAAAGGAAGGCTGCCGGTCAATCAGGCTGTGCTTGAGAGCGCCAGCCACATGCAGGAAAATCAGCCCGACAAACGCATAGGCCAGCACCGCATGAGCCTGACCGATGCCTTGAATGCGCGGCACAGGCAGATGCGGCCATTCAAGGAAGGGCAGGGTAAACAAAAAGGTGGGAATGCGGGTGGAAGAGGCGGAAACCATCCACCAGCCTGTGAGCGGCACAATCACGAGCAGCGCATAGAATAGAAAATGCACCAGATGGGAAAGCCTGAGTTCCCAGAAAGTCATGGATGCGTGGGCAGGAGGAGGGTTCATCATGCGCCAGGCAATACGCCCCAGCGTGAGAGCCAGAATAAGAATGCCCACGGTTTTGTGCCATTGAAACAGAGAAAATTTGATGGCTTCCGGCACACCGGGGATTTCTTTCATAACAATGGCGCCCACCAGCTGGAAGAGAATGGCGGCGGCAATCAGCCAGTGCAGGGTCATGGCAACGGGGTGGTAGCCGTTTACGTCTGTACGCATTGGTATGGCCTCGGTAGGGGGAAGAGCAAACAGCCCGGCAGAACCGGGCTGAGCAACATTATTTCCATGTGGAGGAGGAAACTTACTCACCCACAAATTCGGTTTCAATGGTCAAAGCAACGTCATCCCCTACAGGGCCGACCAGTGCGGAAACGCCAAAGTCAGAGCGTTTGATGGTGCCTTTTGCGGAAAAGCCAACCACAGGTTTTTTAGACATGGGGTGCGGGTTGAGTGCTTTGTTGAACGTAACATCCAGAGTAACCGGCTTGGTTACGCCGTGGAATGTCAGGTCGCCCGTAACGGTGCCTGTGTTGTCGCCGGTGGTTTTAATCTCTTTGGAAACGAAGGTAATGTCGGCGAATTTTCCGGAGTTGAAGAATTTTTCACCGGCAATTTCGGTTGCAAAGCTGGTATCGGGGTAGTTTACATTCACAGATTTTGGATCAATCTTCACGGTGAGAGAAGATTTTGTCACATCGGCCGGATCCAGTTCAAGGGTTGCTTCAATCTTGTCAAAGCGGCCAATGTAGTTGGAAAGGCCGAAATGGCTGACGCTCCAAAGCACATTGGTGTGTGTGCCATCGGCTTTGTATGTACCCGCAGGCACGTCAATGCTTTGGGCGTAGGCGGCAAACGCAGGCACAACAAGAGCGGATGCGAGAACAAGGGTTTTCAAAAATTTCACGGGGTATTCCTCCAGAATGCAGTAACGGGGGTGTGTTCAATAAGTTGGGGTAAGCAAGATAATGATGGCGGTATTATACCCACGACGTCTGATGCGATAATACCTAGTTTTGTCAATTAACCTGTTCCATAAAGTTATCAATAGCAGGTTACATTATTCATGTGATAACAGGAACATGCCCGAATTAGGGCAGAGGAAGTGTGAAAAAATAGTTGCGCACAACGGGAGTGGTTGCGCAAGAATAAAAGCAATCATCTTGCGCGGTTTTCCAGATATTGCTATTGCGATCTGAGCCTGAGCCAACGCAATACTGCAAGGAAAAAATCATGCCCGATTGGGAAAGCCTGTATGCCACCCGTTCAAAACGAATGCAGGCATCAGAAATCCGTGAATTGCTTAAGCTTCTGGAAATGCCGGGCATCATTTCTTTTGCGGGTGGTATCCCTGATCCGAAGCTGTTTCCGGAAGTGGCGTTTCAGTCTGCCTATAATGCTATTCTGGCAGGCGAGCAGTCCCATGCGGCGTTGCAGTATTCGGTGAGTGAAGGCTACAAGCCGTTGCGCGCGTGGCTGGTTAAAAAAATGCAGGCGCTTGGGGTTGCTTGCACCATTGACAATATCGTTATTACGTCTGGCTCGCAGCAGGCGCTGGATTATCTTGGCAAGCTGCTGCTGTCTCCCAACGATACGGCGCTGGTCACATGGCCAACATATTTGGGCGCATTACAGGCTTTTAATGCCTATGAGCCGCATTACGAGCAGCTCAACGTTGCGGGCAACCGTACGCCTCAAGCCTATAAGGCGGCGGCTGAAGCTGCGGGCGGCCGCGTGAAATTTGCGTATATGTCGGCAGATTTCACCAATCCTACGGGGATGACCGTTACCCGTGAAGAGCGTGAAAAAATGCTCGATCTCACCGAAGAGCTGGATGTGGCGCTTATCGAAGACGCAGCCTATCAGGATTTGCGTTATGATGGCGAGGCCATCCCGCCGATTTTAGCGTTGGATATTGCTCGTTGCGGCGATATTAACAAAGCCCGCACCATTTATTGCGGCAGCTTTTCCAAAACCCTTGCGCCGGGTTTGCGGATTGGCTGGGTGTGCGCGGCAGAGCCGGTTATCCGCAAGTTGGTTCTGGCCAAACAGGCCGCAGATTTGCACACATCCACCACTAACCAGATCGCTATGGCGAAGGTTGCCGAAACCATTTTTGACGAGCAGGTTGCTAAAATTTGTAAAATATACAAGCACCGGCGCGATAAGATGCTGGAAGCATTGGCGCGCTATATGCCAAAGGGAGTGAGCTGGACAAAGCCGGAAGGCGGCATGTTTATCTGGGTAACATTGCCGGAAAGAGCCGATGGCGCTACATTGCTGGCGCGTTCTTTGGAAACGGTCAAAGTGGCTTTTGTGCCGGGCAAGGCGTTTTATGCGGATGGCAGCGGCAACAACCACATCCGTTTGAGTTTTTCCTGTGCGGATGACGACACCATCGACACGGGCATCCGCAAGCTGGGTGAATTTCTTGCTGAAGCGCTGCATGTTGCATAGAAAGCGAATTCTTTTTAAATAATCCTCACTCTGCACCGCCATTATGGCAGTGCAGTTTGAGATTCTTGAGTCTTGTTACGTTAATTTCTCTTCTCTGTGAACAGAGGAGAAAAATATCAGCCAGAATTCCAATGCTAATTTCGCTGCGCTGTTTCCTTAGCGCGAGTGTAGAGCTGATTGAATTGCGGGAGATTGTGCTTTACATAACTTAGTCCATTTTCTTTTAGCTTTTCACCGCTGAAAAGCTTTGGCAGAATTGGTTTGATTTCTTTAACAAACTTTTCTGCAAATGTATGATCAAAGTAATCAATAGGAGAGGCGCTGTTCAGCGCAGCATTCTTGACAACTAAAACCATTTTATCAAAATACTTCTCCATGCGTTCAGCTCCACCTGCGTATTGTTCTGAGATTGATTTGATTTCCCCCGACCGGGATTTACCAATACCAATGCGCGAAAACGGATTGCGATGCTGCTGATTGAGTGCAATTAAGCGCTCTAAATCATTGAAGGCTTGTTTATAAACATGCGCTTTATTCTGAGCGCCGTTGCCAAGATTATTGCGCCATACCGGTGAACTTTCTATAGCAATCTCACGGCCATTTTCATTAACGTGTTGAGATTCCTCTGCCGCGTCAGCCAGTACGCGCAACCCATTATAAGTTGCTTCCATTTTAGTTTGATCTAAGTTAAAGGAGTTTGCTGGTGGGCGGGCAAAAATGTCACCATTTTCATCGAATATCCAGCCAAATTCTTTCATTTTATCTTGATATGCGATCACACGTGCGACTGCTTCGACATCAGCATCGGCATAGATAGAACCTGTCTCTTCCTCTGCTGAATGAGACGAAATATCATCGGTATTGTCGGCTCTTCCTTTGCCCTTATTTTGCATTGCAGGAGTGCCACCATCATCAGAGCTATTTTCAAATTCCTCAGAAACATTCATCGATAACCGAGGGCTAGATTCCTCAAGGAGAATATTACTGGGAGGTATTGATTGATTAAGTTTTTCTCGTAGTCTCATAGGAGGATTATCGTCTTGAACTCTAGCCAATGCTACTTCTTCAAATGAACCTCTGGAAGGAGGAGTACTTGAGGCAGTGCCTTGCGAATTGCCATTTTGTCTCGGTAATTCAGAATCGTCAGAAGGAGATGAGATCGGCTGTGACTCGTTTTCTTTTGCGTCAGAACGCTGGTCTGATAAAGGAGCTTCTTCAGCAGCTTTATTAAGTTGGCTAATATTATCACTCTTCGTCAAACTTTCTGTGGAGCTCTTGCGCGAAATACCTGACCGCAGTGTTATTTCTTGCATAGAGACATTATTTTCTTGAGAAATACGGCTTAATCGAGGTTCGTATTGAGAGGATTCTTGAAAGAGTTGGGGCGCTGAAGAAGATGCAATATTGTCCCGATGATAAACCTCAGCAATAGAGGGAGCAGCAGACTGCGCAGTTTCAGCGCGGTTGAAAATATCATATGCTCCGTTTGGAGTACCATTTTCTAATAGCGCCGGAGGTGTAGAAGGGCGCGACGATGCTGCATGAGAAGCAGATTCATCGTATTCAACCTGCGAAAGACTATCGCGGCTATTGTTGCCGCTCGGTGGAAGGGGTATGTTTTCAGGCGTTAGACGTATATTTTCAGTTGCATTTGGTGCTGATGTTGTAAAGCGCCGGGCAATTCCGTTGTTAAATTCTGTAAGCAGGCCACCTGCTGCATTAACAACTTTTCCTGCACCTTTGGCAGCGAGAGCGCCAGGAATAAGAACGGGAGAAAATCCTTTTACAATACCGCTCCGCAAGTCTGCGGCATCCTTACCGGCTTCGCGGGATGCAGGATATGTCTTAACGGTATCTGCGACCCGATGTATGCTGCGTGCAATCAGGTGTGCATCCCTAGGATTAGAGGTAACGGCCCCATTGCCCACATTTTCTCCATTTAAAAGAGCATTCCAGTGCATATTTCCATCGGGTGCGACGTTGATGGTTATTTGGGTACCAGACTGCGCTGGGCTTCCATCAGGAAGTTTTGGCTCAAGAGAAGGCTTAGGATTGTCAATGGCGGCCTGATATCTGCTTTTTAGTTTTTCAGTATCACGGGAGTTTGCACGATCTTTAATGAGGTGAGCATGCGAAGGGCGCGTCTCATCAATGGCGCTGGCTTTACTAACTTGCTCATTGTATTCTTGCTTGACAGTATGAGTCATATTAAGTGCGGCTTTTTTAGCAATGGGGCCAGCCACTGCAAATGGAATAGCGGCCGCCACGAGCGCAGCACTACCCACCACAACAGGAGGTACAACAGCCGCCGCAGCAACAGCGGTTACACCCTCTGCCGTACGTGTCAAAACCTTGGTTGCATGTTCGTGAGGTTTGTTTGATGATATATATGCATGCATTGCTTGGCGTGTATTCGTCAAGGCATTCGGCTTAAACGCCGTAATTCTCGGCAGTGCGCCTCGCGCATATTCTTCTCCATTAGCCGTGGCAATCCATTGATTACGAGAATAATCTGCTGCAAATTTTGTACCATAGTATGCGATAGCATTCTCTGGTAATTGGTTTCCAGAAGGTGAAAGTGCTCCTTCCGGAAGTCGCTTTGGCGCTAATTGCTCACCTTGGGGAGTATACTCCATCATTTTATTGTCGTGATTGCGCTGAAGCTCTGTAATAAAGTCGCTCACTGCTGCTTTGTAGCGTATGGTAAATTGCCGTTCTTGCATGGTTTTAGCATTTTTGCCAGGCAGGACTTGGCTTACCTTTTCAAGAGCCCTAGAATCAACTCCGCTAATAAATTCTTTGAAGGAACTCCAATTGCCATTTTTATGATTGGTCTGTGTTTCTGGTGAAGAATGATTGTCTAAAGACAGGACGGAGCTGCTTGTTTGTGAATAAATCGTTTGGTGCAATGAAGAATCCGAAGAGGCAGGTACAAAACTTCTAGCGGACGAAAGTACTGATGTTCTAGGGTTTGTTGAAACGCTGTGTTCAAAAGAAGTTTTTCGAGAAAATGTATTTTTAAATTTGTGCACTATATGTTGTGGTTTGAACGAAAGATTTTGACTTTGGCCAACTTCCCTCTTGCCACAGGTTGATACGACATGTGTGTCAAATATCTGGCTTCTGTCAGGATTATTTTGAAGGAGAAGGGAATCATTTGGCCTGTTGAGAATTGCACTTGTCATAAAGCTTCTCCATCAAAACCTTTTAGGAAAAAAATTGAATATCATACACATACAGATTGTTCAATATATATTTAACGAAGCATTAACTGTATTACTTTTTTTAGTGCATGAAATATTGATATTAGAATTATATATGGTTAACAAAACTTTAAGTTATTACTGTTATGAAATGTGAAGCAAAATGCTAAAAAATATTCACTGGAAATAGCGCCATGTTGCGGCCAAAGGTTAGCGCAGAGAAATGAAATGCTCTACGAAAAAAAATACAGCGAAAGCATAATCATTTTATTATGCTTTCGCTGTAATAGAGCAATTTCAGCAGAGACGTATTCGATTTTATGCTAGGATAATAGATAAAAAAGAACTTATAATAGTTTCATGTAAGTTTCTTAATTGAAACCGCCATATAAAAACCCGCTGAAAAAGAATTTAAATAATGTTCACAAGCGGCTTTTTTAAAGAATAAACCGGCTCAGATCGGCATCCTGCGCAAGATCACCCACAGTATCGCGTACCATTTCACCTGTAATTTCAAGGGTTTCACCTGAACGATCCGGAGCAGAAAAACTGATGTCATCCAGCACACGCTCCATGACGGTCTGCAAGCGTCTTGCACCAATGTTCTCAACAGATGTATTCACATCCACTGCAACGTTAGCAATAGAGTCAATTGCTTCATCAGTAAAAACAAGCTCCACACCTTCGGTTTTCATCAAGGCTACATATTGTTTGGGCAAGGCTGCTTCAGGCTCGGTCAGAATACGGCGGAAATCCTCGCGGGTGAGTGCTTCCAATTCTACGCGGATGGGCAGACGGCCTTGCAGTTCCGGCAGCAGATCAGAAGGTTTTGCCACATGGAATGCACCAGAGGCAATGAATAAAATATGGTCTGTTTTCACTGTGCCGTGTTTTGTGGAGACTGTAGTGCCTTCAATGAGTGGCAAGAGATCGCGTTGCACGCCCTCTCGTGAGACATCACCGCCACTGCGTCCTTCACGCACAGCAATCTTGTCAATCTCGTCCAGAAAGACAATTCCGCTGTTTTCTACCTGATGAATAGCTTCTGCCGTGATTTGCTCGTCATCCAGCAGCAAGTCTGACTCTTCTGCAATCAGCACTTCATAGCTTTGTTTAACAGTCATATGGCGGGTTTTTTTAGCTCCACCCATCGCTTTGCCGAAAATATCACCCAGTGAAATAACCCCCACCTGGCTGCCGGGCATTCCAGGTATATCGAATTGTGGCATGGATGGGCTGGCAGATACCTCAATATCAATTTCTTTGTCATCCAGAGCGCCATCGCGTAATTTTTTACGAAAGCTTTCGCGGGTGGCATCTGTAGCATTTTCACCAATCAAGGCTTTTAAAACCCTTTCTTCGGCAGCGGCATAGGCTTTTGTCTGCACGTCCTTACGGCGCTTTTCGCGGGTCATGGTTAAGGCAACTTCTACCAGGTCGCGGATGATTTGTTCTACATCGCGGCCAACATAGCCTACTTCGGTAAATTTAGTGGCTTCAACTTTGAGAAAAGGCGCATTCGCCAACCGCGCCAACCGGCGTGAAATTTCCGTTTTACCCACACCCGTGGGGCCGATCATGAGGATATTTTTGGGCAGCACTTCATTGCGCAGGTTGTCATCCAGTTGCAGGCGGCGCCAGCGGTTTCGCAGAGCAATAGCAACGGCACGTTTGGCTTTTTCTTGGCCAACAATAAACCGATCCAGTTCAGAAACAATTTCACGGGGGGAAAAGTCACTCATTTACTTTAAGTCCTCTGTTGCGAGGGTTTCGATAACAAGATTGTGGTTGGTGAACACGCAAATATCAGCCGCAATGCCCATGGCGCGGCGTACAATGGTGTCGGCATCCAGGTCGGTTTCAACCAGCGCCCGCGCCGCGGCAAGCGCATAAGAACCGCCAGAGCCAATCGCTGCAACGCCGTATTCCGGTTCCAGCACATCCCCATTGCCGGTGAGGATCAGGCTGGTTTCTTTGTCAGCAACCAGCATCATGGCTTCCAGTTTGCGCAAGTAGCGATCTGTTCGCCAATCTTTGGCTAATTCTACAGCAGCCCGCAACAGCTGTCCGGTATGGCTTTCAAGTTTGCTTTCCAGTCTCTCGAAAAGGGTAAAGGCATCGGCGGTGGCACCCGCAAAACCGGCAATGACTTTTCCTCCGGCCAGACGGCGTACTTTGCGTGCGGTCTGTTTGATAACGGTATTGCCAAGAGAAACTTGACCATCCCCGCCAATCACCACCATGCCGCCTTTACGCACATGCAAAATGGTTGTGGCGTGCCATTGGGAAGAGTGTTCGGACATAAATGCTCCTGAAAAAGGAAAAAAGGAGTGATGCTTTTACATAAGCACAAACGCTGAAAGTGCAAGCCGGATACCGGAATAAATTGAAAAAACAAGGATATGGGTTTTGTATATTATTTCTTATAAAGGTTATGTAAACTTTAGAACTTAACCGTATTGCGCGATAGTAGTTCAAGTTAGATTGTATTTTTTGCAATAAAATTATATAAAATTAGTGTGATTATTGGAAAAGAGGAACCTGCCTTATGAATCCAGTTGATATGGGACAAGCTGTAGATGTTTCTCTAAGCCTGACGAACATACAGCCGCAGGCTCCTGCCATGATTGACGGTTTTGGCAATCTGATAGACAAGGCGCTTAATACCAACCGCATTTTTCAGCACGCGCCGCTGATGATGATGGAGCGTCCCCAGCTCAATGATCGGGTATTTTCCAATTCTGCCGATGCTCTGCCATTGACGGCCACAGGCTATCTGAGCGCCATTGACCGTACCAATGTAAATATTGCTGTAAATGATCCACTTACTCAGAATATGTATGTGGATGGCCGCGTTGTGCCTGTGAGTGGAAGTGTGCCTGCCGAACCGTTGTCGGAATTGGAGCAAATGCAGGTTTCCATGCAGGAAAGCATGAAAATGCTCAGCGATATGAACCAGCGCAGCTCGCTCAACAACCTTATGCTGACCTACGCAATGGCAAACTTTACGGTTCTGGATACAGCAGTGAAGAGCGTTTCTGGTGCCATTGATACACTTTCCCGCGCACAATGAAGAATTGCTTCGGCTCAATCGCGGCTTGCTGAAGCAAACGCCAGAGCCGTGTATCCTATCCTGCACTCTCGACAGTAGCAGGAATAGATAATAACGAATATTCGAGCGCTGGATTTGAGTAAAATTTCACCAATGAATAAAAATTAAGAGCAATAAAACAGGTTATAAAGCTGTACTACCCTTTAAGAGGGTAGCATTTCACAGTCACACCGTTGTGGGGCAAAGGTTAGCAGAGTTACTGCATCCGCTTGACAAAAGAGCGAAGACTTAATATGTAACGTTATAACATAATGTAAAGCTATGAGGAGCCCCCATGCCGGAGACCTATTCCGATAATCAACGCTTGCCGGTGACGGTATTGTCCGGTTTTCTCGGTGCTGGAAAAACCACTATCCTCAACCATATCCTCAATAACCGCGATGGCTTGCGTGTGGCGGTTATTGTGAATGATATGTCAGAGGTGAATATTGATGCGGATTTGGTGCGGCATGGTGAGGCAGGCTTGAGCCGTACGGATGAGCAGTTGGTGGAGATGACCAACGGCTGTATTTGCTGCACGCTGCGCGATGATTTGCTCAAAGAAGTGAGACGGCTGGCGGAGGCGGGGCGGTTTGATTATTTGCTGATTGAAGGAACGGGTATTGCGGAGCCGCTGCCGGTGGCTGCAACATTTGAATTTCGGGATGAGGAGGGGATGGCGCTAAGCGATGTTGCGCGGCTGGATACTATGGTGACGGTGGTGGATGCCATCAACCTCTTGGGTGATTACAATTCAACGGATTTTCTAAAAAATCGTGGGGAAGCTGCGGGTGCCGATGATGAACGCACCCTTGTGGATTTACTGGTAGAGCAGATTGAATTTGCCGATGTGGTGGTCATCAACAAAGCGGATGATGTCGAGCCGGAGCAGCTGATTGAAGTCAGCCGGATTGTGCGCAGCTTGAATGCGGATGCCCGTATTGTGACAGCAAATTATGGGCAGGTGCCACTCCGCGCTGTTTTGAATACCGGTCTTTATAGCGAAGAAAAAGCGCAAACACATCCTTTATGGATGAAAGAATTGTATGGTTTTCATGACCATACGCCGGAAACGGAAGAGTACGGCATCCGCTCTTTTGTGTATCGCGCGCGCAGACCCTTTCATCCTGAAAAATGGCACGCCGTGTTGGATAAAGGGTTTAAAGGCGTGCTGCGTGCCAAAGGGCATTTCTGGTTGGCAACGCGGCCTGATTGGTTGGCAGAGCTTTCCGTTGCAGGCACCATTACCCGCACCGAACGGTTAGGCCGCTGGTGGGCGGCAGTGCCGCAAGAACGGTGGCCGCAAGATGAAGAGTCTGTTTCTTTTGTGCGCAGGCACTGGTCGGAAACGTGGGGTGATCGGCGTCAGGAGCTGGTGTTCATTGGCGGTAGCGGAATGGATGAGCAGGCCATTCGAGCCACGCTGGATGCCTGCCTGTATGGCAATGTGCAGATGGGCGTGCCGCGTAATCCCCCTTTGAATGATCCTTTCCCTCTGTGGGATTAAACGGGTGGAATTGAAAAAGAGCCGCAGGCGTCGTAATCTCATTGACGCATGTTATAGCATTACATATAGTGCAGGATAATAAAGCAGTATTTTTTCGTGTAAAAGGCTGAACATCGCAATGATCTTGCCCTGCCTCACATTTCGCAATCTGACGCTTGGCTATAATGGCCACGCTGCGATTCATCATCTTAGCGGTGCCGTGGCTTGCGGGTCGCTTACCGCGGTGGTGGGTGCCAACGGTTCGGGCAAATCCACCTTGATGAAAGCGATTGCCGGTGTGTTGAAGCCGCTTTCCGGTTCGCTGGAAAAAGCTTCTGATATGCGGTTGGCCTATTTGCCGCAACAATCGGAAATTGATCGTTCCTTTCCGGCAACGGTTGCCGATATTGTGGCATTAGGGTTATGGCCGAAGCGGGGGTGGTTTCGTCGTCACACCCGTGAAGACAGCAAGGCGCTACAGGAAGCACTGGTGCAGGTTGGGCTGCAAGGTTTTGAACAGCGTACGCTGGATAGTCTGTCCGGTGGGCAGATGCAGCGTGCATTGTTTGCGCGGGTATTGCTGCAAGATGCGGATATTATTCTGCTGGACGAGCCTTTCAATGCCATTGACCGCCGCACAATTGAAGACTTGATCCATCTTATCAAGCAGTGGCATGTAAAAGGCAAAACCATTCTGGCTGTGCTGCATGATGATGAATGTGTCAGAGCGCATTTCCCGCAGACCTTGTTGCTGGCGCGCAAGGCTGTGGCATGGGGTGATACTTCGGCAGTGATGCGCCCTGAAAACTTGCGAAAGGCGCGGCATTTTCAGGAAGCGTGGGATGAAACGGCACCGTGGTGTGCCGGTGAAAAGCATACGCATTCACATTCAGAAAAAAGCCATCAGCATGTATGAGTTTTTGCTTTCCCCGTTTGTGGATTATGCGTTTATGCAGCGGGCTTTGTTCGGTTCTTTATTGCTTGCGTTAAGCTGTTGCCCCATCGGCGTATTCTTGATGCTGCGGCGGATGAGCCTGAGCGGCGATGCGATGGCTCATGCTGTTTTGCCGGGCGCTGCCATTGGTTTTTTGCTGTTTGGTCTGGAAATCATCCCGATGACCATCGGCGGCATGGTGGTCGGGCTGCTGGTGGCGCTGGGTTCGGGAGCGGTGTCGCGTTTCACGGTGCAGCGCGAAGATGCTTCGATGGCTGCGTTTTATTTGTTGTCGATGGCGCTGGGTGTGGTGCTGGTATCGTGGCGCGGCTCCAATATTGACCTGATTCATATTCTGTTTGGCTCTGTGCTGGCGCTCAACAATGAATCTTTGATGCTCATTGCTCTGGTTTGGTCTGTAACAGCGTTGTTTCTGGTGTTTTTCGGGCGTGTATTGGTGGCAGAATGTCTTGATCCCTTGTTTTTGCGCTCTGTGAGTCACATGGGATCGGTGGTGCATTGCCTGTTTTTGATTGTGGTGGTGCTGAACATGGTAGGCGGTTTTCAGGCGCTCGGTACGTTGCTTTCGGTAGGCTTGATGATGCTTCCTGCGGCGAGTGCGCGTTTCTGGGTGAGCCGTGTGGTTCCACTGTGTTTGGCTGCTGTGGGGATTGGCATGGCGTCGTGCATTGTGGGCTTGCTGGTTTCGTATCATGCGGCGGTGCCTTCGGGGCCTGCCATCATTCTTGCCGCGGGTGTTTTTTACTGTGTCTCACTGTTGTGTGCGCCGCGTGGGTTGGTGCGTACGCTCTTCATTCCGCGCCGCCACAAGGTGGCCTGAAACTCTGATCTATAAAGGATTTTTCCAAATGCTGAAATCACGTTTTATGCTGACAGTTGCCGGTTTTGCCTTATGTATGGCTGTGCCTGCGCAGGCTGAGAATCTGAAAGTGCTTGCCAGCTTTTCCATCCTTGAGGATCTGGCAAAAAACGTGGGCGGAGATCGCGTAGAAATCAATGCATTGGTGAGCCGTAACGCCGATGCCCACGCTTATGAACCGCAGCCGCAAGATGCGGTTTTGATGGCGGGTGCGGATGTTGTGTTGGTAAACGGGCTGGGTTTTGAAGGTTTTCTGGAGCGTCTTGTTGAATCCAGTGGCACAAAAGCGGTCATTGTAGAGGTGAGCAAAGGCATTGCGCCCATTGCAAACGCAGAAAATGACCATGACGCGCATAAGCATGGCGAAAAGCACAAGCACAAGCACAGCCACGATCATAAACACGACCATAAGCACAAGCACGATCACAAACACGATCATAACCAGAGCCATCATAACCACGATCATGGCGCTTATGATCCACACGCATGGCAGTCGGTGAACAATGTGGTGACGTATGTTGCCAATATCAAAGATGCTTTTTGCGCGGCAGACGCTGCGGGCTGCGACACTTATACTGCCAATGCCAAAGCCTATACAGCGCAACTGCAAGCCTTGGATAAGGAAATCCGTGATGTTGTTGCGGCATGGCCAAAGGAAAAGCGCACCGTTATTACATCGCATGCGGCCTTTGGTTATTTTGCCAAGGAGTATGGTGTAAAATTTCTGGCGCCGGAGGGCATTTCCACCCATTCAGAAGCTTCGGCCAAAGATGTTGCAAAACTCATTGACCAGATCCGGCATGACAAAGTATCTGCGGTGTTTGTGGAGAACATCAGCAATGGGCGGGTGATTGAGCAAATTGCCCGTGAAACCGGAGCAAAACTGGGTGGCGCATTGTATTCGGACGCGCTCACCTATGATAAAGGCAATGCGCCTGATTATATTTCCATGATGCGCGAAAATCTTAAGACACTCAATGCGGCTTTAACAGAGAAATAACCTTGACAGGATCATAAAGCAGAGCAAGGCTTTTTCTCGCCGCAAAGACAACGCATAATACATTCTTTGCAGATTCGGTCGGGGATGGCCGGAACTCTGCGCAGAGACAAAACGTCTTGTATTATGTGTTGTGCAGTCTTGCATACAAGGGGACTTGGGGTGAGCCGGTTGTGAGTGTTTTAAGGCATAAAGCCGGTCTTGCCGGGCTTGTTTTGTTAAGTTTTGCCGCGCAGCCTGTGTCTGTGCAGGCGTTTGAACTTTTTGGCATCCATTTGTGGGGCGAAAAAAAACAGGACGATGCCGATGACGTCATTGCCGAACCGCAACGCTATGATGTTGAAATCGTAGCGGCAAATCAGAAGGAAGGCGAGGCGCTGGTTAAAAATGCGTCTCAGCTGTTCGCGGATAAAAGCAAGCCTGCTTCGGGTGCTGCGGGTCTGATTGCCAAGGCGCGGGGCGATTACAAGCGCATTTTGGCGGCAATGTATGCCGATGGCCGCTATGGCGGCAGCATTTCCATAACCATTGATGGCCGTGAGGTGAGCAGCTTGCTCCCCGATGTGGCCTTGAAAGAACCGGCGCAGGTCACAATAACCGTGGATGCGGGTTCGCAATATCTGTTTTCCCATGCGGGCATCACCAACCGCGCGCCTGAGCCCGTTGATCCCAAAGACAAAGTGGAACAGCCGGAATCCGTGGGTTATAAAGCCGGTGAGATTGCCCGTTCTTCCAGTGTCATTCGTGCAGAACGGTTGGCTGTTGAAGCATGGCGGCATCAGGGCTATCCCAAGGCGCGCATTGCCGAACGGCAGGTGGTTGCCGATCATGCCGCCTATGGCGTGGAGTCACAGATTGTCGTTGATCCTGACCGCAGAGCCGTATTCGGGCCGTTACAGGTGCAGGGTACTGCGCGCATGGATCCTGATTTTGTGGCCTACATGACCGGCTTGCAGCCTGGGCAGGAGTACGATCCAAAAGCGCTTGATCGTGCGCAAAAACGCTTGTCACGGCTGGAGGTTTTTCGTTCAGCCCGGTTTGAAGAGGGGGAAAACATTTCCCGCGAAGGCGTGTTGCCCATGACACTGGCTGTGCAGGAGCAGCCTTTGCGCCGGATCGGTGCGGGCGCAAGTTATTCCACCGTGGATGGCGCGGGAGTGGAAACCTACTGGCTGCACCGTAACCTGTTTGGCAAGGCGGAGAAATTACGGTTTGATGCGCGGGTAGCGGGCATTGGTGCGCAATCCTATGATCCGGCCGATTACACCTATACATTGGGCGTAAGTTTTACCAAACCGGGCGTATTCACCCCTGATACCGATTTTGTCACGGCGCTCACCGGCAAGCGTGAAGTGCTGGAAGCCTATACCCAGACCACAGCTCTAGCCAGCGCAGGATTTACCCATATTTTTTCTGACCAGCTTTCCGGCAAGCTCACCGCCGATGTGGCAAAATCCCGTTTCGAGGATGATGTTTTCGGCACCCGTGATTTTCTCACCGCCGGTCTGAACGCCAGCGTGTTGTATGATGGCCGCAACAACAAGGCAAACCCTTCGCGCGGCGTGTATATTGAAGGTGTGTTTTCACCGTTTTATGAATTTGAATACGGCAATATTGCGGGTAAATTTACCGCCGAAGGCCGCACCTATTTTGGCTTGGGGAAGAATGATCGCGTCATTCTGGCGGGACGTTTGAAGCTGGGTGCGGTTACGGGTGCGCCCATTTCGGAGCTGCCGTCCGATGCCTTGTTCTTTGCGGGTGGCGGGGGTTCGGTGCGCGGTTATGGCTACCGTAACATTGGTGTGGAAGTGCAAAACGGTGGCACTACGGATATTATTGGTGGCCGTTCGCTGATTGAGGGTTCGGTGGAAGCGCGGGTGCAAGTCACTAAAAATATTGGTGTGGTTGGCTTTGCCGATGCCGGATATGTGGGCGAAAAATCCTTCCCCGATTTTTCGGAAGATTTGCGCGTGGGTGTAGGTGCCGGTGTGCGCTATAATACGGGGCTTGGGCCTATTCGTCTGGATGTTGCCGTACCGCTTGATAAGCGCAAAGGTGACCCCAATTTTGCGGTTTATGTTGGAATAGGACAAGCGTTTTGACCCGTCTGATCCGTTTTCTGCCCTTATTGGCGCTTCTTTTGCTGGCTATTCCGGCAATGTCGGTGTTCAGCCAGGATGAAAACCCTGAACAGGAAAAATCATGGTTTTTGGGCTTTGTGGAACAAAGCCTTTCCACGCCCAACCGGCAGATCACTATTTCAGAAATACAGGGTGTTCTGTCATCCAAAGCCGCTATTGGCCGCATTACGGTAGCCGACAGGGAAGGCGTATGGTTGACCATCAATAATGCTAATATTGAATGGAGTCGCAGGGCATTGCTGCGCGGCAGGCTGGATATTGAAACCCTTGCGGCGGAGAGCATTGTGGTGACGCGCAAGCCTTTGCCGGATGAAACCGTTTTGCCGTCGCCGGAATCCAGTGGTTTTTCAGTGCCAGAATTGCCGGTTTCGGTGTATTTGCGTGATTTGAATGTGCAGCGCATTGCTTTGGGGCAAGAGATTATTGGCACCGCTGCGGAGATGAGCCTGGCCGGAAACATCACGCTGGATAGCGGCGCGCTGGATTCCAGCCTGCAAATCCGGCGGCTGGATGCGGGAGGGCAGTTCATTATTCGGGCAGCCTATGCCAATGCCAGCAAAGAGCTGGATCTCAATATCAATCTTAATGAACCGGCAAACGGGCTGGTCGCCAATCTCCTGAAAATTGAAAACCGTCCGGCGGTTGTCATGCAGGTTGCAGGCAAGGGGGCGTTGAGCGATCTGAAGATTGATCTGGCGCTGGATGCCGCCAATGATCGCATACTTTCCGGCCAGCTGGTGATGGCGCGGCAAGAGGCGGCGTATGGATTTGATGCACAGCTCAATGGGCAGTTTGCAGGATTGATTCCGGCGCAGTTCCGTAGTTTTTTTGGCGATGAAACAATCCTTCGTGCGCAAGGTGCAGTCCGCGATACCGGGAGTTTTGTGGTCAGTGCGCTGGATATCCAGGGCAATGCCTTGCGTGTAAAAGGCAGCGCCGAAACGACCAGCGACAAGTTTTTGCGCCGCCTCACGCTGGATGCCGCCATAGCCAAGCCAAGGGGTGAGCCGGTGGTGTTGCCGGTTGCAGGTGGCAACACCCGCGCCGAACGCATCGCCCTGAAAATAGATTTCGGCAACCGTGACGATGCCATCTGGACAGGTGCGCTCACCGTGAGCAGATTGTCCACGGCAACACTTGCCGCACAGGATATAACCATTAACGCCGAAGGGCTGGCCGAAAATAGTGATGACGCTGAAAGGCGTGCGGTCACGTTTAACGTGATTGGCGGTATAAAGGGCATCACCGCACTGCAACCGGAATTGGCAAGAGCGCTGGGTGAACAGATCAATCTTGCCATTGATGGCAATTGGAAAGCGGGTAGTCCGCTCAACTTGGCGCGTGCTGAAATCACCGGAAACGGATTAAGTGCCGGCTTAAAAGGCACCATTCAGGAATACACCTATGATGGCGATATCCTGCTCAGAGCAGGCAATCTGGCACCCTTTTCTGATTTGGCGGGTAGACCGCTGGCGGGTGCGCTTGATCTTACTGCACGCGGAACTGTTAAGCCGGTGGGTGGTGCGTTTGATCTGACATTTGATGGTTCCGGCACCAATATTGAAGCTGGAAACGAAACCTTGAGCAATCTGCTGACCGGAGAAACCCGCCTGACCGGCGCTTTGGCGCGCAGTGAAACCGGCATTTCTGCGCGTAATCTGCGGGTAAAGAACCGCCAGCTTGAACTCACCGCCAATGGCCGTTTTGGCAGTGATAATGCAGATTTTACCTTTGCCGCAGCGCTTGAAAACATGGCGCGGCTGTCTTCCAAGACGCAAGGTGGCGTAACATTGCAAGGCACAGCCAAAGGGCAGGATAGTGTTATTGCCTTGAAACTGGAAGCACTTGCGCCGCGCGGTTCTCTGGTAGGGCGCAATCTGCAAGACGGACAGGCCGCATTTGAAGGGCAGCTCGTCCGTTCAGATTTGAGCGGCAATCTCAGTGGACAAGCGTTTCTTGGCGGACAGCGGATTGATCTGGCAACCGCCTTGGCCATGACCAGCGAAGGGCGCATGGTGCGCGATCTGGTGTTCACCGCGGGCGGTCTGGAATTGCGCGGCAATCTGAACCAGAACAAGGCCGGTGTGATTGACGGGCAGCTTGTGCTGAAAGCAAGCGATATTTCAACAGCGGCAGCATTGGCTCTCATGGAGGCGCGGGGTAAAGCGGATGCCACCATCACGCTCGCCGCAAATGGCACCCAGCAAAGCGCCGATATTAAAGGCCAGATTAACGGGCTACGCATGGATGCGGTGCGGGTTGGCAAAGCCGATATTGCGCTTGCGGCGCAGAATATTTTCGGTGTGCCAACGGCACACGGAACCCTTAAAGGCGCAGACATTTCCGCCGGTGGCGTGGATATTTCCAGCCTTGATGCCAATGCAACCGCTCAGGGGCGCAGCACAACATTTGCTCTGAATGCGGCGCTTGCCAACAATGCGCAGTTGAATGCTGCCGGTTCGCTGGAACCGAGCGCCAACGGGTTCGCCCTTGGGCTTAATAAGTTGCGGCTTGCCCGTGGCGATGTGGCGGCGGCTCTCAAACAACCGGCAAGCATTGCCATTGAAGGCAGCAATGTGCGGTTTGATACGGTGGCGTTAAGCGTAGGGTCGGGTGAGGTAACAGTTAAAGGCGCGGTCACCCAACAGCTTGATCTGGATGTGGCCATCCGCAGCCTGCCACTCAGCATTGCCAATATGATAAAGCCGGATCTGGCGCTGGGTGGTCAGATAAATGGCACCGCGCGTATCACCGGCAACCGCGATAATCCCCAAGGCGCGTTTAATCTCAGTGGCGCCAATCTCACAGCGCGGATGCTGCAAGAAAACGGTTTATCCCCGCTGCAACTCAGTGCAGAAGGCCGTTTTGCCAATCAGGCTGTGCAATTATCCTCTGCGCGTGTCAACGGTTCTCAAGGGCTGAACGTCTCTGCCAGCGGTACGGCGCCGCTTTCGGGCAATGGCTTGAACATAAATGCGGAAGGTGCAATTCCGCTCACACTTGCTAACCGTTTCTTGCTTGAACGGGGTACACAACTGCAAGGCACACTGAATGTACAGGCAGCTGTGCGCGGCAATGCCAGTAATCCGCAAGTGAGCGGCAGCTTTGCGGCCAGTGGCGCGCAGGTTATTGATCCCCAAAGCAATGTGCGGCTGCAACAGATTGTATTGAACGGCACGCTGGATGGTGAACGCATTACCATTGGAACGTTTAATACAGCCTTGGCAGCCGGTGGCAGCATCAGCGCGAGCGGTTCGGTATCCACCAATGCGCAGGCCGGTTTTCCTGCTGATATTCAGGTAAGACTCAACCGCGCCCGTTATGCGGATGGGCAGTTGGTGGCGGCTACGGTTTCGGGGGCGCTTTCATTGACAGGACCAGTCACCTCCAATGCGCTATTGGCGGGTCAGGTGAATATTGATAAGGCAGAAATCACGGTGCCGGAACGCTTTGGTGGTTCGGCTGCGGCTATTGATGTGCGGCATAAAAATGCCCCACGCCGTGTGCAGGAAACCCTTGCCCGCGCCAAGATTGACCAGCAGGGTGAGCGTCAGAAAGGCGCGGCGGCCTTGCCTATGCGGCTTGATCTTAAAATCACCGCACCGAACCAGATTTTTGTGCGGGGGCGCGGTCTGGATGCCGAAATTGGCGGGGAGGTGCAGCTTTCAGGCAATCTGAATGATGTGCAGCCGGTGGGCGCGTTCGAGCTTCTGCGTGGCCGGCTGAATATTCTGGGGCAGCGCATCAACTTTACCGAAGGGCAGGTCACGCTGACCGGCAATCTTGATCCTGATCTGAACTTTGTCGCTTCCACGCAAAGCGATGATACAACGGTGAATGTGGCGGTGCGCGGAAGGGTCTCCAATCCGGAAATTACCTTCTTCTCGCAACCGGAATTGCCACAGGATGAAGTGTTGGCGCGGCTGATTTTCAACCGTTCTATTTCTGAACTTTCCGCTTTCCAGATTGCGCGCCTTGCAGCCGCTGTGGCAGAGCTAACAGGCGGCGGCAATTCGTCGTTATTGAACAATTTGCGTGCGGGCAGCGGCCTTGATGATCTTGATGTTGTCACCGATAGCGAGGGCAATACGGCTGTAAGGGCAGGGCGCTATGTCCGTGATAATATCTATCTGGGCGTGGAGGCGGGTTCCGGCGGCAGCACCAAAGGCACGATCAATCTTGATATTACCAAAGATGTCAAAGCCAAGGGCAGTGTTGGCAGCGATGGCAATTCGGGGTTAGGATTGTTTTTCGAGCGTGACTATTAAAATTTTATGCGCTCCACTGCTCACATACTTCATGTATGCTCCACGGCTCTAAACTTTTTGTGCGTGCCTTTCCGAAAATGAAATGCGTTTCAGAGCAGTTTTTTTTAGGAAAATTTTTCCTGCAACATTTCCAGATGCGCGGCAATGGTCATGAGTGCGGGCGGTTCAAGGCGTGGCTCAATGCCGGGATAAAGCGCGTGTAGCAGGGCATCATGCGCAGTAATACCCTGCTCAACCAGAGCCATAATCTGCCTGTGGCGCGCATGGCGGTGCGCCAGCAAGCTGCGCACATGGGGGCGAGGGTTGTCAATGGGCATTCCATGAGCAGGATAATAGCGTGTGTCCTGGCGCAGCAGCAGTTTTTCCAGTGACAAAAGATAAGCGTGCATATTGCCTACCGGCGGTGCAATCACGGTGGTTGACCAGCCCATCACATGATCGCCGGTGAACAGCGCCTGTTCTTCATGCAGTGCAAAACTGAGGTGGTTTGCCGTATGGCCTGCCGTGGCAACAGCTTCCAGCGTCCAGCCGTCCCCGTGAACCAGATCGCGATCATGCAGCACCGTATCGGGTGCGTAGGAATAATCCACATGGGCATCGGCGGCGGCAGCCATATGGCTTGTTTCTTGCGAGCCATAATTGAAATGCGGTGCGCAGCCAACGATTTTGGCATCGAGCGTAGCAGCCAGCATCTCAAGCCCTGCGGTATGGTCGGCATGGGTGTGTGTGGCAAGAATGTGCGTGACATGCGCCCCTTTTACAGCCTTGAGCAGTGCCGCAATATGGGTGGAGTCATCGGGGCCGGGGTCAAGGATGGCAACATTGTCACGGCCGATGATATAGGTTGCAGTCCCTGAAAAGGTGAGCGCGCCGGGATTGGGCGCCATGACGCGCCGCACCAGCGGCGAAAGGGAAACAGCCTTGCCATAATCACGCGGCTTTTCCAGATTAAACGACAATTGTTGCATCATCGTTCTTATCATAGAACCAAGTTCCAATAAAATGGTTATTTTATTGCATAAAGTTCTGCGGCAGCACAAAGTTTTATAGCCTGAAACATATAATATTTTATACGCTTCAATCTGTAGTGCTTTCATGTATTTTTTTTAAATTGACCCCACTATAAATTGCATAAGAGTGTTGTATAACCGCTGCACCGAACACTCTGAACGGCAGGCGATACACATGCAGGATTCCCGCGCAGCAAAGGTGGCAATTATCGGGGCAGGGCCCGGCGGATTGATTGCTGCGGAATATCTGGCAAAGCAAGGCTATGCCGTGGCGCTTTACGACCAGATGCCCAGTCCGGCGCGCAAATTCCTGATTGCAGGGCGGGGAGGGCTTAACCTCACCCACAGCGAACCTTTCCGGCCATTTCTTGCCCGCTATGGCAATGCACAAGCATGGCTTGCGCCGTCCATCACAGCGTTTACACCCGAAGATTTACGAGCATGGTGCGAAGGTTTGGGAGTTGAAACATTTGTGGGCAGCAGTGGGCGCATTTTCCCGCGCAGTATGAAAGCAGTGCCGTTGCTGAGGGCGTGGTTGGCGCGGCTTGCGGATTATGGGGTTGATTATTATCCGCGGCACCGTTGGTGCGGCTGGACAGAGCAGGGGCTGGCAATGACCAATGCGGAGGGCGAAACAATGACGCTTCAGCCAGATGCTGCTTTGTTTGCTTTGGGAGGTGCATCGTGGGCGCGTCTGGGCTCGGATGCCGCATGGGTTACGCCTTTTAGGGCGGCTGGTATTGCGGTTGAGACGTTTCAACCGTCCAATTGCGGGTTTGATACGCGCTGGTCAGCAAATTTTGCTGAACGCTTTGCAGGTGTACCGCTCAAACCGGTGCAGCTCGAACACGCCGGAATGTTCTCAAAGGGCGAGGCCATGATAACCGCGCGGGGAATCGAAGGTGGGGCGGTCTATGCTGTGTCATCCTCAATCCGTAAAGCGGTGCTGGAAAACGGATGCACCACGCTGCGTGTGGATTTAAAGCCTGATCTTTCTCATTCAGCATTAACCGTTAAACTGGAACGCGCCCGCAGCAGCAAATCCTTCAGCACTACCCTGAAGCGGTGTGGCCTTTCCGCTGTGGGGATTAGCTTGTTGCGCGAGGCATTTCCGGTGCAGGAATTACAGCGGTTTGATGCGGAAGCACTGGCACATGCTATCAAGCGCATACCGCTTAAGATTACTGGCATTGCAGGGATTGAGCGCGCCATTTCCAGCGCAGGGGGCATCCGGCAAGAGGCCGTCACTGCCGATTTTATGCTGAAAACCATGCCGGGCAATTTTGTGGCCGGTGAAATGCTGGATTGGGAAGCGCCCACGGGAGGTTATCTGCTGCAAGCCTGCTTTAGCACCGGCGTTGCGGCTGCAAAGGGCATGGTACGCTATATGTCTAAAAGCGCTAAAATGGAGAGAGCGGAAAGCGATTAAGATACTCTGGAACAATGCGTTTTACTCCCGCGCCTTTTGCTGCAAATCAGACATAAACGCCGCAATGATTTGTGCATTGAAACCCATATCATGCCGCCATTTTCGTGACGCTGCGCGCATATCAATGCGGCTGCCGGTATTCTGTGGCTGTATCCGTATAACAGCGTCGCTTTCAATACCCAGCACAGGGTTGCGCAGATTCACTTCAAGGATGCCATCCTGGGTGTGTTCGGGAGCAGTGCTGGCAAGAATACGCCACTTACGGCTGGCCACAAGTTCGCGCACCACAGCAAACGTTTCATCGGCTGCAAGATCCAGATCGACACCCTGCACGTCGGGATAGGCACTCAATTGCAGCATTGCAGCCGCCTGATTATATGCGGCTGCATCAAGATCATTTGCCGTGCGCTCAAGCAATGCGGCTTGAAATACGGGGGGGTTGCCCACATCGGTTGTCATGTCATAAAGGGGAGGCAAAGCGATTTGCTGGCTAAAAAACCATACAGGAAACGCCAAAGCCAGGCATCCTGATGCCATGCCCAGCAGAGCGGCTTTTGTGCCGCGCCAGCCTTTTTTCCAGATAACAACCAGTGCCGAAATTCCGAAAACAAGGGCAAGCAAGGCCCACAAAGCACCGGCAAGCAAGGCTGTCTGGGCATGTTCAGGCGCTGCTGCACCGCTCCTTAAAATACCAATCGTGATGGCAACAACCGCAAGCGCAAAAATGCCGAACCGTGCCGCCCAGCGTGCGCTGCGGGTGAAGGGTTCGTCATTGGAGGAGTAATGCGGATGGAACATGAAGAGCGTTTAAAATTCAAACGGGAAACAATCAGCAAGCTTTGCCATAAAGGGGATACCCTGTAAACAGCCGTATAAAAAACCGGGCGTTTCGCACAAGGATACTTTAAAGTTAAGCAATTTATGTTACATAAACAGTCATGCTGACACGCCGTACATTTTTAAAAGCCAGCGCAGGATTAGCGCTGTTGGGCTCTGTTCCTGCGTCTTATGCGGGATATGTTGAACCTGCGATGCGCCTTGCCGTGCGCCGGTATAACTTAACCCCTCCCGGCTGGCCTGAGGGTTATCCTTTGAGCATTGCGGTCATTGCCGATGTGCATATCGGTGGTTACAATATGGGGCTTGATCGGCTTAATCATATTGTCGATACCGTCAATGCGCTCAAGCCGGATCTGATTGTGCATCTGGGCGACCATGAAGCCACGCACCGTTTCCAGATTTCCCGTGTGCCACGCAAGGCATGGGCGGAAGCATTGGCAAGGCTTTCAGCGCCGCTGGGGCTTTATACGGTGCTGGGCAACCATGATTGGTGGTTCAACCGCAGGGAAATTCGTGCGGCGCTCAACGATGCGCAGATCCGAATCATGGAAAACGATGCGGTGCTGATTCCCCATGCGGGTGGGCAGTTCTGGCTGGCGGGTTTAGGCGACCAGTTGGCGCATCATATGGATGACCACAGCTATCAGGGGGAAGATGATTTGCCCGGAACGCTGGCGCAGTTGACCACACCGGATCCCGCAGTGCTGCTGGTGCATGAGCCGGATATTTTTGTTCAGGTGCCGTCGCGGATTGCGTTAACGCTGGCAGGTCATACACACGGTGGGCAGATCAATATTCCGGGATTGACTGATTATTTTATTCCATCCAGCTATGGTGGACGTTTCCGTTATGGGCATATTGTGGAAGAAAACCGGCATCTTATTGTGTCCGGTGGTCTTGGCACAAGCCGTGTGCCGGTGCGGTTTGGCGTACCGCCAGAGGTTTTGCTGGTAACGTTGGGAGAAAGTGCGGCAACATAAATTTGCGCTTTATCCTTAGTTTGTGGTAACGCTTGTTTAAATTTTTCTAGACTCTTGGCGGATGGCGCGTGACAACTTCTACAAGAACCCCTCTTCTTGATACTCTTGGCAGCCCGGCTGATTTGCGTACGCTTGCGGAAAATCAGCTGGAGCAGGTTGCGCACGAGTTGCGGCTGGAAACCATTGATGCGGTTTCTGTCACCGGCGGCCATCTTGGGGCGGGGCTGGGTGTTGTCGAGCTGACAACAGCTCTGCATTATGTATTCAATACACCGGATGACCGGATTATCTGGGATGTAGGGCATCAGGCTTATCCCCATAAGATTCTGACCAAGCGGCGTGACCGTATTCGCACCTTGCGTCAGGCGGGGGGCTTGTCCGGCTTTACCCGCCGTGCGGAAAGCGAATACGATCCCTTTGGCGCGGCGCATTCCTCCACGTCTATTTCGGCAGGGCTGGGAATGGCGGTTGCCCGTGATCTTGGCGGCAAGGATAAAAATGTTGTCTGCGTGATTGGTGATGGTGCCATGTCTGCGGGCATGGCCTATGAGGCCATGAACAATGCCGGTGCCATGAACTCGCGGCTGATTGTTATTCTCAACGATAACGATATGTCTATTGCACCGCCTGTTGGGGCGATGTCGGCTTATCTGGCGCGTCTGGTTTCGGGGCGCACGTATTTGTCGTTGCGGGAAATCGGGCGCGGCCTGATTAAAAAGCTGCCGCGTTTTATGGAAAAAGGGGCGCAGCGCGCTGAAGAATTTGCCCGTGGCATGGCTATGGGTGGCACCTTGTTCGAGGAACTTGGTTTTTATTATGTCGGGCCGATTGACGGCCACAACCTTGACCATCTGTTGCCGGTTTTGAAAAACGTGCGCGATGCCAAGGTCGGTCCTGTTCTTGTGCATGTGGTGACGCAAAAAGGCAAAGGCTATCCCCCCGCCGAGGCTTCGGCGGATAAATATCATGGCGTTGCAAAGTTTGATGTGATTACCGGCACGCAAGCCAAAGCCAAAAGCAATGCGCCCAGCTATACCAGTGTTTTTGCCAAAGCCTTGACGGCAGAAGCGGAGCGGGATGATAAGATTGTCGCAGTAACAGCGGCCATGCCTTCCGGCACAGGGCTGGATAAGTTTGGCGATCTCTTTCCCACCCGCACCTTTGATGTGGGCATTGCAGAGCAGCACGCGGTTACCTTTGCGGCGGGTCTGGCAACGGAAGGTTATAAACCGTTCTGCGCAATTTATTCCACATTCCTGCAACGCGGGTACGATCAGCTTGTGCATGATGTGGCCATCCAGAATTTGCCGGTGCGGTTTATGCTGGATCGTGCAGGTCTGGTGGGAGCCGATGGCGCCACCCATGCGGGTGCGTTTGATCTGGCCTATCTGTGTTGCTTGCCGAACATGGTGGTGATGGCCGCCAGTGATGAAGCGGAATTGATGCACATGGTGGCCACAGCCGCGGCTTGTGATGATGCGCCCACGGCGGTGCGTTATCCGCGTGGTGAAGGGGTGGGCGTGGAGTTGCCGGTTCAAGGCACACCAATGCCGATTGGCAAAGGCCGGATCGTGCGCGAAGGCAATCATATTGCTTTGCTATCCTTGGGAACCCGTCTTGCGGATTGTCTCAAAGCTGCTGATGATCTGGCTGCCAGCGGTCTTTCGGTGACGGTTGCCGATGCCCGTTTTGCGAAGCCTCTGGATGCCGAACTCATTGGCAATCTTGCGAAAAATCATCATATTCTGGTGACGGTGGAAGAAGGTTCACGCGGTGGATTTGGCGCGCATGTGCTGCATTTCCTGAGCGAGCAGGGGTTGCTGGATCACGGTTTGAAAGTGCGCACACTCACACTGCCTGATGTGTTTCAGGAGCATGATACACCTGCAAAGCAATATGCCGAAGCGGGTCTGGATGCCGCAGGAATTGCCGCTACTGTACGCACCCTTCTGGGCAAAAGCGAACAACAGGCCGGAGTTGCATAAAATTTCTCTGGAAGAAGAAAATGCAGCCTTACCCTTGCCACGGGGAAAGGGTAAATTGCTGTGATGTCTATGATTCATTCCTTTTTGATTGCGTTGTTTTTGTGCATTTCAATTCCGTTCAGCGGGAGTCTGGCGCAAAATGTTCCTACGGCTACCGTGGTTTCCGATGTGCCTTATGGGCGCGATCACCCTATGCTGAAGCGGTTCGAGAGTACGTTTATTGTGGCGTATAACCGGAATGAGCTTGAGCGTGTTGTCTTGTTCTCAAATCCCGTAGCGCCCGATTTTTCCGGCAAGACTTTGCCGATTGCATCGTCCATGGTGGTGGATGGCACGTCTTATGTGATTGCCTATCGGGGAAATGCAGAGACCTCCCCAAGGAGCATTGCAAATTTTTATAAAGCGCAGTTGAACGACGCAGGTTTTGAAACCCTGTTTGAATGTATGCACGCCGAATGCACTTCAGGCGGGGCAAATTTCAATTATTTAGGCTCCTTGTTGCAAGCCCGTCCGTTTAATGTGGGTGATCTGGATTCCAAGCAGATTTTCTACCGACTTTCCCGCTTGGTGGAGCCGGATCGGGATATTTATGTCAGCACGTTGATTGGCTATGGCGCGCGTGGGCCGGCAATCACCTTACGGATTGTGGAAACAAAACCGCACGCGTTGGATAAAAGCGCCATTATGGAAGCGGAAGCCATTGATGCCAATATCAGCACTGCGGGCAAAGCAGTGCTTTATGGCATATTGTTTGCTACCGGCAAGGCAGAAATCAGCCCCTTATCCAAAGAGCCGCTCAATGAAATTGCCGATTACCTGAAAAGCAATCCCGCTGTGCGGCTGGTGGTAACAGGGCATACGGATAGCCGGGGCGATTTTGCCCATAATGTCAGCCTTTCGGAACAGCGCGCGCAGGCCGTAGTCAAGACTTTGGTTGAAAACTATGCTATTGATCCTGCGCGTCTGGTTGCTTTCGGAGCAGGAATGTCTGCGCCTGTTGCCAGCAATGAAACGGAAGCCGGACGTGCGCGCAACCGCAGGGTTGAGTTGGTCAGGTTTTAAAGTGGAAGCATGAAGGAATAAACCATGGATCTCGTCACGCAGATGCTGTTTGGTGCTGCCGTTGCGCAAGCGGGGTTTGGCAAGCATCTGGGGCGGCGCGCGTTGATTGCCGGTGCTGTTTTAGGCGCATTGCCGGATACGGATGTGGTCATTGGTATGGCGGCAGGGCCTTTTGCCGGATGGGAATACCATCGTGGTTTTACCCATTCACTGCTTTTCGCGCCCGTGGTAGGACCTGTAATCGGTCATCTTATCTGGAAATGGGGGCAGCGGCATAAGGGTGCAGTGCCAGCCTATCATGGGGAAAACCAAACCCGCTGGATGTGGCTTGCAACGCTGGTGCTGTTTACCCATCCGCTGATTGATGCCTTCACCAGCTATGGAACGCAATTACTGTGGCCGCTCACCAACGAGCGTTTTGCCATCAATGCGCTGTCGATTATTGATCCGGTGTATTCGCTGGTGCTGGTGGCTGCCTTGTTGATGGGGTGCTTTAAGCGTTTTTATACAAAAGCGGCGCCGTTTGCGGCCAGTCTGGCAATGCTGTTTGTGGTGGTGTATTCACTGGGCGGCTGGGCAATGAACAACCATATTGTGCGGGAAGCGCAGGCGCAGATCGGCACGCAGGCCAAAATTGAAGCCTTTCCACTGTTATTCCAGCCCTATTTCCGGCGTGTTGTGGTGGAAACCGATGCGCAGGTGCGGGTGGGCTATTATTCCATTCTCAATCCGCAGACCATTGCGTGGACAGATTATGCCGTGGAGCCACAAACGCCAGCAATTGAATTGGTGGAAAATACCCGTGAAGGCAAGCTTTTCCAGTGGTTTTCCGGCGGGCATTATTACTGGAAAACAACCTTGCTGGAAAACGGTAACACACGCGTACAAGGTTTTGATATACGCTATGGCATGAAAGGCGATACCAATCTTGGAACATGGGGTATTGAAGCCGAAGTGACGCAAGCCAATCAGCTCGCAGCGCCAGTGGAACGGATGAGCATCATGCGCCGTCCAGCAGGTGAAGTATTTCGTAAATTCTGGCGCGATTTGACAGGCAGATCTTAAATTATCCTTAACGCTGTGCTATGAGGTTACCCAACAGGCTAAGCATAAAACAATGTTCAAGTCAGAGTAATGCGTAAGAGTTTGTTGTTATTATGAATATTGATGGTCTATCCGTGCCTGCGGTAATGCCCCCGCACAATGATTTTGCTCAGGCGCTTGAAAATCAAAATATATTTGGGAAGATATTTTCTTATAAATCTGCACAGTCAACAGCAACACCATCACACCGCGTTAGTCATGATGGAAAAACTGTTTACCTCTATGCACCCGATAAAGCGCGCGGCATTTCACAGAATGACTATCTGGAGGCCAAACCCTCTTCTGCAACATCTAAAACCTTAATAAAAGATAGTCAGGGCAATTTTACTTTCAATAGTCACGAAGGTGAAGTTTTTGCCACACGGGTTGACCCGAATGATATCTTGTACCGCTCATCCAATGGGCAATTGATTCAACGACAGAACGTTGAGCCTTTGGATAAAGCGCAAGATGTGTTGCTGCAAGCAACAGATGCCCCGCATATTTTTAGATTATACTCTCCTGAAAAGGGGGGGGGGCTGGCAACAGAAATGTATGCATACCCGAAACGTCTGTTTTTCCGAGAGGCCGAAGCAAACGCATGGGCGCTGACAGATGGCGCAGTGTTCAAAAATGCACTCAACTTTCTGCCCTATAAAGACTCGAAGGGGAGGCAGCAGATGGGTGCAAGTTATCTGGATCTTCCCGCAGATACTGTAGAAAATCTCAAACTCCCCCGCCCCAGCATTGCCCCGCCAGAGGTTGAGTCGTCATCTCCAAAAGATCGGCTAGCAAAAGCGAACGCCACCTTTGATGCAGCGTATGGTTCCAATCCCAACACAGGCGAGAGTTCTGCGGCTGGAGCAGCAAGAAAAAAGGTTTTTTTCCCCGATACCGATTACATGACGGATGCCCAGTTGAAAACGTTTTTGGCTTCACAAAATCCATCTCCATCCCCCATGGGACTAAACTATGAAGAAGCGTACGATGGTAAAGGAAAAGATAAAGCTAAATAATAATCATTGTAATTTTGGATAATTATTATTTTGTATTTGTTTTTTGTTATAAAGAAATTTATAATATAACTTATGTTGTTTGTTGTAAGTAGTTTTTATGTTGCGTTTTCTTAAGTTAAAAAAATGATTTGCCGAAAGAGTCGAGGCAATCATAAAAAAGCAAAAATTAGTATCTAACTTGATTGAAACGTGCAGAAAAATAATAAGATTTTCAGTGGAGAGTTTTTTACATTGTAAACGCTCTCCATTGTAGAATGTGTCAGTTGAGGTGTGTTGAATGTCGGCGGATGCAATGGTTAGAAATAGTTTTCGGAAATCAAATCGCAATATGCGGATGCAAAGCGAAACACTACAAAAATTGATCGGTGGTGCAGAGTTCAAGAAAGAATTGGCGGCCGCAGAGCAAGATAATATTATAACAACCGACGAAGCTTATGCCATTGCGGATGCCGTAAATAGAGACAGAAAAGCGGCAGGACAGCCTTTACTGACCGAAAAAGAATATAAAAATATTGCCGCGGTGTTCCGCACCAGCCAGTTTTATATTCAGGTAACGCAAGCCCGTGAAGATGGGTATATCACCGAGGAAGAATCCATCCGCATCGCAGAAGCGCATAACAATGATATGATTTTTGCTGGCCAAGATGCCATGAGTCAGGAAGAATTGAAAGAAATTGCTTCCCACTGGAAAGACTAGTCCAGTAACGCGCAGCATGAAATTCATACAGAGCAATCGCTACAAAGTGTGCGTAATGCCTGAAAGAAAAAGACACGGTGTGAAGTATAACTGCACACCGCAAGAGAAAAATTCAACTTAGATGTTACTATTTAGGGCGTGGCGGTGGCTTAGCTATACCTGTGGTATCATAACCGCCTCTGCTCATTGTTTCAGACAGAGGCAAGTTGCCCTCATTGAGGCTTAAAGAATTTTTACCGTTGTCAGAAAATAGTGGAGCATTAGAAATTGGCAAAAAGCTAAAAGAATTGAGCTGTGAAGGGGTATTGAGGGGAGCATCGTTAGGAACCGCAGCTGAAAAATGTAACGCCGAAGGCTGCAAGTTTGACGAGGCTGAACGCACATGCGTGCGTATATTCTGTGACTGCAGCGCGTCTTGCGCTTTACCCAGTGCAGCTCCAAAAGCATCGTCAGGCTGCTGCGCTAAAGAGAAAGATGGGAGTTGAGAGATTTGCATGGACTACTTTCAAAAGGCTAACAAACATTCTAAGGCCAAGTCTCATATAAATTTACCAGTAATATGGCGAAATTTTATTATAAAACAATGGCTTGATAACGCAAAACACTTGCTTGTTATCACCTGTATTGTGGTAATGATACACGATCAAACTTCATACGTAACTTACAGTGATGAGATTTTTATAAAGAAAAAATCATTATCACAATAAGCAAACATTAAGGTTAATCGCTAGAAGAGGATGTACCGTTTCTTTTTAATTATTTCAACATCAATCTTTTGCTTCGTTAATAAATTTTTGAATAACCGTTTTGGGTGCAGCTAAAGGTAAATCGCGGTTGTGCGGCCCCATTTCTTTGAGTGTAGGCTTGTGCGCTTTACGGGGCGAGAACGCGGAAGTTTCCATTTGTCCCACAGGTCCATCCATCAGCTCCATAGCCTGCATTTGCAACCGCTTAATGTCATCGCGCAGGCGTGCCGCTTCTTCAAATTCCAGATTGCTTGCTGCAAGCCGCATCCGTTTATCCATATCGGCAAGGGTTGCTTCAAGGTTGTGGCCAAGCATGGGGGCATCGGCTTTTTTGTTGCATTTGCCTTTGGCTTCATCATTGCGGTCATAAACGCCGTCCAGAATATCTTTGATCTGGGTCTGCACTGTTTTCGGAGTAATCCCATGTTCGGCGTTGTAGGCCAGTTGTTTTTCACGGCGACGGTTGGTTTCGGCGATGGCGCGTTCCATGGAGCCGGTTACGCGATCGGCATAGAGAATCACCCGTCCTTCTGCGTTTCGGGCAGCGCGGCCAATGGTCTGGATGAGTGAGGTTTCAGAGCGCAGAAAACCTTCCTTGTCTGCATCAAGAATGGCCACAAGGCCGCATTCGGGAATATCCAGCCCTTCGCGCAGCAGGTTGATTCCCACCAGCACGTCATAAGCGCCCAAGCGCAGATCGCGGATAATTTCGATGCGTTCCAGCGTGTCGATATCCGAATGCATATAGCGCACGCGCACACCGGCTTCGTGCATATATTCTGTGAGCTGTTCGGCCATTTTTTTGGTGAGAACGGTCACGAGCGTGCGTTGTCCTTTTTCAGTAATCGCGCGCACACTGTGCAGCAGATCATCCACTTGGGAAGACGCAGGGCGAATATCAATTTCAGGGTCAACCAGACCCGTGGGGCGAATAACCTGCTCGGCGAAAACGCCGCCGGTTTGTTCCATTTCCCAGCTTGCCGGTGTTGCTGAAACATGGATGCTTTGCGGGCGCATTGCTTCCCATTCTTCAAAGCGCATGGGACGGTTATCCATGCAGGAAGGCAAGCGGAAGCCATATTCAGCAAGTGTTGCCTTCCGCCGGAAGTCGCCTTTGTACATTGCCCCAATTTGCGGAATGGTGACATGGCTTTCATCGGTAAACACGATGGCGTTGTCAGGGATATACTCGAACAGAGTAGGGGGCGGCTCGCCGGGAAGACGCCCTGTGAGCCAGCGGGAATAATTTTCAATACCCGCGCAAGCGCCGGTTGATTCCATCATTTCCAGATCAAAGATCGTGCGTTGTTCCAGACGCTGTGCTTCCAGCAGGCGTCCCATATTTGTCAGCTCAATAACCCGCTTGGAAAGCTCTTGTTTGATGCCTTTCATGGCCTGATTAAGGGTAGGGCGCGGGGTGACATAATGGGAATTGGCATAGATTTTTACGAATGAAAGATCGCTGTTTTTTTCGCCGGTAAGCGGGTCAAATTCCTGAATACTTTCAATTTCGTCGCCAAACAGGCTGACGCGCCATGCGCGGTCTTCATAGTGGGCGGGAAAAATTTCAATCACATCGCCGCGCACACGGAAGTTGCCCCGTGAAAATCCGATATCGTTGCGTTTGTACTGCAAGGCCACGAGATCAGCCATCAATTGCCGCTGGTCAATGCGTTCACCCACCGCGATGCCAAACGTCATGGCGGTGTAGGTTTCCACCGAGCCGATACCGTAAATGCACGAAACCGATGCGACAATAATCACATCATCCCGCTCCAGCAGAGCGCGGGTGGCGGAATGGCGCATCCGGTCAATCTGTTCATTGATGGTGGATTCTTTTTCGATATAGGTATCCGACCGCGCCACATATGCTTCGGGCTGGTAGTAGTCGTAGTAGGAAACAAAATACTCGACCGCATTGTCAGGGAAGAAAGATTTGAATTCGCCGTAAAGCTGTGCAGCCAGTGTTTTGTTGGGTGCAAGGATCAGCGCAGGGCGCTGTGTTCTGGCAATCACTTGCGCCATCGTGAAGGTTTTGCCGGAACCCGTTACGCCGAGCAACACCTGATCCCGTTCGTTTTTATTCAGCCCTTGCACAAGTTCCGCAATCGCAACCGGCTGATCGACTGCGGGTTCATAAGCCGAAACCAGCCGGAAAGGCCGCCCGCCTTCGGATTTTTCGGGGCGTGGGGGGCGGTGTGGCACCCAGGGCTTGCCCTGCATTTCCGGTCGGCCATGTTCAATCAGATTTTCCAGTGCGGCCACGGTTGCCGAAACCCCTGCGGAAGCGTCAAAATCGTCGGGCAACAGGGCGGGGTTGGTTTCCGGTTTGCCACCCACGCCGCGCTGAGGCTTTTCGGCCTTGGGCTTGGCAGGTTCCTTCTCTGCTTTTTTACGCGCAGAGCTTGCCGCTTTTTTGCCGCGTCCTAGGGCGTTCAGCAATACCGGATCGGCATCCAGTGTGCTGAAGTCAACAGGCATAGAGGCATCGTAAGCCGCTTGCGGTGCTTCTTCAAAGCCGGTGACAGTATATTTGCGCGGTGTTTTGGCCATGATGTCTCTATAGGATATGGGAGAGGCTTTAAAAAGCCCCCCGGCGCCTGTTTTTTACAACATCTGCTGATAGGATGCAGCAACATAACGGAAACCATTGCCCCTTGGTTCCACATATCCCAAACCCGGAAACGGCATGTGATAGCCAATGAAAGGCAGACGTTCGGCGGCAAGCATTCCAAAAACTTTTTTGCGGGTTTCGGCGGCTTCAACTTTGTTCATGTCAAAGCGCACTTCCCAATCGGGATTTTCCAGTGACCAGATATAATGGTTGGCAGTATCCGCAACCAGCACCAGTTTTTTGCCTTCGCTTTCCAGAATATAGATCATGTGGCCAGGGGTGTGGCCTGCGGCCAGCATGGCGGTGATGCCCGACGCCGCCTGATCCCCATCCTTGATAAAGGTGAATTTCTCATGCAGAGGGCGTACTTTTTCCTCAAAGGCGGGATTGCCGGTTTTTGCCCAGTAATTGTATTCAATGGCTCCCGTTACATAGGTGGCGTTTGAAAAGGTGTTTGTGGTGCCTGTGCTCAATCCGCCAATGTGATCGCCATGCATATGGGTAAGAACCACTTTGGTGATGTGCTCTGCCTTGTAGCCTGCTGATTCCAGAACGGCAGTAATAGCGGCAGGAGAGGTTCCGGTATCGAACAAGATGCGTTCATCGCCCGTATTCACCAGCACAGGCGTATAAAATGTAAGGCTTTTGTCGTGAGGAATGAATGCCGCGCGCGAGATTTCAGTGAAGGTTTCGGGCGGCGTGGTCATGCCGAACGTTTTTTGTGGCTCTTCCAGAAGATTTGTTCCGGCCAGCAACACCGTTACGTCAAATTTTCCCAGCATAAAGCGGTAATGGGTAGGCGCGGCCGTTTCTTTTTGAGGGGTTGCCGCTTGTACGGGCGCTGCGGCGCCAAGCGAAGTGGCTGCAAAAGGCAGCAGAGCTGCACCCAGCAGTGCTGAACGGCGGCTTAAACCGCTCTGGGATGCAGGGGAAGTCTCAAGGGGCAAGCGCGGCATGGGAAAATCCTTACTTAAAATACACCGAGGTGATGTTGTTTTGAATTTTAAAGTCGCAGGATTACAAACAATGCATGAACAGGCACTGCCTGACAAGCGCGCATGACGCACACAGACGCAATAGCTGAATGGCAAATGCGGTTTCAGCATAATCTTCTCTTGAGAGAGGCTATGCTCCGGCTTGCGTAAAACAAGCCTCATGCACACGCCATCATCATGGCCGCAGGTATGACGCTCATTCACGCCTTTTTCTTTAAATCAAGGGATGCGCTATTCCAGTCACATAGCGGCCTCATAGCATAAAGAGCATCCAAGCACACATTTTATAGAGTGGTTTCAAGGAAGTATTTTATATAAAGCGACAATAATTTCTTGTTTTCAAGGAATTTTAGTTGCGTTGGCTGTTGACTCGGACGCAGCCAACGGCCTGTGAGGCTTGTGGAGGGCAGCGCGGAGCAGTAAAAACCGCATACACTTACGCTGAAATTGCTCTATGCCTCAGCCTATGGTTCTGAAAACACAAAAAAGCACAGCGATGAAGCTGTGCTTTAAAGAGATTATACGCGAAGCAAAAATCAGGCAGCAGAGCGTTTGCGGCGTTGCTGGCCAAGACCCATTTTCTTAGCCAATTGCGAGCGAGCTTCGGCATAGTTTGGTGCAACCATAGGGTAATCCGCAGGCAGACCCCATTTTTCGCGGTATTCTTCAGGAGTCATGTTGTACTGGGTGCGCAGGTGGCGCTTGAGGGATTTGAATTTTTTCCCGTCTTCCAGGCAAACAATGTGATCCGGCGTTACGGATTTTTTCACAGTAACGGCAGGCTTTGGTGCTTCTGTTGGCAATTCAATTGTTGCGCCAGTAATGCGTGCAAGTGCGTTATGAACATCGTTGATTAACTGAGGAAGTTCTGCCGTGGATACAGAGTTGTTGCTGACATAAGCGGAAACAATCTCAGTTGCCAGCTCAATGTAACTGGGGGTTTCAATGAAGTCGTTCATGGGTGACTTGTCCTTAATTTTTGCTTTTATAAAGTGCCGAGATAAAAACGCATTAACAATACGGCTAAACTAATACCCACTGCTTGCGGCCTGAACTGTTTATCAGAATATCCGAATCAGTGATACCTTCTAGAAAACAGAATTAGACATTTATTTCTTATGATGCAAGATAAAATAAACTTTATTTGCTATTTTTTTCAAACTTACGCGAAATGAATACATGGTGTTCAATATTAGTACACTCATGTGGAAATAAAAACAGCGTAAAATCAAGGATAAATTATCAATAGGAAACGTGTTTGACTTCAATTTTAATATTTGCGAGTCTTTTAGATTGTCAAAACCATAACAGAATAGAAGAGTATTGAATGGAAAATCAATGCCGTTTCCAGTGGAATGGCCATCACAGAGGGAAAGCTTGTGGGTAAATGACAAGCCGCTGTTCCCGCAAAGTGAAAATCAGGTTCACGAATCTCCTGAACGACCAAAAAGAATTTAAAGCATTGTCAGGTTTGAGAATTTTTATCTTTCCTCAAAAGCATACGGAACGGTTCTGCCCATTCATCCGTATCGAGAGAAGTATTTCCAGCATGTTGCGCATCTTCAGAGGGGGAAGAGTGCGGATCTTGCGTGGAATCCTGATGTTTCTTTTCGGGTGTAGCGTAGCGCGAAGGGCTGAAGTCAAAAGGCGATGGATTGCCGGCATCGGTGGGCGCTTCCGGCCACAAACTTGATGCGGGGGAGCGCGAAACCTCTGCTTGCGCAGAAGGTGCAGCCGCTTCTGGTGCATCCGCAGAGATGGCCGGAGAGGGATCGTGAGGCGCATCGGCTTCCAGATCCAGAGAAACACGCGAAAGCAGGATGGAATTACGCACTTCTTCAATGGATGCAAAATACCGTGTGCCTTCTGGCGTATCTGTTTCAGCGGAACCATCGGAATAAAAGCGATAAATCACTCCATCAATATTGCCTTCCTTGAGGAATTCCCGGTCAGGCTCAACGTCATTTGCTAGATCGTCTGTGTGGGAAGGCGCCAGTGCGGGAGCCGGTTCATCATGGTGTGGTGTATTTTCGGGTGCAGGTGCCAAAGAAGCAAGGGGCGGAATGATAGGGCGCGGCACAGTCCGGGTGGGAACAGGCGCTTCAAGCGGTTTTGGTTCTTGCAGTGTATCCATGATGGTCGGTGGCGTCCGCTCTGGTGGCGCGGAGCTGACCGGCGTTTCGCTGGTCGGGATTGGAGGGAATTTTGTGGGTTCCGGTTTGCGCGGCTCTGGTGCGTTTCGCAGGGAGAACGGAGACGTGGCAGGTGTGGGAACAGCAGGACGGCTTGGCAGTGGCGGCAGTTTGGTTTCCTTCAGAACCTGCGGTTTAGTGTCTTTTTCCGGCGCAGGAGGCGCAGGATAAGCGGATGGTTCTGGAAAGTTGAACGTATTCTGCGGAGGTGTTGTTGCCTTTGCAATGGCTTTGGTGATGGAGGAAATATCGGCTTGTTGGTCTGAAGGCGGGGCTGGCTGCGTGTTGACCGCTGGTGAAAGATCTGTTGGTTGCGCCTTTGCCAGACGGGCAGCGTGGCGTGCAAAGTGTTCGGGCAGGCCAGCAATGGTGCGCGTGAGCAATGCGAGAGCGAGTGTCAGGACACCTGCTGAAACCAGTGTTGCTGCAATATCGAGCGTTGCAATGTAGTCGCCTGTGAAGATAAGGAACAATCCACCGCTGATGAGCAGCCCGGAAGCGATAAGCATGAAAACAAACATAGGATCTGATCTCTTGGTCACGGTGGCTATATCATAAAAGAGAGTATTTCGGATGCAACGCTTTATTCTGTTAAGCGTTTATAGCATATGTAAACACGCGAATAACAGAACAGATATTCCTTGTTAACGATTTGTTTACCATGCAGCAACCGGAATTACCAGTTTTGCAAAGAATATTCAATAGCGGCATGTGGATGATGCTTTTTTGGTGTTCTGTCCGCTGTAATCGCTTATGGTAGGGCAGAATTTGAGTCGGCATTAAAAATAAAAACTCCAGCAATGCCATCAAGATTGTGAAGAAAAGAAAAGGTGAAAAAATGACTTTTGTACTGGATGACCTGCCTTATGCCTATGATGCTCTCCAGCCGTATATGTCTGCGGAAACGCTGGAATATCATCATGATAAACATCATAATGCGTATGTGACAACGGGCAACAAGCTGCTGGAAGGCAGTGGTCTTGAAGGCAAGTCCCTTGAAGAGGTTGTGGTGCAGTCTTATGGTAAGATTCCGGCATTGTTCAACAATGCGGCGCAGCACTATAACCATCTGCATTTCTGGAACTGGATGAAGCCCAATGGTGGCGGTGCTATTCCGGAAAAAATCCGTAAAAAAATTGAAGCGGATATTGGTTCTGAGGATAAATTCCGGGAAGATTTTGTTCAGGCGGGTATTTCGCAATTCGGTTCTGGCTGGGCGTGGCTGGCGGTGAAAGACGGAAAGCTTTCTATTTTGAAAACGCCGAATGGTGAGAATCCGTTGGTTCACGGTGCAAAGCCGTTGCTGGGTGTGGATGTGTGGGAGCATTCGTATTACATTGATTACCGCAACCGCCGTCCGGATTATCTCAAAGCGTTTCTGGACAGCTTGGTAAACTGGGAATATGTAGAAAAATTATTTGATGAGCATGTGCGCTAAGGATTTGGCAAACGCTTATGAAGAGGGAGGCACGCGCCTCCTTTTTCTATTTTTAAAGCAATTTTCATGAGCCATTGGTTGAATATACCGAATTTTCGCCATGAAAATCCACTATAAGTTAAGAAAAGAGGGGTAATTCTTAAGCGCGAAGCAGTGTAACGCGTAAACACGAGTGCAAGAGGTTTTGGATGCGCATTTTTGCAAATACAAGCCGAAAGTATGCCGCCGGTATGGCAGCAGTTTTTATAATGAGTGGAGCAGGTTTTGGGTGGGGTGTGTCGGTTGCGCACGCGCAGCCTTTGTCACCGTCGTGTGCTTTGCCGGATCCTTTGCTTAGTCTTTCAGGAAATTTGAAGCAGACATTGCGCCAGATGGCGGAATACAATCAGCTGCATGTGATGGCAATTGGTTCTTCTTCCACGGCGGGTGCTGGTGCCAGTACGCCGGAACATGCCTATCCCATGCAGTTCAAACAGGAAATGATGGCGCGGTTTCCGCATTTGAAGCTCACTGTTGATAATCTTGGTATCAATGGTGAAATTGCCAGCGCAACCATTATCCGGCTGTATGATGAAGTGAAAAAGCGCAATCCTGATCTGGTGATCTGGCAATTGGGTACAAATGATGCTGTGCGTGGTATTAGCAACGAGACATTCCGCACGCAAGTGATGCAGACCATTGACTGGTTGCAGGAAAACGATGTGGAAGTTGTGTTGATGAATCCGCAGTTTTATCCTAAAATTCAGAGCGATGTGGCTTATGCGGCCGTGGTTGACGATTTAAGCCGGATGGCGATGCGGGAAAACGTGCCGATGGTCAATCGTTTTGCGGCCATGCAGCATTGGAATAGTCTGCCGGAAGATGTACGCAAGCACATGCTCTGGCGCGATGAATTTCATTTGAACGATCAGGGTTATGCGTGTGTGGCGCAGATGCTTGCGGAGGGCATTTACCGCCGGTCGATAACGGAGGCGCGCGTGCAGCCGATGGAACAGAAATCCCCGGCGGGAGTGCAACAAGCCACGGTTGCCCGCTAATGAAAAAATGGAAAAGCCATACCTCTTTTCACGAAGTTCTTGCACTGGCTTCGGGTTCAGATTAAACCAAAGGCATGATGTCTTTATGGTCTTTTACTCAACCCACACGTTTTGCGCAACTGGTTGATCGTGCGCTGCCATGGCTGAGTGCGGCAACGGTTGTGTTGCTGGGCTTTGCGCTGTGGCAGGGTTTTTTTGTTGCGCCTCCTGATTACCAGCAAGGTGATACGGTACGGATCATGTTTATTCATGTTCCGGCAGCGGTGCTGTCAATGGGTGGTTGGATACTCATGGCAAGCGCGAGCCTTGGCGTGCTTGTCTGGCGGCATCCTTTGGCGGATGTGGCAGCGCAAGCGGCTGCTGTTCTGGGAGCTGCATTCAGCGCGGTGACGTTGGTAACGGGTGCCTTTTGGGGCAAGCCCATGTGGGGAACATGGTGGGTGTGGGATGCGCGGCTCACTTCGATGCTGTTGCTGTTTTTCATGTATTTGGGGGTTATTGCGTTGCGTTCGGCGCTTGGGGTGGAGCGGGCAGCGCGTCCCATTGCGATTTTCACATTGGTGGGCGCCATCAATATTCCGATTGTGAAATTTTCAGTGGATTGGTGGAACACGCTGCATCAGCCGGCATCCTTGTTGCGGATTGATGGGCCTGCCATCCATGCCAGCATCCGTGATCCGTTGCTGTTTAATATGGCGGCGCTGTTCTTGCTGTTTTTCACGTTGCATTGTGCATTGATGCGTACAGAATTGCTGCGGCGGCGTGCGCGGCGGTTAAAGCTAAGCGCCCTGCATGAGGAGGAAAGCGGTGCCTGACTATACGCTTTATATTGCGGCATCTTATAGCTTTACAGCATGTGTTCTGGGAGGTGTAACGCTTTACACCATGTTTGCCTACCGCAAGGCGCGCGCAACCCTGAATGCGCTGGAACGGCGACAGGAAAAGTCATGACAGCGCCTTCTGGAAAGCCGCGTATAAAATGGGTTGTAGCCTTACCGCTGCTGATTTTTGCAGGGCTTGCTGCTGCATTGTATTTCCGGCTCTATGCGGGTGATATTACCCGCGTCCCTTCCCCTCTGGTGGGGCGGAGCGCACCCGCGATGCAGTTGCCTGTGCTGGAAGGAACGGCGCAAAACGGCATAGGGCAGCTGGATACCGCAGCCTTCAAGGGTAAGGTTACCGTGGTTAATGTCTGGGCATCATGGTGTGTGCCGTGCCGGGATGAGCATCCGCAGCTGATGGCGCTGGCCAAGCGGCAGGATATTGAGCTTGTCGGGATCAATTATAAAGATGCCCCTGAAAACGCGCTGCATTTTTTGAAGACGCTGGGCAATCCGTTTGCTGTTACCGGCACTGATAAGGCGGGACGTGCCGCTATAGAGTGGGGCGTGTACGGTGTGCCGGAAACCTTTATTGTGAACCGTGAAGGCCGGATTATCTACAAGCACATTGGTCCTTTGTCCGACCAGGGAATGCGCGAAGTCTTTTTACCGGCACTGGAAAAAGCATTGGCAGAATAGGAAAGAGGCACTTTATCGCGCCTCTAGAAATGTTCTGGCTTATATTACAGGAATTGTTCCAGACCGGGGATATTGCCTACAATTCGGCCAACGGTTTCATCGCCTACTTTTTCCCGTGCATAGTCAATCACCTGACGGGTAACAGTCTGCACATGTCCCATAGAAAGACCGGCAGAAGTCAGATCAGAGACAACCCCCATAGCGCCCATACCGCCAAAAGTACCGGCCAGGCTAGCCATCAGGCCACCTTTGCTGGATTCTTCCACGACCAGATCTTTTGCGCCCGGTATGGCAGCAAGCAATTCATGGAAAGCATCGGCAGGGGCTTCTTTATTCAGGAAGTTCAGAATGATACCAATGACTTTTTCTGCCAGCTCCGGTGTGATGCCCGTTGCATCAACAAGGCGTGAAATGAGTTCTTGCATGGTGGAAAACTCCGATAAAAAGGAAAATATGGCTCATGTGAGAACGGCCACATTGGTTCAGAATGTTTGTTCATCTGGTATCATTGCTTTTTTTCAATGATTTGCAAGCGTTAAGGTCAGTTGAGAGAAAAGTAGTTTGCTTTTTATGCCGTTTTGCCGCCCAGATTTGGCCGTAAGCCTGAATCTTCCAGAGTGTGCGCAAGATGCTTAAAGGGTAAATATTTACCAAGAAAATGAGCATATTCACGTTAACGATAATTTTTAAGAAGTTAGCAACGTTACCTGACCATAAACTGCACCTAATGTTTCGAGGGCATCCCGTTTTAAAGGTGGAGTAATGATGTTGCGTGGTTTTTTTGTTGCCGTTTCGGCAGGTTTCATAGCGGTTGCGGCGGTTCCGGCATTGGCGGCGGATATGTATGATCCCTATGCCCAGAACAATACCGGCTATTATGGTGCAAGCACGTCTGCCAACAATTGGGGTGGCATTTATGGCGGTGTTGTTGCGGGATTTGGTTGGGGCAACGGCGCAGGTCTTGATACCGATGGCGGTGTGATGGGCGTAACGCTAGGGTATAACTACCAGTATCATGATCTTGTGGTGGGCGCGGAAGGTGATCTGTCCTATTCGGGCATTGGTTCGCGCAGTGCGGTGGGGCGGTTTGACCAGAACTGGATAGGAACAGCGCGTTTGCGTGCGGGTTATGCGTTTGATCGCTTTATGGTATTCGGTACGGGTGGTTTTGCATTTTCTACAGCAGAGTTTAAATCACCTGCCTTTGGCAAGGATGATGCAACCCATTACGGCTGGACACTGGGCGGAGGCATTGAGGCGGCGTTGACGGAAAAAATTACGGCCAAAGTGGATTATCTTTATACCAACCTCAATACAAAAAATTACACTGTTGGCGCTGGGATCCGCGCAAATCCAGATGTGAGCCAGCTGCGCGCGGGCGTAAATTACAGGTTCTAATACTCAATGCGGCTTCCCAAAGGCTGCGAGACCCGAAAGCCGGTATGTGCATCAGCAGATACCGGCTTTTTTATGGGAAAATTTATTTGCCAATCTGAGCATACAGATTAAATTGCAAGGATTTGTGGTTCGGTAAATCTGGTCATCTTTATCATAATTTCCTCGATCATAAAGCACGAGAAAATTCTATTCTTAAAGCCCCTTAATCGCAGGGGGATTATCATACCATCATCCGCATTTTATCAGGCTATACCACTTTTAGGGCGCACTTCTGTTGCATAGTCCTGCATCAGATTTTGCACCATTGAGCCAACCTCGAATTTCCATGCGGCGATCTCGGAAACCGGCGTGACTTCTGCCGCGGTTCCCGTCAGGAAACACTGCTCGAAGCCTTCCAGCTCTTCCGGCATAATGGCGCGTTCATGCACCGTAATCCCCCGCCGACGGGCAAGATCAATCACTGTACGGCGGGTAATCCCATCCAGAAAGCAATCGGGCGCCGGGGTGTAAAGCGCACCCTCTTTCACAAAAAAGATATTTGCGCCGGTGCATTCCGCAACTTGCCCGCGCCAATCCAGCATCAGGGCATCATCATAGCCTTTGGCATCCGCTGCCTGTTTTGCAAGCGTGGCAATCATATAAAGACCCGAAGCCTTCGCCCGAAACGGTGCTGTGCGGGGATCAGGACGGCGCCACTGCGCTAGATCCAGCCGCAAACCCTTGAGCTTCTGCGCCGGATCAAAATAGCTCGGCCATTCCCATGCCGCCACCGCAAGATGAATCGTGTTGCCAATCCCCGCAACGCCCATCATTTCCGAACCACGCCAGGCAAGGGGACGGATATAAGCATCTTTCAGCCCTTGTTCACGCACCACACGGTTGCACGCTTCATCAATTTCTTCAACACTATACGGAATCTCATAATCCAGAATATTGGCGGACTTCTTCAGACGCTCCGAATGTTCGCGCAGCTTGAAAATTTCTCCACCATAGGCGCGCGCACCTTCAAACACCGAACCCGCATAATGCAACGAATGGGTAAGAACATGCAGATTGGCCTTCTCCCACTCCACCAGCTTCCCATCCAGCCAGATTACTCCCGAACGCTTATCAAACGGCAATGCCATGATATTCTCCCTTCCTGCATTTCTCAGAATTTTATTTTCCACAGAATGCCGCGCCTTGTGCCATGATGCAACGGGGTTGAGAACGTTATGCCCATCCAAACCACGCCTCTTGCTTGCAAAAATTCTGAAATTCCGGCTAGAATACGGCACATTGATACCGCAGGAAACGCGCTTTGAGCCTCACTCTTCTCTCCCCGCTTCCCGATTACGCACCCCACATCCTGTTAGTGGATGATGATGCGCGTATTCGCACGCTCATGTCCCGCTATCTGCAAGGCCAAGGCTTCCGCGTTTCCACCGCCGCACAGACCATTGATGCCCGCACCTTGCTGGAGGTATTCGTGTTCGATGCGCTGGTGCTGGATGTGATGATGCCGGGCGAAACCGGAATGGACTTTGCTCGAACCCTGCGCCAACACCCGTCACCCCCCCCCATTCTCATGCTGACCGCACGCGGCGACGTAAATGACCGGATTGAAGGACTGGAAGCCGGTGTGGATGACTATATGTCCAAACCCTTCGAGCCGCGCGAACTGTTGCTGCGCTTGCAGGCTCTCTTGCGCCGCACCCAAGCTCCCGCCACACCCAAAACCCCTGACAGCGTTACCTTTGGCGCCTTTGTTTATGACCTGCGCAAAGGAGAACTGCACCGCGACGGCATCTCCATTCGCATCACCGAACGGGAACGTGACATTTTGCGCATTCTTTCCGAACGGGGTGGCGAAGTGGTTTCCCGTCAGGAACTCACCGGCGGCACTGGTGGCGATGCGGCTGTCAGTGACCGCGCCGTGGATGTACAAATCAACCGCTTACGACGCAAAATCGAGCAAGATCCCGGCTTGCCGGATCTGCTGCAAACCGTACGCGGCGGCGGCTACAGGCTCATGGTGGATTGATGCCCAACACCCCCTCTCACGGCAATGCTTTCAGCCGTTTCTTGCGCAATCTGCTGCCCAAAGGACTTTACACCCGCTCGCTGCTGATTGTGATTATTCCGATGATAATCTTGCAATCCGTGGTCGCACTGCTGTTTCTGGAGCGCCACTTACAGCTTGTTACCGAAAAGCTCTCCACCGCCGTCTCACAAGATATTGCTGCCCTCGTTGCGCTCTATGATCTCATCCCTTCGGAACAACACGAGGAACTGAACCGCATAGCAAATGCCAGACTCGGCCTTTCCATCACCCTCCTGCCTTACGATGATCTGCCAGCGGTAGGCTCCAAACCCTGGTTCGGGCTGCTGGAACGTACTCTTTCCCGTGAAGTCTCACGCCGCATCGACCGCCCTTTCTGGGTCAACTCCATCGGCCAGACTCCGTTTGTGGAAATTCGTGTACGCCTGAAAGATCAGGTCATGCGGGTGATTGTGCGTAAAAGCCAGGTGTTTGCATCCAACGCACACATTTTTATCATCTGGATGGTCGGGGCGGCCATTATTCTGCTCACGGTGGCCATCCTGTTTCTGCGCAACCAGATCAAACCCATCCAACAGCTTGCCCATGCTGCCGATGCTTTCGGAAAAGGCCGCGATGTTCCCGACTTCCGCCCCCGTGGCGCACGGGAAATCCGACAAGCATCCCAGGCATTTCTCGATATGAAAGCACGCATTGCAAAACAGATCGAACAGCGCACCGCCATGCTGGCCGGTGTTTCCCATGACTTGCGCACCGTTCTCACCCGCTTCAAGCTGGAGCTTGCCTTGCTGGGAGAAACACCCGAACTCGATGACATGAAAAACGATGTTATCGAGATGGAAAAAATGCTGGCCGGATATCTGGATTTTGCGCGGGGCGCGGAAAGCGAAGTCGCTATTCCCACCGATATTGCCGCGCTGATCCATTCGGTAGCACAGGACAGCGCACGCAGTGGTCATTCCGTAAACATACAATTTTCTGGCAGCCCTGATGTGATTGTCCAACCCAATCTGCTCAAACGCGCTCTGGGCAATCTGGTTGTGAATGCCGCACGCTTTGCACACACTATCCACCTTGAAGGCATCCATGAAGGGCATGAACTCATCATCCGCGTGGATGATGACGGCCCCGGTATTGATGATAGCCAATGGGAGGAAGTTTTCCGGCCTTTTGTGAGACTGGATGAAGCACGCAATCAGGATCATGCCGGTTCCGGTCTTGGTATGACCATTGCTCTTGATGCCGCCCGCGCCCACGGTGGCAACATCACCCTTTCCCGCAGCCCACTGGGCGGATTACGCGCAGAAATACGGCTGCCGGGGTGAACAATCACCCTTTCATTACTTTCTTTACAGCCCTCAATGACTATTGGGTCTGACATTCAGCTCCATCCCATAAAAAAGCCGGTGTCTGCTGATGCACATACCGGCTTTCGGGTCTCGCGGCCTTTAGGAAGTCGCCTGGAGTATTAGGCTCAGGACACAATAAATTCAGAAGATGAATGCTGCAGAGAGGCAAATGCTGGAGAATGCGGTATGAGCACATCGGTCATAACGCATGGCGATACGCCTCCAGTCCTTGAGTTTTGTAAACATATTCTCGATTTTATGACGTTTTTTATAAGCGACTGTATCATATTCGATTTGGATATTGGGGTTCTTGCGCGATGCAGCCAACGGCCAGCGAAGCGAATACACGGTGTGATGCCCCTTGCCTCCAAGGCAGCGCAAAACCAGTTGCTGCCATAACCTCGGTCTGCGAGAAAATCCTTGGCAGGGGAGTCGGGCGTCCAGAACCAAAACAGCGCCTTTGTAATCGCTCATCTGATCTTGTGCCATTAGTAAAATTAATGGTTTGCCATTACACACAGCATCCAGCTTTAAGGTTAGCCCGTCTTTGGTGCGCCTTATGCGGTAATCCACCCCCCTTTTTTTTTGCCGCAAGCTTGCCGCTGTACAGTGAGCTTTGATATACGTGGCATCAATCATCAGTCTGTCCGGGTGACCTTTTTTTCCCCTGCAAGCGCTGCAAAAATCCGCTCAAACACTCCACGTCGGCTCCAGCGTACAAAAGGATTATATAAAGTCTTGTGAGAGCCATCAAATACCAAGATCAAACTTCTAACTTCGTTCAACAGCCAAAGCAATACCTTGGCCACCGCCAATGCACAAAGTAGCCAGTCCTTTGTTGGTCTGACTGCGGTGTAATTCATGCACCAGACTCACCAGAATCCTAGCGCCTGATGCACCGATAGGGTGACCGAGCGCAATGCCGCCCCCATGCACATTTACGCAATCGGTAGGCAACCCCAGATCACGCATCACAGCCAGTGTCTGCACCGCAAAGGCCTCGTTTATTTCCACCCGCTCCAGCTCCTGAATACCCCATCCAGTTTTTTCCAGTGCCTTTCGTGTGGCGGTTACAGGTCCCAGCCCCATCAAGGCAGGATCAACCCCCACACTTGCACCAGCATGAATATAAGCCATCACAGGCAAGGTATAGCGTTTCACGGCTGCGAGGCTTGCCAGCATCACTATCGCCGCACCGTCATTGATGGATGAGGAATTTCCAGCCGTCACGCTGCCTCCTGCCTTGAAAGCAGGCTTGAGCTGGGCAAGCATGTCGAGGTTAATGCCACGGCGCGGCTGTTCATCCAGCATGAAAACAACAGACTCGCCTTTAGGAAGAGTCACATTCAATGGTACGGTTTCAGCGGCAAACAAGCCCATATCTACCGCAGCCTGCGCTTTTATCTGCGATGAAAAAGCATAATCATCCTGCTCCTTACGGGAAATAGTGTAGCGTTCAGCAATGTATTCGGCAGTTACACCCATAGAGTAATGGTGAAAAGCATCCTGCAAACCGTCATGCAACATGCTGTCAATCACCGCGCTGGATCCCATGCGCACACCTTGGCGCATGGCGGGGAGCAAATGCGGTGCACTACTCATATTTTCTTGGCCGCCAGCAAGAATAATGTCAGCCTCACCACTGCGGATGGCTTGCGCGCCCAGCAGTACGGCCTTCAAGCCGGAACCGCATACTTTATTGAGCGTAAAAGCGGATGTTTCAACGGGAAGACCAGCTTTGATTGCGGTTTGCCTAGCGGGGTTCTGACCGCAACCGGCGGTTAGCACCTGTCCAATAATTACTTCATCTACTGACGCGGGAGGAATATGCGTCGTTTGCAAAATGTCGCGGATCAATGCTGCGCCCATTTCTGTAGCTTGAAAAGACGCCAGTGAGCCTTGAAAAGAGCCAATAGCAGTCCGTCGGGCAGCAATTAAGGCAACAGGGTGCATAATCTCTCCTAGGCATAAGAATATATTGTAAAGCAGAAGCTTATAGAAAAGGGATAATTAAATGATTATATCTTTACTATAAAAATCAAATAATTTTGACAAAATAGAATAAATCCCAAATCGTTTAGTAAAAAATGAACTATTAATGTCTGCAGGATAATTAAATTTACATTTTACAGCACAAAACAAATTGATAGAGGTGTTAAATGAGTTTTTTTATATCTTTACATCCAATTTCCAGAGACATTTCTATAATGTCTGCGCTCTGAATTCGAGATCAATTGTTCATTCGGCATCCAAGGGAAGGGTACTGACAGGTTTATCATTTGCTGCATTAAAAGTGATTTTCTCGATACGCGCTTCAGCTTCACGGAGCAAAGTTTCGCAACGTAGTTTGAGTGCTTCCCCCCGTGTGAACAAATCAATGGATTGCTCCAAGGGAACATCTGCTTGTTCCAAGCGCGAGACAATGGTTTCAAGCTCGGCTATAGCTGTTTCAAATGAAAGAGATAGAAGATTTTCAGGTGCATTTATCATAAAAAGTATAAACCTATAGTAATTTTCAATATTTGCGAATAAGAGAAGTTAATATACCTTGAATACGCACTCTGTTTGGAGCAAGAATACGTGTCTCATACTTTGGATTAGCTGCTTCAAGAGCAATGGCACCGCCTTTTTTACGAAGCCGCTTAAGGGTGGCCTCGTTTTCGTCAATAAGAGCCACGACAATATCACCTGTATTGGCATTATCGGTTTTTCGAATAATAACGATGTCACCCTCCAGAATACCCGCATCAATCATAGAGTCACCTTGGATTTCAAGCGCAAAATGCTCTCCCCGAGATACAAATTCTTCTGCAAGAGGAATTGAATAATTTTTTTCTTGAATTGCGCTAATAGGAGTGCCTGCAGCAATTTTTCCCAGTAGAGCAATTTCAACCATACCTTGGGAGGTTTGAGAATGGGAGGATGACCCAAAATTAACGCGTGTCACGTTATCGGCAGGTGACGTGAGAGTTTTTGCAATATCTCGTTGTGAAGATTGCATTTTTCCAAGAGGAACGGAAGCTTCGGGGAGTCGTAGAACTTCAAGAGCTCTAGCGCGATTTGGTAACCTACGAATAAAGCCGCGCTCTTCAAGTGCTGTTATAAGACGATGAATTCCGGATTTAGAACGCAGACCCAAAGCTTCTTTCATTTCTTCAAATGAAGGCGGAATTTCGGTATCTTTTAAACGTTCATGGATAAAGCACAAAAGTTCGTGCTGCTTGCGTGTGAGCATGGAGAAAACCAGATATTGCTGTTAAAAAAAACGAAACATGAACATATGCTACATGTTCTTTTTGTGTTCTGCAAGTATTGTTTTCAGCCTGTTGATAATTTATTTGCTAGTATAGCGAATTACCAATAAAAAAATTATTTTTTTGATAAAATTTTTATATAAAACAGAGACTTATAGCGAGAAACATAATGATTATATTATGCTTTCGCTATAATGTTCCATGCTATGAGCAGTAATGTTTGAGTGTAATGAAATGCATATATACTCAGTTGTTGTAAAAAAAACACAATAGTCCGGTATTGAGCGGGTTATTAATATTAGGAGCCTAACTCGTTATTTCCCGTTACTACTGAAATATCTGGCGCTTCGGGGTTTTTCATACCGACAATATGATAACCTGCATCAACATGGTGGATTTCACCTGTAACGCCGCGGCCAAGATCGGACAGGAAATAAGCGGCAGAATCACCAACTTCTTCAATGGTCACGGTGCGGCGCAGCGGTGCGTTATATTCATTCCATTTCAGAATGTAACGGAAGTCACCAATGCCAGATGCAGCCAATGTTTTGATAGGACCTGCTGAAAGTGCGTTTACGCGAATATTTTTCTGACCCAGATCTGCCGCCAAATAACGCACGCTTGCTTCAAGTCCTGCTTTGGCAACGCCCATCACATTGTAGTGAGGCATCCATTTTTCAGCACCATAATAAGTGAGGGTTAAAATAGAGCCGCCATCGGTCATAAGTTTTTCGGCACGCTGCACAACAGCAGTCAGTGAATAAATCGAAATGAGCATTGTTTTTGTGAAGTTTTCTTCACTGGTATCAACATAGCGTCCATCTAGCTCATTTTTATCTGAAAAAGCAATTGCGTGGACAACAAAGTCAAGCTTGCCCCAAACGCGCTCAACTTCTTTAAAAACAGCATCAATACTTGCGCTATCGGTGACATCACAATGGCCGACAACAATCGCGTTGAGTTCTTCTGCCAGAGGCTGGACACGTTTTTTAAGAGCTTCGCCTTGATAGGTCATTGCCAGTTCAGCGCCTTGATTAGCACATGCTTTAGCAATACCCCATGCAATGGAACGGTTATTGGCGATCCCAAGAATAAGTCCGCGCTTTCCATTCATGATACCGTTGGCGTTCATGGGGCTCTCCATACTAGTTAGCTTTTGTCATTGATTAGCCAATCGTATGGCACAAGCAAGGCAAAGCTTCAAGCTTTTGAAAGCTAAAAATTTTTAGCTAATGATCCTTTTCATCGGGATTATAAGGATCATAAGGAGCGCCCTCTTTCATACGCGAGGCTACTTTATCAAGTTCGGCATCAAATGATCCTGGAAGAACAATCTTGAGAGCAACAAAAAGATCGCCATTTTTTTCTTTATTCTGAATACCTTTTCCTTTGAGCCTCAGTGTTTTGGTGCCAGTGGTGCGGGGTGGAATGGTCAGGTCAACCATACCGTTGAGGGTGGGAACACGCACTTTTCCGCCTAACACTGCGTCATAAAAAGTGATTGGCACTTCAACCTGCAACCTTCCTTTGTCGTAATGGAACTGTGGATGTGGTTCTACAGTAATATGCACCAGAGCATCACCTGGTGCCCCACCTGTATGCGAAGGAGAGCCTTGCCCTTTAAGACGTATGGCTTTGCCTTCTTCAACGGCAGGGGGAATGGTGACATTCAGTTCACGTCCATCGGGCATTCTAACCCGTGTTTTTCCGCCTTTTGCCCATTCTAGGAAGGGGATAACAGCGGTAAGGCTAATGTCTTCACCTTTTTCTCCGGTGAAAGCGCTGCTATGGCCGCGGAAAGAGGATTTTCCTTGACGCGGTGCTTCGGCGGAAGCGCCGGTAAACGCTTTTAGAAAATCAGCAAAGGGATCTTCGCCAGCGGTTTGACCAAATCCCGAAGAGGATGGATTGAATCCCCGCCCAAAACCTGAATGCCATGATTTTTCATGAGATCGTGAATTGCCCCCGCTAAAACCGCCGTGAAAGCGTGGTTGTCCATCTGCATCAATATCGCCGCGATCATAGGCTTGTCGTTTTTCGGCATCATTTAAGAAGTCATAAGCGGTGCTGATTTCGGCAAAACGCTCTTTGGCATTTGGGTCATTTGGGTTTGCATCAGGGTGGTGTGCTTTGGCAAGCTTGCGAAAAGCTTTTTTAATTTCAGCCTCATCGGCTTTTTTTGAAATACCCAGGACGATGTAGGGATCGCGCATTTTTCAATTCTAACCTGAAACAATTATCGCTGGAAGAAACTATGGTAGTGAAATGGTTTTCGTGTGAAAAAAAATCAAGGGATAATATGAAATTTTGCTACAGCTGAAGCGGGTTGTTTATAAGTATTAAAGCAGAGGTTTGGCTTCTTCGATAGCCCAGTAACCATCGGCGTTCCGGCAAGCCTTGCCCTGCATTTTCTGACTGTTTGATTGCTCATAGCGGCTTGCAATGAAAGAGCGGCACATAACACCATTATTCACTTCTGCAGGAGCGGAAGGAACAAAATTTCCGCGAACACCTGTGTCAGGATTTGCCCACGGAACGGGAGGTGTGTTTTCGGGGCCTGTGAGTGCCAAACCGAGGGCTCCGCGCGCATAGCCCCAGTCGGAAGTGCTGATCTTTACAGGAAGAGAGGTGTCTCTTGGTTGCGCAGGAAGGGAGCCGGTGACAACCGTTGGCTGCTGATAGTTACTTGGCGTATTAAGGGAAGATGGGGCGCCGTTAACATGTGGCAGAGGCTGTCCAGAAACAGCACCAACGGGTGCTGTAAGGGGGGGCTGCGTTGTTGAACCTGTGATTTCCTCTTCGCTATCACCTCCGCCGAACATATTTCCCATGGATACACTGCACCCTCCCATGATAAGGGATAGAAACATAACGATGACCAGCTTTTTAAAAGCGGTATCATGGGAATTTGAACTGCAACTAGAAACCATTCAAACGCACTGCCTAAATTTTGAAGAGAAGATCATGCACGAGCCTCACTCCATTGAAAACCCCACAACGTTAATATCCGGTAACTTTTTAGAGGAAAAAGATCCTTACGCGCTTTTTTTGATGTGGTATAAGGAAGCGCAGGCGTCAGAAATAAATGATCCGAACGCAATGACATTGGCAACAGTGGATGCGGAGGGCTTTCCGAATGCGCGAATCGTCCTGCTGAAAGATATCAGTTCTTATGGGTTTACATTCTATACCAATACCATGAGCGCAAAAGGCGCTGAACTGGCTGTCAATCCCGTTGCTACGCTGGTTTTCCATTGGAAATCTTTACGCAAACAGGTACGCATTCGCGGTATTGTTGCACCGGTGACTTCGGAAGAAGCGGATACCTATTTTGCCAGCCGTGCCCGTGAAAGCCAGATCGGTGCTTGGGCTTCGCAGCAATCGCAACCTTTGGAAAGCCGTCAGGTATTTGACGATGCTGTCGCTGAAATCGATGCGCGATTTACCGGGAAGATTGTACCACGCCCTGCGCATTGGAGCGGTTACCGTGTTTCGCCGCGCACCATTGAATTTTGGCATGACCGGCCTTTCCGGTTGCATGATCGCGCGGTTTATTCCTCGGAAAACAATACGGAATGGAAAATCCAGCGCCTTTATCCATAGTCTCAGAATTGCGTAATCGAAAGAAAACGGTGTGAACCCATCATTGCAGTCCTTGCCTGTGGTACTTATTCCCGGCTTCATGCTGGATAGTGCGCTATGGAGAGATTTTCTTCCCCTCATAACCAAGGTTATGCCCACGCTTGCATGTGTGCCAACGCATGGGGAAACACTGCATGGCATGGCTGACGCTTTGTTGAAAGAGTGTCCGGATGAATGCATTCTCATTGGATTTTCAATGGGCGGTTACATTGCGCGCGAAATGGCCGCGCTTGCCCCGGAGCGGATTAAGGGGTTGGTGCTGGTTGCCAGTTCGCTGCGGGATGACACGCCACAACAACGCGCGGCCAAAGCACTTGCGCTGGATGCGGTGAGGCAGAACAGGGCATTTCGCGGCATGAGCAAAAGTGCCTTGAAGGCATCACTGCATCCAACCCACTGTACCGAAGCAATGCTGACGCATCTGCATGATATGGGAATACGTTTGGGAAAAGATGTGTTTATACGGCAATCCATGCTTGAGCGCACGGCGACAGCTGCAAATACCGTTGGCATCATATGCCCTGTTTTAGTAATTGCCGCTGAAAATGATGCCTTACGCTCTTTGGAGGAAGCGAAAGAACTGGCCGAAACTCTCCCCAATACGCAGTTGGAGATTATTTCCCATTCGGGACATATGATTCCTTTAGAGCAACCGGAAGCATTATTGGAAACTATGCGTGCATGGCTTTCAAACAATTATCCGTGGCACTAAAATCCTGCTTGCAGTTTCCTGAAATGCGGGTAACGTGCTGAACATGTCTGAAAAAAATACACGCCGCACGCTTTTGCTCACTGGTGCCTCTCGCGGCATTGGTCATGCTACCGTTAAACGCTTTTCAGCCGCGGGTTGGCGTGTGATAAGTTGCTCACGGCAACCTTTCCCTGAAAATTGTCCGTGGGAAGCAGGGCCAGAAGATCATATCCAGGTTGATCTCGCCAATCCTGAAAATACCCTTGAAGCTATTGAAGAAATCCAGCGCAGACTGGAAGGTGGAGAACTGCACGCTCTGGTCAACAATGCGGGCATTTCTCCCAAAGGCGAGAAAGGTTCGCGCCTGAGTACGATTGAAACCGAACTAAGCGCATGGCAACAAGTATTTCAGGTTAATTTTTTTGCGCCGATTATGCTTGCCCGTGGATTAAAAAACGAGTTGGCAAAAGCCAAAGGCGCCGTGGTGAATGTCACATCTATTGCCGGTTCGCGAGTGCATCCTTTTGCAGGTTCGGCCTACGCAACTTCTAAAGCGGCTCTAGCCGCATTAACCCGCGAAATGGCAAGTGATTTTGGGCCATTAAATGTACGTGTCAACGCCATTGCTCCCGGTGAGATTGATACATCCATTCTTTCGCCAGGCACAGATAAGATTGTTGAACAAATTCCGATGCAAAGGCTTGGCACACCGGATGAAGTCGCAAAAATCATCTATTTTCTTTGCTCGGATCAATCGTCCTATGTAAACGGTGCGGAAATCCACATCAATGGCGGCCAGCACGTTTAAAATAATTACATAAAATTTGTAGCAATTTAAGCAAAAGTGTATATGGGATTTACTGCTTCGCGCTGCCCTGTGGACAGCGAAGCTAAAATTACGTAGAGAAAAAAACTTATAGTGGTTTCATGTAAAATTTTTAATTGAAATCATTTATGGGTGCCATCCATCACAAAAAGCGATGGCAATCATCACATCTGATCAATTGTTTTTTGCGTGGCTCAGGCGCATGGTAGGAAAAGAGGAATATCCTCCCATGCGAAGGAAATAGCCGTTATGACAGCGGTAGCAGGAAGTACTGCAACACTTAAAAAAACTGAAACACAACCGAAAACACATTCAGGAACCTTTATTGCAGGGTTGATCGCGCTGGTTGTTTTGGGGTGGAGTACAAGCTGGATCGCCCTGCATTATCAAGTGGGTGTCGTTGCGCCAGAAATCTCGTTATTTTGGCGGTTTTTACTGGCTGGCTGTATTATGACGGTCATCTGTCTGGTGCGCAAAAAGTCCTTACGAGGCTTTAGTAAAAGCGACCACCTGCTCATGGCGATTACCGGATTAACGCTCTTTTCTTTTAATTTTTTCTTCTTTTATACCGCAGGGCAATACTTGGTTTCCGGTTTGCTCTCAGTCGTGTTTGCGTTGGCTGCACCGGGCAATCTGATGATGCAATCGTTGATATTGCGTCAGCGTGTTGGTATAAAAACGGTGGTTGGCAGCTTTATGGGGTTAGGCGGTCTTATGCTGCTCTTTGCGCCAGAAATTGGCTCTGACGCATTGGGCAATGCTTCTTTTGCGGCACTCCTTACAGCTTGCATGGGAACCGTGGTCTTTTGCACCGGAAACTATGTTCTGGTGCGGGTACAGCAGCGCAATATTCCGCTGCTGCCTTCAATTGCCATTGGCATGTTTTATGGCTCATTTGCCTCTGCGGCATTGGGATTTGCTTTAGGGCATTCCTTCCAGATTGAATGGACAACGCCTTACATCATAAGTTTGATCTGGTCGGCTGTCGTATCTTCGGTATTGGCATTTTTGGGCTATATAACGCTCTTGCGGCTCATGGGTGCTGCCAAAACAGGTTATCTGACAGTGTTATTGCCTGTTTTTGCACTGCTTATTTCCAGTGTGGTAGAGTATTACGCATGGACGCCGTGGGCAATCGCCGGACTTATGCTGGTAGGGCTGGGCAATATTCTGGTATTGCACCGTAGGATCAGTCCTCACTAATATGAAGAGAATGGCACCAGAAATGACCAGAGTTGCAACAAGAGACGCGAAAAGCGGAGTATCCCTTCGGTTGAGCGGCTCGTCGCCGCAAATCGCCCGTCATTGTGGTGTCCGGAGGATGTGATCTTTTTGTCCGGCTACTGTGTCAAAAAGGCTTGCAAATCCAACACATTGCCTGCGCCTTTTTTCCTTATAGCAAAACAAAGGACTTTACACCATTCCTCATCCAGATGAGCTTGGTGCAGCAAACAAATAAATACTCTGTTGTTGAATCGTTTTCTGGTGTAAGGGATAAGCCTGCTTGCGGCTTATCCGGCAAGAGATGGAAGGCACTGTGAAACGTCCTGCAACGCTCGTCACTGTAGAGCAATTGCTCCAGCGTGATTTTATCAAGCGAGCCGATACCTCAGCGCTAGAGGCTGTAGCGGCACGGTATTCGGTAGCGATTACTCCCCTTATGGCTGATATGATTGACGCCAGTAATGATCCTATTGCGCGGCAGTTTATCCCGCAACCGGAAGAATTGGAAACATTGCCACAAGAGCGTGTTGATCCTATCGGTGATGCAGCGCACAGCCCTGTTGCAGGGATTGTTCACCGCTATCCTGACCGGGTTCTTTTAAAACTGGTGCATTCCTGTCCGGTCTATTGCCGGTTTTGCTTCCGGCGTGAAATGGTGGGGCCAAACGGCATTAAAACCATGTCACGCGAAGAGCGGGACGTTGCGCTGGACTATATCCGCGAACAGAAAGGCATCTGGGAAGTAGTGTTGACGGGGGGAGATCCGTTCATTGCTTCGCCGCGCCGTCTTGCTGAAATTATCAATGCACTTTCCTCTATGGAACATGTGAAAATTGTGCGTTTTCATACCCGAGTGCCGGTTGTCGCGCCGGAGCGCATAACGCCGACATTGATTGACGCCATTAAAGCGCCAAACCTTACCACCTTTGTGGTGCTGCACAGCAACCATGCCAACGAGATGACGTCTGAAGCAAAAACTGCTTGCGCCACATTGGTGGATGCAGGCATTCCGATGCTGAGCCAAAGCGTTTTATTACGCGGCATCAATGATACGCCCGAAGCATTGGGTCAGCTTATGCGCACACTGGTGGAAAACCGGATCAAGCCCTATTATCTGCACCATGGCGATCTGGCACCCGGTACATCCCATTTCCGCACGACGATTGCGGAGGGACAACAGCTGATGCAGCATCTGCATGGTCGTTATTCAGGCCTTTGCCAGCCGCAGTATGTACTCGATATTCCCGGTGGGTATGGCAAATCACCCATTGGACCCCATTACATACAGGCAGAAGGGCAGGGGGATGACGATATGCGTATTCGTGACTATAAGGGGCAAGTTCACCTTTATCCGCCGGTCTTAGATCCGGAGAACGACAGCCCCGCCCGTGAGGCCAGCACCGGCCGCGGTGAATAAAAGTGTATCTCCCGCTTTAAATGGCCGCTCTTGATGCGCCAGCGACAGGGTAAGCGGAATGGTCGCTGCAGAGGAGTTTCCATACTCAGCAATTGAGCGCAGGATTTTATTTTCAGCAATCCCAAGATTGCGGGCAATGGTTTCAAAGATCCGGCTGTTAGCCTGATGCGGAATGAAATAATCAATATCTTCTACACTTAATTCCGCTTGTTCCGCAGCATTCCGCGCACATTCCGCCATCATTCCGGTGGCCTGAACATAGAGTTCCCGCCCTTTGGGCATTGTCATAAGTGTCTCATTTAACAGCGTTTCTGTACTGAAAGGTGCATTGCTGCCACCTGTCGGAATATGCACCAGATGATAATATGCGCCATTGCTGGCCATGTCTTGCCCAAGAATACCAGAGGAAATATCGACAGTTGGCGCAACCACAACCGCGCCCGCTGCATCCGCAAACAGCACACTGCTTGCCCGCTCAGCCGGATTAATGCGCCGCGAAAGAATATTTGCTGCAATCACCACCACTGCTTTCCCCCACAGACGCACATGGCTTTCGGCGGCAAGCAACGCATAGATAAATCCGGCACAAGCCCCTGCCATATCAATGGCACCCGCGTGGGAAAGTCCGAGCTTATGTGCGACCAGCGGTGCGGAGGGCGGCAGCAGATGATCGGGTGTTGAGGTGGCGAGCACTACAAGGCCAATGCTATCAGAGGCAATACCTGCCGACTGAATGGCGTGCCGTCCTGCCTGTGCTGCCAGATCGGTGAGCGTATCATCCGGCATTGCCCAGCGCCGTGCATGAATGCCCGTACGACGCGCAATCCAGCCATTCTCAAGGCCAAGCTGCGTTTCAATTTCTGCATTCCATACAACGCGCTCTGGCACCGCATGGCCAAATCCGGTGAGGGTTGCGCCATAAAGCTGTCTCATACCAAGACCTCTGCCGCTTCATCAATAACGCTATAGACATTCACCAGTTCTTCTCGCGTGATACAATAGGGGGGAAGCACATAAACCACATTGCCCAAAGGGCGCAGCAAAACATTGCGTTCAAGACAAAAGGCACGAAAGCGATTACTAATATCGGCAAGATAACCCTCGTCTTTCACCTTAAGATCAAGCGCACCAATGGTGCCTATGTTGCGGACATTGCTATAAAGCGGATTGTTTTTACGCAGTTGAATGGCTTCATGCTGCCAGTGGGAAAGGTCAGCAATCCGTTGCATCACCGGCTCGGTACGCCAGATTTCTGTATTGGCAAATCCTGCGGCGCACGCCAAAGGATTTGCAGTGTAAGAACTGGAATGGAAAAACATTTTTGCCTTGTCAGGGGCGTAGTGTGCATCATAAATTTCGGCAGTGGCAAGAGTCGCTGCCAAGGGAAGGGTGCCGCCTGTCAGCCCTTTTGATGTACACAGAATATCAGGCGTAATCCCCGCTTGATGGCACGCAAACAATGTGCCGGTGCGACCCCAGCCGGTCATCACTTCGTCCGCAATAAACAATACGCCATATTTTTCAGCAATTTCTCTGAGGTTTCGCAGTGTTTCTGGCGTATAAAACAGCATTCCTCCTGAACCAAGCACCAGTGGCTCAACAATCAGGGCGGCACAATCTCCGTGGCGGGCATAAGTTTCAAACTGCTCAAGTGTAGTGTATTCCCGCCCTTCTTGCGGATAATCAATACGCCTCACATCGAACAACAGGGGTTCATAGGCCGTATTAAAAACTCCACGCGCTCCAATACTCATGGTGCCAATCGTATCGCCGTGATAGCTGTGTTCCATCACCACAATGCGATCACGTGCTTCGCCACGATTGCGGAAATAGCCCAGTGCCATTTTAAGTGCTACTTCCACGCAAACGGATCCGCTATCGGAATAAAACACATGCGATAGCCCCTTTGGGGCAAGGTCAAGCAAAGCATTGGCAAGCTGTTCTGCCGGCTCATGTGTAAAACCCGCAAAAATAAGCTGATCCAGCTTTTGTGCTGTATCAGTAATGGCTTGCATGATGGAAGGGTGGCGATGGCCGTGTGTATTTACCCACCAGGAAGAGATAGCATCAAGAATTGGATCACCATCGGCGCGGTAAAGATAAGCCCCTTCGGTGCGAGCAATCGAAAGCATCTCCGGTTCAAGGCCATGTTGTGTAAAGGGATGCCAGACAGGAGAAGCCATACATCACGCTCCGTTCTGAAAATCTGCGAGTGAGAAATTTTCAGCAAAAGCAAGAGCCAGTGTCGCAGGATTGAGATCTTGCAAAAAAGGCAAACATCCCAAAATTTTTATCGCGCCAAGTTCCGCAATAATCTCTTCTGTAGGGCTGTTTTTGGCGCCAATAAACGCAATACCCAGTACGGGAATGTTCCGACTTCGCAGGACTTGGAGCGAAAGCAAGGTGTGATTGATGGTGCCAAGGGTAGTGCGGGCACAAAGAATTACAGGTGCTTGCCAGCGAGCAAATGCATCCGCATACACGTTATGACGGTTAAGTGGCACCATAATCCCGCCCGCACCTTCCACCACAAGGCATTCTGCAAGAAAAGGTAGAGCAAGTTCTTCAAGTTCAATTGTCAGCCCTTCTTGCGCGGCAGCGAGATGCGGCGAAGCAGGAAGGGCAAGCTTATAGGCTTCTGGTATAATGCGGTTGACAGGAATTTGACCAAGACGCGCAACGCATTGGCTATCGGTCTCGTTTTCCAGCCCGGCCTGTACAGGTTTCCAGTAAAAGGCTTCAAGCGCATGGGTGAGAGCGGCTGCAAAAACCGTCTTACCAATACCTGTATCTGTGCCTGTAACGATGAATGTACGCGAAGGCATGAAATATGAAACGCCTGTAAGCATGATAAAAAAGAAATCCGCATGTGTTCTATACGCTTTAAAAGGATTGTTCAAGCAAGGAAGAAAGCGCTGATTTTTTCGCTCATAATGAGAAAGGCGACTTTTACGGCGCATTAGGACTTTTTATTTTCTGCTGCCTGTGGCAAATACCTGTTACTTGCTTTTTGGTTTATCGAAATGCGTTTAATTGTTCAGCTTCTGTTTGTTGCCGCACTTGCCCTCGCTATCGGGCTTGGGAGCGTGTATTATGCTACCCATGCACAGCTATCTTTTATAACTGTGAAAAACGGTTCATGGTACGCTTATCCAAATATCGGCAAACCGGACATTGATGCCTATACGCTGGCATATCTGTCCATTTCTGGTGAAATACCGCTGGCAGTAGTGGATGGGATTGCTTTTCAATCTACCACAGACGATACGGGCCGCACGCTGGATGCGCGGTGCGATTACCTCATAACTGGAAATCTTGACGCGGTTCCTGTGTGGACATTAAGCCTCACCGATACACAGGGGCGTGATATTTTCAATCCAGCGCGGCGCTATGCTTTTACTTCTCAAGAAATTTTGCGCTCAGCAAACGGTGAAATAAGGGCGTTAGTAAGTGCCTCACCCAAAGGAAAAGATTGGTTACCTGCACCAGACAAGGGCGCGTTCACACTGCATTTACGGTTTTATGATGTAGCCATCAACGCATTTGCAGAAAACCGGAGCAGAACCCCACTTCCGCGTATTGAGCGGAGATCATGCGAATGATGCGTATAGTGTTTCTTCTGCTTTTAAGTTTATCTCTTGGAGGGATTGCACATATTGGAGCGTTGATGTTACTTCCTGTGCTGGCGCCTCAAAGTGCTTATGGCCGCATAGAAAAACATCTTCCTGCAAACAGATTTGCCTCTTTAGGAACTCAACAGCGGCATTTACCGAAGCTGGATCCAGCTTTTGAATACCGTTTTTGCAAATTTGATTTGCGCGATGGACCTCTTTATATCAATGCATCGATGGATGAAAATTATTTCACGCTTGCTTTTCATGCCCATGATGGGGGAGTGTTTTATGCTTTGAACCAGCGTTCATCCGTAAGCGGGAAAATGGATATTTTTCTGTATGGACCAAACAATTTAGCGCCGGATAGAGAAACACTTCCTGCCTCAACGATAGTACTTGCCGCTCCTACACATGTAGGACTTATTGTTGCAAAGGCATTCGTAGGTACAGAAAGCCAGCGATTACAAATGCGCCACACTGTAGAGCTGGCATATTGTGGACAGGATGAAAAAGCATTCTAATAAGTAAATTAGAGAATGTTATAAGCGAGTTTCACTAAAATAATCATTTTATATGATTTTGGCTATTCATTATGAAAAATAAAAAACGTGCAGAAGAATAAACTTCCGCACGTCAAATGCTATGAGCAGTATTAGGTCAGGATTTTATTTTTCTACCAGAGACAAAACCGGCAATCATTACTAAAAGAGCAATGTGTTTAGGGTTTACATTCTTCAACACAGGCAAACTGGCCAAAAGTGCCAATTGTGATGGTTGAAACCCTTTTGTAGAAATATCATCAACAAGACGTGTTAAAAAAGCATCTTGTCCAAGTGCAGAAGAAGGCTTTACTTTTTTCTGGCTTTGTTCGTTGGAAATAGCAAGAAAACTCACAAGCAGCATCACAACAATCAAATAGATACCGCCTACAATTAATGCTGTTTCTGCTGCATTAAAGAAATCAAGCAGATAAATAAACCCGCTCGCAGTGAAAAAACCCAGCGCAATCAAGGCTGAAAATCCGATAGCAACCTGGAGGGCAGCATTACGAAGGCACGATTGATAGCGTGCCTTCATGTTTCCCATCAGGCTTGAAAATAAGCCTTGCATCATCACCTCAACGTGAATTGCGTGTTAACATGCCCAGAATGAGGCCGATACCACCTGCAATCAGTACAGAATTCCAAGGATTTTTCTCAATACGGGCTTCGAGTTCTGCACCAGTTGATTTAACGGCATCCGCCGCCTGATGGGCAAGGCGTGTTGCTGTGGAAGTAGCATCATCTGCCGCGTCTTTTACCTGCGCTGAGGCCTCATTCGCCCGTGATTTTATAAAATCAGTCACGGTAGAGCTGAGATGAGACAAATCTTGACGCAAAGATGTCAGCTGGTCATTAAATTCTGCAGTTTCTTGTGCATCAGGCACGATACGAGGAGCCATAACCAATTTCCCTTTTTTCATCTTTTATTGTTGAATAATACCAGTAAAATACCGCAGATATGGTATTTCGCGTTATTTCTTATAAACCCTGCCGAATATTTTTTTATTAATTTCGGAAGAGAAACCAGATTAACCTTCTGACCAATCTGGTTTGGTATAAAACATGAATAAGATTAATGTTTTATTGAATTTCTGAAGGTATCGATTTCTTTCTGCGCTTGATCTTTTGTATAGCCATAATGGGCTTGCAGGCGACCGGAAAGTTCGGTTTCTTTTCCTTTAATCACATCAAGATCATCATTGGTCAGTTTTCCCCACTGCTGTTGAACCTGACCCTTAAATTTTTCCCAGTTACCTTCAATACGATCCCAATTCATTATGATTTCCTTTTCTCAGTGTATTGCAAAGTAAGGCACCCTTTAAATGAATCAATTCATGGGGTGAATCTTTGTCATAAAATAAAGACCGATAGCGTAATTGCGCTGTTATTTCTGACGCTTGCGCTATCGGATACAGCTTTATAACGTAGCAGATACCAGGCAAGTTCCATCTTTGATAAGAAATATCTTTTATTTGTGAGAATACAAGCAAGCCTCAACGTTCTGATTGACGGAGTAAGGTTTTAATGCCTGATGCAGATGCTGTGGTTAGAGGTAAGGGGTATCGGCTACCTGCTCCGGCATGAAGCATATGAGGTTGATGCGAAAATCCGGGAGCATCGTTGGATACAGCGCTGACAATGCGTCGTGCAGACCGGCGGGATGTTTCCTGAAAAATACCCGTAAGCATGGATTGAATACAAGCGCCGTCTTTTGCACCGGCAGCCACCACAAACCGTAAAACATGCGCTGTTTGCTGTTCATCAAGTCCTACCGCCAGCAATGCCAATGCCAGCAGTTCGCCGGTTTCATCATCGGTAATCATATGGGTGCTTTCAGGGGATAGCCTTAACATTCGTGCCAAAGCGTGGCGCAAGCCTACAATATCTTTCCTGAGCATCGCAGTATAAAGAAGAGGATATGTTTCTTGCGGAATAGGGAGTTCAGGAGGTCCGGCTTCCGCGCCGATTGCTGTGCGCAAATAAGAACGCTCTTCTGCTTGCGCATAAGAATATAGCCCCGCAAGCCAGAGTGCAGGAATATCTTTACGCTGTAGAAGCAGGCCAGATTCTACATCGCCGCGATGTATCCGCTGAATGATGATGCGGATAGCTTCTGCATCAAACGGTGCATTAAGATTGCCTATTAAGGCCAGAACGACTTTTTCGTTAGGGTGCTGTACCAGTAAGCGTACAAGGGTAAGATCAAGGTCCTGCCGCTCGGCTATAGCACAGGCATGACGGACTTTGCCTTCCATACAAATCTGCTGCAATTCTGCATGTGTAAAATGGCAGGAGCGTCTAATCACTTCGTCTGAAACCACAGGATTTGCATCCAGCAACAAGCGCTCCAGAACAGGTGTCGGAGCATAGTGGTAAGGAGAAAGACGGGTTGCAAGCAAGTGCCGCGTAGAGCTGTCAACGTGCTCGATCAATGCCAGACAAAGATCTGAAAAACGCTCTATTTCTGAATGTGTTGGCCTGTGTTCATGGCGCAAGAACTGCTCAAGCGCCACACGCAAAAATGTGGAGCGGGCGTCATGCCCACCCTCATCGGCCAAGCGTTCAATACTCTCAATACGCGAAAACATAACTTTGGAACGTCCATGCCAAGAGGCAAAATAATCAACCACCATAGGCAGGCTTTATTAGCAGAGCGTTAACCTTGGTGGGGTGTTAATAGAATGAACGTTAAAACTGTGGAAAAATGGACGGCAGACAAAAGGGTCTGTGTGATGGTGAAAGGAAAAATCATGGGCACAATCGTAACATTTGAACAGGACCCACTGCGTTTGCGGATGCGTAAAAAGCCAAAAGCAGTTGCAGAAGGCGGTGTTATTTTGCCTTTCGCCGCTGAATATAAAACAAAAGATACAGACATTCATCTCATGTCTGCAAAGGAGGATAAGTCCTGCCCTTTGGACGCACAGCGTCCAGCGTGAGACCGAGGCCGCAGGACGGAAAATTTCTGGTCAGTGTCGCCGCCTGTATAGCGATGATCCTAACGCGTGCTGTGACAATGAAAGTAATTGAGGCACAAAGAAGCAAGCGTTAACCATTCTCAAGCACACTGTCGGGAGCATTCCCGACAGGAAAAAGCCGATGCACAGAACATTCAAGCCTATTACGCTCTTTCTGGCCGCAAGCAGTGTTATCGCGGCAGGAGGTTGCGCACCCTCCACCGGAGACTTTGGACGGCAACAGCCTTCCGCATGGAATGATTCTGTCTTAACAAAACTTGGCAACCAAACCGCACGCAAACGGGGTGAACCAGTCTCGCGCTTTCCGCTAACGGACGATGAAAAAGAACTGCGCAACCGCGCGTGGGGCATCATTATGCCCGCGCAGCCCCGTTCCGCAAAAGAAACCCGGCTTGTAGAATTACGGCGCACTCGTGTATTGCCAGCCAGTAAAACACAAACCGACATACGCACCTATGGAACAAGGCTGTTGCAGCAGCCTTATCAATCTTCCATTGCGCGCTATAATCACCTTTTAAATGATATTAACACTGACAGAGCGCAGATACCGCCATTTTTTACTTTGGCAGAAAAGATACGGGAGACAGACCGTATCCGTGAAGCAAGCCTCGGCTTTATGCGTAATAAACCGGAGGATGAAGATGCCAATGCTAGGATGCGTGTAACCGAAAACCAGATTGTTGTCTGGTGGAGCCATGATTCTCTGATACAGCGCGCGGCATCTTACCGTTATGCTCTTGAACGTTTAGTGGTGGAAACGCCAGAACCTGAAGCCGTGAATGCAGAGCGCGCTCTTATGGCGCTGGAAAACGATATTCGCTATTTAAGTGGAATCATCTATTTTTCCGGAGATAAGCCCTTTTACCGCGATGGAGAAGTGCTCTACAGTAAATAAAATTTGCGTTCTGGCAGAAAGCTGGTGCGCATCAAGAGGTATCCCGTGCGTTTTACTGCAATTGAAGACGTGACCCGTGGTCTGATCCGCCGTTCCGGATACAGGACGTTAGCGCCTCGCAAGGGCATTGATTTCTCATCCAATGACTACATAGGGCTTGCCAATTCATTACGGTTGAAACGCGCAGTGCAACAAGCTCTTGAGGAGGGTGTGCCGGTCGGGGCAGGCGGCTCGCGTCTTTTACGCGGAAATTGTCAGGAGCATGAAGCGCTGGAAGAAGAAGCTGCACGCTTCTTTGGAGCGCAAGCAAGCCTCTACTTCGGGGGAGGATATCATGCTAATTCCGCTCTGCTTTCAACATTACCGCAACGCGGGGATGCTATCTTCTATGATGCTTTTATTCATGCCAGCGCCCATCAGGGAATGCGATTAAGCAAAGCAGAAACCGTTCAGGTGGAACACAACAACAGCGATGCATGTGAGCAAGCCATACAACAGTGGCGGAACAAGGGAGGGATGGGAACGCCATGGATTGCCGTTGAAAGTCTTTATTCCATGGATGGTGACTGCGCACCCTTGGCTGAACTCAGCACACTTGCCTTGAGATACAATGGGTTTTTATTGATTGATGAAGCGCACGCAACCGGTGTCTGGGGAAAAAATGGTAAGGGTTTCTCCGAAGAACTGGAAGGCCAGGAACACATTATTGTACTGCACACATGCGGCAAGGCTTTAGGAGCAAGCGGTGCGCTCGTTACAGGTGATAAACGCATTATCGATTTTCTGGTTAACCGTGCGCGGGGCTTCATCTTCGCCACAGCCCCATCGCCATTGATGGCGCGCGCAGTGAGAGAGGCGTTGCGCATGGTAGCCGATGAGCCAGAGCGTCGCGCAGCTCTTTTCACACGCCTGACAGAGATGCAAAAACACATGCAAAAACTGGGTTTTCCTGCAAGCAAAACTCAAATTCAGCCAATCATCATTGGCGACAACAAGCTCACAATGGCTTACGCCGAGGCCTTGCAAACCGCGGGGTTTGATGTACGCGGTATTCGTCCACCAACTGTGCCTCCAGGCACAGCACGTTTACGGCTTTCACTGACAAACACCATAAGCTGCCAAGATATTGCGGATGTGATGGCAACAATTGCTCTTGCTGTGGATAACTTCAAATAGCAAGTAAATATTGTAAATAATGCCGCTTGTATTGGAAAAAATATTTTGGGGAAAAAAGAGTAAATATCACCTGAAAAGACACTTATCCCCCCTATAAAATTTTCTTGCGACAGATTTTGAAAAATGTTCTGGTTAAAGAGGTCTGGATTACTTCGATGGTTTCACGTTTAGTCTGCTAGAATCCGCTGCTAGAAGCAAGTGCAGAGCATTATAGCTGAGCGCAAATAAAATGATCATTTGATTGAGCCAACGGCCGACACAGCAAAAAAATATGCGTTAAAACAAAGATTTATAGCCTGAGATAGATAATCATTTTATATGCCTCAGACGATATACATCTGAGGATTCAATGGCTACTCTGTTACCCAAATGTGCTACAAATCAATTGAAAAAACACTCCTGAATACGTTTCAGGAGTGTTTTGCAAAGCAGAAAAAACCGATGAAAACACGGCTATAAGGCCTTTTGCACAGGCGGCGCTGCCCAAGAACGCAGAGCAGACGTTTTTTTTCCTGTTGCTTGCGAGCAAATGCCATAGTGGTGTGCCAATTTTTCAAGAGCCAGTCCCAAAACAACTTTAGCGGATCGGGCAGGCCATTGGCGCTCTTTTTCAAGCTGTTCCAGACCCTTTAAAAAACACACAATATCGACCAGAATACTTTGAAATTCCGATCCCACATGTGCCATGGCACGCGCAAACCGCTGCCGCGCTGCTAATACTGTATCACAAAACATCATAGGATCACCCGCGGTGCTGCGCTGTTCAGGGGGAGCCCAATGGGTGGTAAGGCGCGGCGCAAGCTGTGCCAGTGTAAAGTCTTGCCGCAAGCGTTCACCTGCGGCAAAGCCCGCTGCGCTAATGGTTGTTCCTTGTCTGCTTTTTAGCCATGCAAGAGGGCTTTCTGCTGCATTGATTGTAACACGACGGCGTAAGCCATCGTTTTCAACAATGCTTGTCCGGCGAACGCGATGCTGATGCAAAAAACCTTCATCCGCAGGCGAAAGATAGCGCGAAACCCACGCTCTGCCAGCATCGGTGGGTAGGAATGTTGTGGATTTTCTTGCAATAAGGTCGCGGTTGACCAGTTCCTCAATCAACACCGCAGAAATTCGGGTACGGGTGCCGGAGCGCACGGTGATTGCGGGTTCATCCGGATCGGATTGAAGGGAAAAAGCATGTGTAACCATATCAAGAAGCAATTTTTCCGCAGGGGAACAGCTACGCAGGTTATTTGTTTTACGAGAATTTTTCATGGGCGCATCTCTACGAATTGGAAAGCGTGTTGCCAGGCTTCAAGCCCGCGTTCAAGGTGACCAAGTAAGGTATCGATATCACGGTTGTCGCGCATTTCTTCAATCTTCCGGCAGGCATGTGCCACAGTTGTACGGTCACGCTTGAAGAGAGGCGCTACCTGATTAAGGCTCAAGCCAATGCCTGTATGCAAAAGATAAATCGCCATTTGCCGCGCAAGCGCTGTTTGTGCCTGGCAGCGTGAATGCGAAAACAGATCCTTCGGCGGTACGCGCAAGGAGTGAGCGACCGCTGTACTGACAAGTTCTGCAATCTGTGCGTGTTCTGCCCGCATACGTTTTTTATAACAACTCCCTTCTTTTAAAGATAAATTGTTTTTCAATGTCTTATTGCATAAATTTCGATTTTTCAGGGTATTGTTTGGTGTCATGCGTTTCACTACGTCCCCCATTCCAGCCCCATTTCCGGGTTAGAGAGATATAGTAGGTTACAGCCGCGGCTCTTAGTCAACTCAGGAAACTTATCCCCCTCCCCATAAAATACCCCTTATGGTTGCACTGGGGTAAACAAATGCGTGGCATGGCAACAAACAAAAAGATTACCCCTTATGTGAGAGGCCAAATCCAATACAAAAACGCAGATTGCCAGAACAAGACAGCAGGGGAGACACAACACAATGGTGAAAGCACAGCATAACACTGTAAATAAAAGGCATCAGACCCGCATCAGAAGTTGGCGCAGCGATGACGTGGTTACGGCGCAAGCATCAAAAAATCCGACAGCTACAACAGCTTTTGAAGAAGCCGAAAAAATGTTCACCATCACATCAGAAAATTGCACCAGAGGAAAAAATCAAAGGGCGCTTCTCTGCGAAAGGCGTAAACGGCGCTGCAATCACCACGCATATGATCTAGGTAAACACATTCGTCTGGTACGGCTTAGCCAGGAAAAAATGCGCAACAGCTCTAAAATCAAGCCAGACTAAGCGGTGGTGATGCAAGACTGGGAGAGGCTTCTTCTCCCAGTTCCGTCAGGCTGGCAACAATATGATCCGCAAGAGCATCAATGAGTGCGCCTGTCACATGCGGGTTGCGCATCAGCCCAATTTTTACCGATGGTAAAGCCGGAAAGCCATCGGCAGGCGTCAGAACACGCATATCTGGCCTCACCGCAGACTCAGGAAGAACAGACACCGCAAGCCCCGCCAGTACAGCAGCGCCAACCGCCGTGGAATTCCAGCTTGCGTAAAGCACTCTGTAAGGGCGGTTATGCGCTTCAAGGCTTTCAACCGCGGCGCGGCGCCAATCGCAGGTGGGGCGGCCTAATGCAAGAGGAAGGGGAAGATCATCCTGAACGGTACCGCGCGCAAAGGTAACCCACTGCAATTTTTCCTGCCGGATAATCCGTGCCGGACCACGCCGGTCTGTGTGGGTAATAATGGCCAGATCAAGATTATTTTCGGCAATGCGTTTTGCTAGCATCGGTGTTGGTTCACAAATAACCGTCACTTCCACTTGCGGATTTGAATGTGCAAAACGCGCCAGAATGGCGGGCAAATAACGATCCGCATAATCATCAGGAACGCCAAGCGTTACATGCCCTGTCAAGTTGACATCCGCAAGCGCATCCAGTGCTTCATAGGAAAGTTTGACAATACGCCGCGCATAGGCAAGCAGCTTTTCGCCCTCCTCACTCAGGCGGCTATGGCGGCCTTCACGCACAAACAATGGTTTGCCAACGCGCTCTTCAAGCCGGCGCATCTGCATGGAAATCGCAGACTGGGTTTTATGCACAATCTCACTGGCCTTTGTGAACGAGCCACTATCAACAATCGCTACAAAACTTCTGAGCTGATCCACATCCAGCGGGGTAGCCATGGCGCATCGTCCTATAAGGAAATGTGATGAATACAATTATATATATTTGTTATTCTTAAGCGTCAATCTATGCGAAGGTGTTGCCGTGGATGGGAAATGACATCACTGAAAAATTTTAATCCGGATAGACGCGACGTGGCCTTGGAGAGCTGCAATGACAAATATTGATGAAACAGCATTAAATTCCACCCCTGAAACCACTCAGGACAAAGCAGCCTTTTCAAGTGTAACAGCTCCGTTGCGCCAGCTTTTCCGTGCCGCATCGCGCCGTCATACAGCAATGCCAATGTTGGTGGATGCTGATCCGCATGTGCTGAAAGATATAGGAATTACACCCCAAGACGTGTATGCGGCTTCCGCTTCCCGCTGGTGGGAAGACCCGACCGGCAAGCTCGCCGATTATGCGCAAACACGCAGACGCGCGTAAAATAAAGAAATCTATAAATGAAAAAGACCGGAAAAAATCCGGTCTTTTTTATAATCAGCGGAACCTTCCCCACAGTGAAGGGTTGATACAGTGTAATAAATAATAACAATCCCAGAGAGGAGACACGAAATGTCAAATAACAAACAACAAAACGAAAACCAGAATTCAAACCAGAATCAAAAAAATCCACAGCAGCGCCAGCAGGAAGCACAAAACCCAAATCAGGGTAAACGTCAGGCTGGCCAGCAGGATCAGCAAAAACAAAATCAGCAAGGTCAGAAAAAATAATTCTGCCATCCATTCGCTGAAGATTATACCGGCCTCTGCAACGGAGGTCGGTTTTTTTTGGGAAAAGACCTGCATTTTACTGTGAAAACCGCTGGAAAGAGGCGTTTTTTATGCTATGAAAAACAAAAGCGCTTTCCAACGAACAGGTTTTTAATTTATGTCAGTTGCATTGAAAAAAACAGAACAGTGTGATACCGCGCACCGTCACTGGACTTTGGAAGAAGCATGGCAGCTCTACAATCTGCCCTTCAATGATTTACTGTTTCAGGCGCACAGTGTGCATCGCCAGAATTTTGACCCCAATGCCGTACAAATGAGCCGCCTTTTATCCATTAAAACAGGTGGATGTCCCGAAGATTGTAGCTATTGCAGCCAATCCGCTCACAATCCCACAGGGCTGAAAGCCTCCAAGCTGATGGAAGTCGAACGCGTTATCAGTGAGGCGCGCAAAGCCAAGGAAGAGGGCGCCACCCGCTATTGTATGGGCGCTGCATGGCGTAGCCCCAAAGAACGCGATATGCCCATGGTTGTTGCGATGATTAAAGGTGTTAAAGATCTCGGCATGGAGACCTGTATGACGCTTGGCATGTTATCGCCCGCGCAAGCAATTGCACTGCGCGAAGCCGGCCTCGATTATTACAACCATAACATTGACACCTCCGAACGCTTTTATCCTGAAGTCATCACAACACGCACGTTCGCTGACCGTCTCGATACGCTGGCCAATGTGCGCGAAGCCGGTATCAATGTGTGTTCAGGTGGCATCGTTGGGATGGGCGAAACCACCAAGGATCGGGTTGATATGCTGGTAACGCTTGCTAATCTCGAAGAGCCACCACAGAGCGTGCCAATCAACATGCTGGTACCCATTGAAGGAGCGCCCGCTGCTGAGGCCGCGCAGGTCGATCCAATTGATTTTGTACGCACAATTGCCGTGGCCCGTATTCTCATGCCCAAATCCCATGTACGGCTCTCCGCAGGACGTTTGGAAATGAGCGATGAAACGCAAGCGCTGTGCTTCTTTGCCGGAGCAAATTCAGTTTTTATTGGTGAAACATTGCTGACAACGGATAATCCTGACGAAACAACCGATACCGCGCTGTTTAACAAGCTTGGCATCAAGCCAATGGACATCGGTGTGCATTAAACGCTCTGTACAGACTTTTCAGTTTTTTCTGTACAGGCAAAATGGTTGATTCTTATGCCGCTAAAGCGCAGCGGGCATCATGTTGAATTCGGGCAACCATAGCATGAAGGCCATTGGAACGCTGCGGGGAAAGATGCTCCTTCAGCCCGAAGTCTGAAAGGACTGCAAGAGCATCTGTTGAAAGTATTTCGTGCGCGGTTTTACCCGAATACAGCGCAAGCAGGATGGCAACAAGGCCACGGACAAGATGGGCATCGCTATCACCCTGAAACACAAGGGATGGCTGCTCATCATTTTCAATAACGCGATGAACAAGCCATACCTGACTGGCGCAACCTTGAACTTTATTGGCTTCAATGCGTGCTTCTTCCGGAAAAACGGGCAAGCTACGGCCAAGCTCGATAAGATAGCGGTAGCGATCTTCCCAATCATCCAGAATCGAAAAATTATCAACTATTTCTTTAAACGTCATCATAGCAGCGGAAATGACGTAAAAATGCGATAAAATCAAGCATTTTCGCTATAAGGATGTATTTTGTCGCAGAACTTTAACAAATAAAATGCTCATTTTATTGGGAGCGCAACCATAGAAAGAGCACCAGCCAAAATAGGAAATAAAAAGCAGGGAAGGAATGTAATTGAAAAAGTAATATTAGATTAAGGCTATTATTTATTTTAAATAATAATATGGTTAATTTTTATATTACAAAAATAGGGTGTTCAGTGTGCGATCTGTGGATAAATACTTATCATAACATTAAGGCTATTATCGAAAAATCCGATTATTGCACGCCGGGATGAGGAGAGGGCGCCGATTGCACAGGGATTGAAGGGAGTGCTGAACCGGATAAATCAGGCGCGATGGAAGGGCGTAATGTAAAATAATCAGAGCCAGGAAAGGCATTATAAGACAGTGTAAGAGCCGCAAGTTTTTGCGTTTGTGAAGTAATACTTTCTGATAAGTCCGGTGTTGAGTTGAGTATTATTTCAATTGTTTTCTTCTGGTTTTCTTCATTGTTAGGCCAAAAGGCAAGAACAATACAAAACCAGAATACTGTTCTAAATATAAAAACCATACGCAACACCATGAAATCTGAAAAGCAAATCTGATGTTTTACAGATTGCCCAACTATATTTGCATTGTTTTGGGAGAAGAATCCATCTCTTTTGCTGGAAAAGGTGAACAAAGAGTTTATTCAGTATTTACCTAAAATTATCCTTGTTCAAACGTGATGTGAAATAATAATTCCAGTTTAGGTTTCATTTAAAACTAAGGTGGCAGAGTAGCTGTAACGAAAGAAAAAGCGCACAGATATTGGCGTGTGCAGATTATGAGTTGCGTTGCATGATGGTTATTCCGGCAATACAGGGATTTGTGAGCAGTCTGGTTCACCCTTCCGCCACACGAGATGAAATGGCTTTTGCCCGCCACCGTACATTCATTGTTTCCCATTTGGTGACAGGAATGATCGGGGTTGCTTTGCTGCCGCTTTATCTGGTTTTTCGTGGGGTTCCTTCTCCTCTGGAAATCATGGCGTTTTTCTGGTTGATAACGCCTGCGCTGATTGCGCTGGATCTTTCTCGCAATGGAAAGCTCAAGCGCGCCCATTTGCTTTCTGCCTGCTGCCTGACGGGTTTTATTACAACGGTGAGTGCGGCCAGTGGCGGAATTGCTTCCTTTGCAATGCTCTGGCTTGCGGTTGTGCCAATTGAGGCTGGTTTTTCCGGTTCGCGCCGCGCAATTACCACCGCTGTTCTTTTATGCCTTGCATCAATACTTACGCTGCTTATGCTGGAAGCTTACAGCCTGTTGCCTGTCTTTGATAACAGGGGGCTGTTTCCCTATGCACTGGTGATAAGCAGTCTGGCAGCACTGGGCTATGCCGCAGGTCTTGCGCTGCGCGGAGAAAATCTCTTGCGCAAAGCAATACGAGTCAAGCAGAAAGACGAAAGCCGTTACCGGATGCTGGCCGAACATATGACGGATCTGCTGACCTGTCACACCCGCAATGGCAATGTTATCTTTGCTTCACCCGCCACCGAAAGCCTGCTTGGTATTTCCGCAGATACACTGGCAGGAAAAGGCTTTTTCGAGCGCGTGCATGTGGCTGATCGCCCAGCATTTTTGCGCGCCATTTCCGACACGGCGCAATCAGGACGCACCACTTCTGTAGAGTTTCGTCTGCGCCGTAACCGGCAGGATGAAACCGCGACAAGAAACGAACAGTTTTCGCCACCAATGGAATTTGTATGGGTGGAAATGCGCTGCAACCCGGCAGAAACCGAAACAACCAACGGATATGACATTATTGCGGTGACACGAGATATTTCTGCGCGCAAACAGCAGGAAAGCGAGCTTATGGAAGCGCGTGAAGATGCCGACCGCGCTTCGGCTGCAAAAACCCGTTTTCTGGCCAGCGTAAGCCACGAGCTGCGCACACCGCTGAACGCCATTATCGGGTTTTCGGAAATATTGGCCAATGAACAGCTTGCAAATGTGGACGCGGAACGCCGGCATGAATATGCCAATCTCATCCACGATTCCGGCCATCATTTGCTGAGCGTGGTAAACGGTATTCTCGATATGTCAAAAATTGAAAGCGGGAATTTCCACATTTTGCCAGAACCTTTCGCGCTGCCACCTCTAGTCTCAAGCTGTGTACAGCTCTTTGCTCTCAAAGCAGAAAGTGCAGGGGTACAACTGGATGCCTACATACCCGAAAACTTCCCCGAACTGATTGCTGACAAGCGGGCGTGCAAACAAATTCTGATCAATCTGCTCTCCAATGCCATCAAGTTTACACCTGCCAAAGGAACAGTTTCTGTCTATGCCCAAGTGCAGGATGGCTTTATCAAGCTTGTTGTAGCCGATACGGGTATTGGCATTGCCGAAGAGGATTTACCACGGCTTGGCGATCCGTTCTTCCAGGCGGGAACATCTTATGACCGTCTTTATGAAGGCACAGGGTTGGGATTGTCCGTCGTAAAAGGGCTGGTCGCGCTGCATAGAGGCGAATTGAAGATTGAAAGCTGCCGGGGCGAAGGCACTAAAATTGCGATCTGCTTGCCACTCGTGCATGAGGATAACTTCCGCAAGCCAGTACCCATGCCGGAAAACATGGTGACGATGACACCAAAGACAGAAGTTGCACGGGAAAAAGACCCGATGGCCATGACGTCCGTCAATGTCAGCCAGTCCAGAAACACAGTCAAGCTGCGTGCATGATACCCTGCGAATAAATGTGCGCTGCTTGATGTTTTATGAGCCTTAAATATTTCAAACCTTAAAAATACCTGACTTTTTAAGTGAGTATCTTTAGCGTTTTTCCACCAGAAAATAGATTTTGAAGCCGACATGTCACGAGTAAATCCCCAGCGCAAAGTTCCCGTTATGGCTATGCCTAACGCTCATCCCAATGAAGGGGAACCCAGACGGCCAAGGCCACGCGCAGAGATGCCCACGGGAAAGAGAAAACACGCCATTCACGCAGGGTTGGGGCGTAAAACACTCAGGCTTATGTTACGCAATCCTTTGGATAGCGTGGCGGTACTGGCTGTTGTGATAATGGCGGGAAGCATTATCAATAACGCATTGTTCGCGCAAAACGCCAGCCATCCAGCACCCATGTTCAGCAACACCACCGCTGCACATAATCCTGCACCGGTATCCCAGCCCAAGGATCCCATTGCTGCAACGCTGGCAGGAACAACGCCCACCGACAACAGTCCATCACACATTGACCTGGTGAAAAATATTCAGGAGCAACTGGCTTCCAGAGGGCTTTACAGCGGCACTGTGGATGGTGTCTTTGGCCCTCGCACCAGCGCCGCAATCAGCGCCTATGAAAGTGCCGCTGGAATGCGTATTACCGGCGCAGCTTCGCCGGAAGTTTTGCAAAGCCTGACCGGAAAACGTACCCAGACAACGCCTTCGGGTAAACATTCCAGCTCTAAAGTAATTGCCGTACAGCATGTTTTGGCTGAGCAGGGATTTGGACCTTTAAAAGTTGATGGTGTGTTTGCCGATACCACGCGCGAGGCCATAAAACGCTTTGAAACCAGCCGGAATTTACCAGCAACCGGCGAACTCACACCCGCTTTTCTCAAAGAGCTTTCCGCTGTATCCGGCGTAGCGCTTGATGGCTGACCCCGTGGCATAATAAACAATGCGTGTCACTTCAGCTTTCTGGGTTTCAGCCTTTATCCGCCGTTGCTTTAGCGAAAATGCCTTTGCTGCCACGCGCCGCAAAGGCGCCGATGACGCTGGGGCAATATGGATCATTCTGGATGATTTGAACGGCAATCTGACGCTGTTTGAACCTGCACCAATGCTGTATTTAAACCAGACAATGGACGATGAAAACAACCGTACCTTTATCACCAATATGTGCTGCACAGATTATGCGCACATAACGGCACGCCTTGAAAAAGAACTGCGGTTTGATCCTGATTTATGGATTGTTGAGGTAGAAGCAAAAGACGGCAAGGTATTTATTCCTCAATGTGCAGAGGAAAAATAACAAAAACCGCAACAATAAAAAAACTCTGAACCGCAAGCAACGGTTCAGAGCCTTTGGGGAGAGCGAGGGATCGGGCTGCCGTATTAGCCGCGATCTTCGAGAGTTTTATAAGCTGGAGCCTGTTCAAGATCCGCTTTGGTGGTTTGCAGGGTCAGACGGTGGTCGCCATCCTGCATAGTTTGCTGCAAGGAAGAAAACGGTACGGCAACATCTTTTTCACCCATACCGAGGAAGCCGCCAACACCGATCACCACAGCGACAACCTGTCCGCTGGAATTCATCACAAGCTGATTGACTTTGCCCAGTTCTTCGTTTTCAGGGTTATAAACAGCTTTAGAAATCAGGGTAGAGGACAGAACTTCACCGCTCATTTGCTCAGGGATGTAGGACAAAGTACCCAGAGTTGTTGTGGCAGGTTGCTCGGTGCTTTGTGTATTCAAACGCTCTGTCTGGGTCTGCATTGGCGCATCGGTTGTAGCGGGAGCAGACTGAGCAAAAGCTCCTGTGGTTGCAAGTGAAAAAGCCAATACAGAAGCAAAACCAAGAGTTTTTACCATTATAATTCTCCGTGAGTAGTAAAAAATAAGATAGAAAAAGCCAATCATAGAAAGCCACGTGCATTATCTATAAGAGGCGTAATGTTTAAAGAACGGATTGTTTAGGGAAGGCTTGGCCCACGTCTGTTGAACAATCCCACAAGTGCCGAAATAGCAAACAGCACAATGGCCACGAAAAAGATAATTTTCGCAATCGACATTGCTGTACCCGCGATACCACCAAAACCAAGAACAGCGGCAACAAGCGCAACAACCAGAAATACAAGAGCCCAGCTCAACATGATGTATTCTCCTTTGATGTTGTTAAAACTGTTGTTTTACAACGGTTGTAATCACAACATGCAAAAGGCGCTTCGGGTTCCACGAAAAGAACATAAAAAAATGATGGGCATTCAATTTCGCAATTAACGCGCGGCTGCAAGGCCAAGAGAATCCGAACGTACCGAAGAATAAGCCGCTAAATCAGCCGATGACGTTTCCCGCTTACCCTGCATCGAAAAGTGCGAGCGGCTGTATGGTTGTGTGTGGACGATCCGCAAATGCGGTTCGGTGCTGTAAAGACCGGAAAGCGGAACACCACCCGATTGGCGCATTTTTGCCTCCATCTCAAGCAAAATCGTGACTGTATTTGCATTCAAATTTTTGCCGCGCGGTTCCGCTGTTTTAAAAGAAGGGCGCTGCCGTGGAATGTTGCTGCTCTGCGCAAGGGTTTCAAATCCAAACAAGGCAGAAGGCGCAATATCCTGATGGGCAACCTTCATCACATCATGCCACAACGCGGTGGGATAAGTGCCGCCCGATACACGGTTGGTAGGAGAATAATCATCATTACCCAGCCACACGGCGCCCACAAAATCACCTGTATAGCCCACGAACCATGCGTCACGGTAATTCTGGGTTGTCCCCGTTTTTCCGGCAACAGGAATGCCCTCCAATTGCGCTCTGCGACCAGTTCCCTGTGTTACCACGCTCACCATCATGGTGTTGATGGAAGCAACAGTTTCAGGCGGCAGAACACGGGCGACATCTGCTGCATTTTTATTGTGTTGCCACAACATCTTACCCGTATTGTTGCGGACTTCCAGCGCAGCATGAGGCGGAATACGATACCCGCCATTGGCAAACACCGAATACGATGCTGCCATATCTAGCACCGTCACTTCCGTTGGCCCTAATGGCAATGAACGGATTGGCTTCAGCTCCGTTTGAATGCCCATGCGTTTGGCCACATCAATAATTTTATCCCGCCCAATATTCTGCGCAAGCCGCACCGGAACAGTATTAAAAGATTTTGCCAACGCCGTAGTGAGAGAAACCGCTCCCGAATAGCTGCGGGTATAATTCTGTGGTGTCCAGTTGCCAATACTGATCGGCGCATCCGTAATAATTGAATTTGGAGTATAACCGTTTAACAACGCTGCCGTGTAAACAAAGGGTTTGAACGAAGAACCCGGTTGACGCAACGCGGAAACCGCCCGATTAAACTGGCTGGCACCGTAATCCTTCCCGCCAACCATTGCCCGTACGCCGCCATAAATATCCATCACCACAACCGCGCCTTGCTGAATGCGCAGACTATGGCCGTTCTGCTGCACAAGAGCTTCAAGGGATTCTTCGGATGTTTTCTGGGTAGCAGGGTCAAGCGCAGTACGAACCACAAGCGAGCGCGCCTGACCGAGCGCACCGGACAAAGACAGCGATTTGACTTCCTGAAAAGCCCAATCCAGATAGAAATCAGGACGCGTGGATGCCGCACGGATCACAGGAGTTGCAGGATTGATACGCGCAGCGTGGACTTGCCCTGATGTCATAAAGCCAGCGGCGACCATTGCATCCAGCACAACATTGGCGCGCGCCCGCGCTGCCGGTAAATTGAGATGCGGTGCCAGTTTTGATGGCGCTTTAAACAAACCCGCCAGCATGGCTGATTCCGCCAAGGTAAGATCACGCGCCGATTTATCAAAATAAAATTGCGCCGCAGCTTCCACGCCAAAGGCACCGCCGCCCATATACGCGCGCTCAAGATAAAGCTTGAAAATAGCATCCTTGCTGTAACGGGCTTCCAGCCACAAAGCAAGAAATGCTTCCTTGATTTTCCGCTCAAGCGTACGTTCGTTGCTGAGAAACAGATTTTTGGCCAATTGTTGGGTAAACGAAGACCCCCCCTGCACAACCTGACTTTCACGACTATTCGCAACGATAGCGCGGAAAGTGCCAAGAATATCAATGCCAAAATGTTGATAAAAACGCCGGTCTTCAATGGCCATAGCGGCCTTTAGAAAATAATCCGGCAGCTGATCCAGAGTGACCAGATCCGCTTGCAAGATACCCCGCTTGCCAATCTCATTGCCATGCCGATCCAAAAACGTGACCGCAAGCTCATGCCGGCTCTGCCAATCCGTACGCGTGGTTTCAAACGCAGGCTTTGCCAGTGCGGTCATCACCACGGCGGCCACGGTTCCCCACGTCAAAGCCTCACAGGCCAGCTCGTTCAGCCACTTCTTGAAACCGTGAACACGAAAACAATCCGATACCGCACGAAAATGCCGCCAGCCCCGTGCAAATGTCGAAAAAAAACTGTATGCTCCCGCATCAAGACGCGAGTCAACCGCCAGCAAACGCCTTCTGAGACGATCAAAACGCTGATGCAAATGTGTGCTGGCTCGAAACAGCTTGCGCAAGATTGTGTTCTCCGTGTACCACCATGGCGCAATGCTTCAAGCAAAAGGCTCCATGGCTGCATGGTTATTAACAAAAGTGCAAATTGAATGCCACACAATTCATGTGGTTTTGAATAAAAAAATTAAGACTATGGTTACGAATACACAATGACATCTTTCTGGAAAACTGTTCCCCTTGAAGAAATGAATGAAGAGCAATGGGAATCCTTGTGCGATGGCTGCGGACGCTGCTGTCTGGTGAAGGTGGAAAACGAGGATAACGGAGAAATTTACGCAACCCATGTCGGGTGCAGTCTCTTTGACCGGCACGCATGTGCGTGCAGCGATTATGCCAACCGCTCCGATAAAATCCCTGATTGTGTAAGGCTTACTCCCGAAAAAGTACGCACGCTGCCCTGGCTTCCGGTCACCTGTGGCTATCGGCTTGTAGCGCAAGGAGACGATTTGCCCTGGTGGCATCCGCTGGTTTCCGGTACGCCGCAGACCGTGATCGAAGCAGGGGTTTCGGTACGGGGAAAAGTACCCGTACTGGAAAACGAAATTCATTATACCGACATTGTTGACCACATTGTTTCATGGCCGCAAAAATGGCCAAAAGCCGCGCGCAAACCCAAAACAAAATAAGAAATGTGGGTAAATTCCTTTTACTTGCGAAAACGATTGACCGCATTGGATTTATTAGGAAACTATTTACCATATTTTTAAGGATTCGGAATGCGCCCTTTTTCGCATGTTATGGCTATATTTGCTATCTGTTTGCTTGTGCAAGGATGCGCCGGCAGACCTCTGGGCGTGCTCATACCGGCTGAAAACGTTGTTGAAGGCATTTCTTCAGTGGATATGCTGGTGGCAACAACCCGCGCACCTTCCGAACAGAAGGGGTTTTTGTTTTCGGGTGAACGGGCGCAAGATGCCACGATGACCGAAATTAAAATTGCCATACCACCCGCAGCTAACCGCGAAATTGGGCAGGTACAATGGCCAAAAAGATTACCCGCTGATCTCAATCGGGAATTTGGAACGCTCAGCATCAAAGAAATAAAAGATCGCGCAGAAGCGCGGCAATGGCTTTTAAAGAATTTGCCCAAAAGCGGGCGTGTATTGGTGTTCGTACATGGGTTTAACAACCGCTATGAAGATGCTGTTTACCGCTTTGCGCAAGTTGTGCATGACTCAAATGCAGATGTAGCGCCAATTCTATTTACATGGCCTTCTCGCGCCAGTATCTTTGACTATAATTATGACAAAGAAAGCACAAATTATTCCCGTGAAGCATTAGAGAATATCTTGCGCAATATTGCACAGGTGCCGCAAGTGCGCGAGGTCACCGTTATGGCGCACTCCATGGGAACATGGCTGGCCATGGAGTCACTCAGGCAGATGGCTATCCGCGATAAAGGCATAGCATCAAAGATTAAAAATGTTGTTCTGGCCTCTCCTGATATTGATGTGGATGTATTTGCCAAGCAATGGCATGAAATGGGAAACAATAGGCCAAAATTTACAATATTCGTTTCCCGTGATGACCGCGCTTTAATGCTTTCGCGCAGAATATCCGGCAACATTGATCGTCTTGGGCAAATAAATCCCAATGCAGAACCTTACCGAACTCAGTTGACGCATGAGGGCATAACGGCAATTGATTTGACCGCGTTAAAAGGTGGCGACAGACTCAATCACGGTAAATTTGCCGATAGCCCAGAGGTTGTGCAGCTCATCGGAACCCGGCTTTTGAGTGGACAAACCATTACGGACTCCGATGTGGGGCTGGGTGAGCGTATCGGTGCTGTGGCGCTGGGGGCGGCGCAAACGGTTGGAGTAACGGCCGGTGCCGCCATTTCTGCGCCTATTGCCGTTTTTGATCCGGCAACGCGCCGAGGGTATGGACGGCAGGTTGAACGGGTAGGCTCTTCCGTGGGAAATATTTTCGGAGTTGATGACGCTTCGCCAGTGGGGGTGCCTGATCCCGCGCAAGAACCCAAGCAGGAAAATGCGCGGTAGAGTTCACGCCCACTTTCAAAAGTGGAACAAAGCGGAATGAAACATGCGGAATAAAGCGGAATACAGCGGAATAGCCGTACATAAAATTATAGTGAATTTTCTGTAAACAGGCGCTTGACAGCGTGACGCTTGTTGTGTATAGTTTATCTATAGTCAAGAATTGTGTTGATGCAATTTTTGACGTTCAGGGGTGCAAGCATTCACGCTGCCAAAAATACCTAAAAACTTAATCTGATGGCTGATGGCTGATGGCTGATGGCTGATGGCTGATGGCTGATGGCTGATGGCTGATGGCTGATGGCTGATGGCTG
>JBMDXK010000010.1:0-80098 GCA_048594375.1 Methylopilaceae bacterium
GGACACCATGGGATCGTTCAGGGCATCGTTTTTATAGTAAAATTCGATGATTGAACGGGGCAGCTGTGTGCCTTCTTCAATGCCAAGGCGGGCAGAGAGCGAGCCTGCGGCCACATTGCGTACCACTACTTCCAGCGGAATGATTTCCACTTCGCGAATCAGTTGCTCGCGCATGTTGAGGCGGCGCACAAAGTGCGTGGGGACGCCAATGTCGTTGAGATTTTGGAAAATATATTCTGAAATGCGGTTATTCAGAACGCCTTTGCCGTCAATCACATCATGTTTTTTGGCGTTAAATGCGGTGGCATCATCCTTAAAGTGCTGGATAAGGGTTCCAGGCTCTGGTCCTTCATAGAGGATCTTGGCCTTGCCTTCATAAATGCGGCGGCGTCGGTTCATCGGCAAATACCGTGGCGTTAAAAAATCCATAACGTGCCGTGGCTCCTTATATCTGGTGTGATCCCCGGCGGCAAAATATTCTGATCCCTGTTTGAAGGGGAGTTCATGAATGTGCGTGCAGACTACTGCAAACTGGTTCTGCTTACAATAACGGCGGCGGTTATAAAAGTTAAAAAGATGCGAAAAAGGCAGAAATTCTTATAAACGGGCAAAGAGTGCCAAATTTGCCGGTTATCTTTGTTTCAATAATCGTCTGTTACGCTGTTTTTTGCAAGAGATCAGGAATCATCCTGACGCAAGAGGGAAACGTTAATGAGTACATTTGATGATCGCCGGGATAATTTCGAGCGCAAATTTGCCCATGATGAGGCCATCATGTTCAAGGCAACCGCGCGCCGGGCAAAGTTGCTGGGTTTATGGGCGGCTGAGGTGTTGGGTAAACCGGCGGGCGAGCGTGATGCTTATGCGCGTTCTGTGGTACAGGCGGATTTGGAAGAAGCGGGCGATGAGGATCTGTTTCGCAAGATTCGTGCCGATTTCGATGCGGCCGGTATTGCAAAAACCGATCATCAGATCCGTAAGAAAATGAGTGAATTTCTTGATGATGCGGTTGGCCAGATCATGGCAGAATAAGGGAATAAACTGCGCGGCATTTTTGAGATGCCGCGCGCTAATGCGCTGTGTTTTTTCATTCCCTGCACCGTGTATTCTGTTTGATGGACACCATTTTTAAGAGTGCATATTGTTTAAAACATTAATTTATTCTGCTCAATTGTTTGTCTGCCAATAAGGTGCAATTTAACTTTACTGTCTAAACTTTAGCGTGTGACTCGGGATTCTTCTGTAGCGTATTCAAAGGGGACTATCGGGTTTCGGTTTAGAAAATTCCAGTGGATAGTAGAGGCAGTGGAATGACAATTCGTAAAACGGTGGCGTGCATCTCGGTTGCTTTGGGATTTTTCAGCTTTCTGGCGTTGTCTGTTCAAATTTTTCGTGCGCAGGAACAGCGGGTTGCTGCTCAGGAGCTGTCTCATAATCTGAACGTGCAGGATATTCTGTATAATCTGGGGCTGCGGTTATCGGATGAATATGCGTTTATGCAGGTGGGGTTTTCGCAACAGTCGGCGGTGAGCGGATTTTTGAAAGATCGGCTGGAGGGTGAGCGGTCAAAAGCGAAGGTTGCTTTTCGTCAGGCTCAGGAAGCTTTGGAGAGGGATAGCGTTCTTTCGGGTAATTCTGCGCTTTTGACTGCATTTTCGGCCTTGGATGCGGCAATAGTTTCCAGCCGCGCGGAAACAGATGCGCTGTTCGGCCAATCCCGTTTTCAGCGCCGTGGTCGCAGTGATGCGGTTTTGCGCGCAATGGATGGTGTGCGGCAGGATGTTTTTACGCTGGCTTATCAGATCAATGCCCGTAACCGTTCGCTGCCTGTTGCGCTTGCTGCCTTGCAAAATATCGGGCGTTCCTTGTTCTGGCTTCAGGAGGTCACGCGGGAAGAGCAGGCTGTGTTGGCTGTTGGAGTTCTTGCGCGGTGGCCGCTGGATATTCAGTTGCTTGGGGAAATTAATGCTTGGCAGAAATTTAAAATCGGCTTGCGGCAGGAATTGGGGATGTTTGCTGAGCAGGAAAGTGTTCCGGCGGTGCTGCGTGATCGGGTTCTTGGGTTTGCGCGGACGTATTTTGAGGATTATCAGGATGGTGTGATTGCCAAGCTGGTTCAGGAAGCGCCAACAGGCAGTTATTCTTTGACCTATGAGCAATTTGATGCCCGTGTTGCGGCAGTGCAGTTGCACAATCAGCAGACTGTTGCACAGTTTCATGAAGCGGGCATGGAGCTGGTGCGGAAGATTGCCGATGATGCGCAGAAAAGTTTTGTCATGGCCTGTGTTGCAGCCGGATTTGTGATGCTGCTGCTTGCCGGGTTTATCTGGTACTTCTGGGTGCGTATATCGGGCAGGCTTCAGCGGATGACCGCTGTCATGCGGAGCGTTGCGGAGGGCAATTCTGCGGTATCTCTTGAACGTTTTAGCGGGCGTGATGAACTGGGGCAGATGGCGTCTGCATTGGAGGTGTTTCGCCAGAACATTCTGCGCATGGATGCTTTGCAGCAGGAGCAGGAAGAAAGCAAGCACCGCCGGGATGTGGAGCGCCAGAATATGCTGGATTCCCTGGCCACCGCTCTTGAGAAAAGCGTTCTGGGTGCGGTGGAAACTGTTGCGCAGGCCTCTCATGATTTGCAAAGCAACGCTATGCAGCTTTCCACGACCGCGGTTGAAGCGCGTCAGCGTTCGCATGAGGTGCGCAATGCTGCGTCTGAATCTGCGCAGAGCATTACGCAGGTTGTTCAATCGGTGGGCAGTCTTTCGCAGTCCGCGCATGGTATCGCAAACAGTATTGCGCGGGTGGCAGATGTTTCACACGTTGCAGCGGAGCGGGTGTGTGAAAGTCAGGTAACAATTGAAGCACTTGAGAGTGCCAGTGTAGAAATTGGCGCGATTGTCAAACTTATTTCCGATATTGCTTCCCAGACGAATCTTCTGGCGTTGAATGCCACCATTGAAGCGGCGCGTGCGGGTGAGGCGGGGCTTGGGTTCAGTGTGGTGGCGGGGGAGGTTAAAAATCTTGCCGAGCAGACGGTGCAGGCCACCGAGGGCATTGCGCGTCAGATCAAGGCTATTCAGGAGCGCAGTGCGGATACGGTGAAAGTGATTGGTTCCATTTCGGGTATTGTGAGCGAACTGGATGCCATTGCGTGTGATGTCAAGGCTATCGTTGATGCGCAGGGGCAAGCCGTTGTGCTGATAACGGAGAATGTGGGTGCTGTTTCGCGCTGTGCCGAGCATGTGAACGGGGTTATCACGGAGGTGGAAGAGGGCGCTCTGGCGACGGGTGACGCGGCGGGGCAATCTTTGGAGGCAGCACGCGTTCTGAAGCATCAGGCTACAAATTTGCGTGAGGAAGTGGTCAATTTCGTGCAGCGTATCCGTACGCCTCTTGCAGAGCAGTAAAAACCGTCTGCATGGTTGCCGAAATTGTTTTATCGCGCATTTTCTGTGTGTGCTTAACGGCCTATTAACCAGAAACAGTGCTATCTTGGTGGGCGGCAATAGGCTGTGTCCATGATCGCTTCGTCGTGTGAAGCGCGTTCAAGTGTCCTTAAAAGTCTTGGGAGTGGTCGGCAAGTGCCATCGGCAACGGTGATGCTCCCGGTTTGTGTAAAGCTTTTCTGGCCGAACGGGCGCTGAATGAACGCAGCATAGTGTGCAGAAGATCAATTTTTAAGGCAAACCCCGGCCTGTTCTGTTGTGGAGTGTATCCCGAATGCAAAAATGTGCTTCCATGCCATTTGCTCGAAGCCCGAGAACGTGGCGCTTTCCTTTTCAGAGTTTTATGCGCTCTGTTTATTTTGCTCTTGCAGGGATGTTTATTCTGCTTGCGCTGTCGAGTATGGCAGAGGCCAACTCTTACCAGCGTTTTCTCGATCAGCTCTGGCGTGATGCCCAGTCGCGTGGTGTAACACGGCAAACGTTCAACAGTGCTTTTCAGGGTGTTACACCAGACCCCAAAGTTATGGCGCTGACCCGCAGACAGGCGGAATTTTCGGAAACCACGGCTACCTATCTTGCCAAGCGGGTTTCGGATGCGCGCATCAGCAATGGCCGTGAGAAGACGCGTCAGTGGGCGCAGGCGCTCGAATATGCAGAGCGCACTTATGGCGTTGACCGCTTTGTGGTTTTATCCATCTGGGGCAATGAAACCAATTTTGGCGGCTTTATGGGTGGGCATAGCGTCATTCGTGCGCTTTCCACCTTGGCACATGCGGGTTACCGGCATCCGTATTTCCGCAACGAGCTTTTGGTGGCGTTGCAAATTCTGCAAGAAGGTCATACAGACCCCAAGCATATGATTGGTTCGTGGGCGGGTGCCATGGGGCATACCCAGTTCATGCCTTCCAGTTTCAGAGCGTATGCGGTGGACGTTACCGGCGATGGCCGCCGTGACATCTGGACAACAATCCCCGATGCGTTGGGCTCAACCGCAAACTATTTGCACAAAATGGGTTGGCGCCCCGGTGAAACATGGGGTTATGAGGTGCAATTGCCGCGTGGGTTCGATTTCGCGCGCGCGTCCCGAATGGACAAAGCCTCTCTTGCCCAGTGGCAACAGATGGGCATTACCCGTCCGAATGGTCAGGCATTTCCAAGACCAGACGATCAGGCATGGCTGCATCTGCCAGCCGGCGCACACGGGCCTGCCTTCCTGATGCTGCCCAACTTCAACGTCATCAAACGCTATAACAATTCCAACAATTATGCGTTGGCGGTAGGTTTTCTTGCAGACCGCATTCGTGGCGGTGGGCCTTTTGTCACCCCGTGGCCAGCGGATGAAGCCATGTCTGCTGCCCAGCGCATGGAAATACAGCGTTTGTTGCAGCAAAAAGGCTTCAATCCCGGAGCCATTGATGGCAAGCTCGGCACCCAGTCCCGTGATGCAATCCGCGCCTATCAGGCTTCCGTTGGTCTCACCCCCGACGGGCATCCTTCCTCTACGTTACTCGACCGCCTTCGCCGTTAAATGAATCCACTGTGGTGGGTGACTGGCACTACTCTGCCTGCGCTCCGGTACTCATGTACTGTATGTACATTCCGTTCCGGTGCTCGTCATAGCAGCGCTATCCCCCGCACCACAGTGAATTCATGGTGCCGGTGTTGCAAGGGTTGGATAACAAGCGAGGTATGCTGCGCTGCGGTGCTCTAAAAACCAGCACTTTCCACCTCACCAGAACCCGTTTATGAGTGGAGCTGCCATGGTGGGTGTTAAGCACCACAGTGAATTCATGGGATAATCGTGAGGGGTGGGTACTCACTACGAATTTTCTTGTGCTCAGTATCTTTTCAAGTATGTCTGCATGAACTTCCACTGTCATCCCGGCGAAGGCCGGGATCCACGAATAAGAGCCTGTTTGCTACGGCATAATTATTCTGATCTTCCGGGCGCTTTCATAAGCCGGACAGTTGCAGCATCATAACGCATTCATGGGAATAATCGTGAGGGGTGGGTACTCACTACGGATTTTCTTGTGCTCAGTATCTTTTCAGGTATGGCTGCATGAGCCTCCACTGTCATCCCGGCGAAGGCCGGGATCTACGAATAAGAGCCTGTTTGCTACGGCATAATTATTCTGATCTTCCGGGCGCTTTCATAAACCGGACAGTTGCAGCTTTGATAAATCTCAGGCATAGATTTCGGCATGATTTTTCAGAGCAGTATTTTTATGCTTTCCAAGCGTATTTTTATCGGTCAATTAGCGATTGTGGTGAGCGCAACAACGCTCTTTGCTTTGCCCGCAGTTGCACAGGATTTGCGCTATCCCCAGCTGGAAAAGTCCTATCAGGAGCGCACGCAAAGGCAACAGCAATCGCGTTCTTCCGCGCAAACGCAACCGGCACCCCGGCAACAGCCGGGCAGACCCTTTGTGCGGTTGCCGTTTTTCGGGAATGTTTTACCGCGTTCCGATGCTCCGCCTCCCCGCTGGCCTGCGGGGCAGCAAACTAACCCTGCGGCAAATGTGCCAGTGGCCGAGCAAAAGCCCTTGCGACGCCCAGCAATGCCTGCCCAGACTGCACGCAAAGCGCCCGAAACCGTGGTGGCGGTGATTGGCGATCAATATGCGCAAGAATTGGCGCAAGGGTTGACACAGCTGTTTGCCAATCAGGAAGAAACAGCGTTTGTGAGTGCGGTGGGTGCGCCAGGCGGTGGGTTGCTTGTTCCTTCTGAAGAGACATGGATTGCGCTGGCCAAGCAGGTTCTTGAGCGTAAATCATTGCACGCTGTGGTGTTTTTCATTGGTGCTATTCCTGAAAATCATCCAGAAAAAAATCGTGTTATGGAAAAACCCTTGGCTCTGGCGGAGGCTTACAGCCAGAGGATGGATAAGATGCTGGCGGCGTTTGAGGGGCGTGATATCCCCGTGATCTGGGTGGGCTTGCCGCCGGTTGCGGATGAGACCCTTTCCAAGAACAATGCTCTCATTAACAGTTTCATCTGGCAGAAAATCAGCAACCGCAAGGGCTTGTTTGTGGATGTCTGGGAGCCGTTCGTGAATGAAAACGGGTTGTTCAGTGCGGATGGTCTGGATGAGGAAGGTGCCATGACGCGGTTGCGCACACCTGAAGGACGTTATTTCACCCGTGCAGGACGCCGGAAAATGGCGTCTTATGTTGCCACCAATATCCGGATTGCCCTTGCCCGTACGGGACGCACCGCTTCGGGGTTGGATAATGCCGCTTTAAGCAAACTGGAAGAGCAGATGTTGAAGCGTGCGCGTGGCGCGGAAGGGTTGCTGCTGATTGGTTCTGCGCCGGTTGCTGCGGATGGCGCGCTGGCCTCTTATACGCCCCCTTCACCTTCTGCGGTGACAGCGGAACATGGCACTGTGGCACCGGCGCCCTCTGGCCGCGCGGATGATTACAGTTGGCCGCGTCGCTAACGTTCTGAGCCTTCAAAGCAAAATGCCCTCACGCTTTTGGAGCATGAGGGCTTTTTTTTGGGTTGCGTGCTGTTTAGGCGGCGCGTACGCGGTTCAGGAATGCTCTTACCTGAGCGGTCAATTCTTCCGCTTGTTTATTGAGCATGTTGGAGGATTGCGAAACTTCCTTGCTCATTTTGCCGGTTTTATCCACCACATTGCTCACATGGGTAATGGATGCAGAAACAGAAGCCGTACCTGTGGCCACATCGGAAACACTGCGGGCAATTTCAGAGGTTGCAGCGCCTTGTTCTTCGGCTGCGGCTGCAATGGCACCCGCAGTCTGGTTGATGTTGTCGATTTTCTGGCTGATTTGGATGACAGCATCAATGGAGCTGCTGGCTACGGTTTCCATGTCTTTCATCTGGCGGGTAATTTCTTCGGTAGCTTTTGCTGTTTGTTGTGCAAGCTGTTTTACTTCGCTGGCTACAACGGCAAAGCCCCGTCCGGCTTCACCGGCGCGCGCTGCTTCAATGGTTGCGTTCAGCGCGAGAAGGTTGGTTTTTTCAGCAATTTCACTAATCATGCTGGTGAAGGCGCTGACGCGGTTCACCACATTGCGCAGCTCTTCCACAGAGGCGGTGGTGCTGGCTGCTTCATTGGCGGCATCTTCAGCCAGTTGGGATGTGCTAGTGATCTGGGTTGAAACTTCTGCAATGGTTGAAGAAAGTTCTTCCGAGGCTCCGGCAACCATTTGCACATTGGTGCTGGCTTGTTCTGCGGCTGCGGAAACACTGACAACCTGTTCACTGGCGCTGCTGGCCAGCATACTCATTTCATCGGCGCTTTTGTTCAGGTTCAGTGCCGTTGCGTTGACGGTCTCAATGATGGAACCAATATTGGTTTCAAAATCGGCGGCCAGTTGTTGCATGTCGCGTTTGCGGATTTCTGATTGTTGAATTTCTGTATCTTTTTGTTTTTCGCGTAAGCTTTTGCTTTCTTCGAGGGTCTGTTTAAATTCGCTGACAGAGTGCCAGAGCGTTCCAATTTCGTCGGAGCGTTTTGTGGTGTCCATTTCCACATCGAACTGGCCGGATTGCAGTTTTCCGATTGTGTCGATAATTTTTTCAAGCGGTTTTACAATGGATTGGCGGGCGGTATAGTAAGCGGCTGCGATCCCACCAATCAGCGCAATCGCCGCAAAGATGATGACTGACCAGAATATGGTGCTGTAGAGTGCATTGTTTTCTTCTTGAAGTTGTGTAACCAGGGTTAAATTTTCTTCATTCATGCTTTCCATGAGGCGCTGGAGCGCTTGACGGTTCTGGCGGTTTTCCTGATTGTTGCCCAATACGGCGGCTTCTGCGGGCGATACTTGCGTGCCAAGGCGCACCAACTCACGGCGAAACGTTAAAAATGTATTTACGGTTTCGCTCATTTGTTGAAAACGCTCCATTTCCCGCGCATCATCAGCGGGCAGAAGAGGCTTCCACTGGGTATTTACAACATTATCCAGTTCAAGAAGATAGCGGAGAATGTTGTTGCCAAAAGGGGTTGCAGCCTGCGTGCTTGCGGCAAGATAGATCCCGCGTGAATCAAGCGCGACCAGAGAGGCAAGATGGGTGGCGCGTTCACCATAAAATTTGCGCAAGCTGAGATTTTCATACTTTTCCACGCTGGTATTGTATTGTGTTATGCCGTAAATGGCGGCGCCAGCCAGACCAATCAGCATCACACCCATCAGCATAATAATTGAAAGAATTTTGCCTTGAATCTTCATTGTGCAACCCGAAGCTTTGAGAAGCAACTATACAGCAATACAGTTGTCTCGTTTGGTAGTGATCGTTCACATTAAAACCGCATTACTCTTAAAAAAGGGATACTAAAAGTACTTATTGCACGTTTTTTATTTGTAAAAATTGTAAACAAAAACAATGTATATTGCTTTGTATCTTTCGGGTTCAATTTTTCTTTTTGTTAGTTATTTAACGTTGTTTTTCTTGGTATGAAGGCAGCGCGCATAGGCAATGGATGCGTGCTGTTGCTCCAAATTGGTTCGTTTTGATGGCGGCGGTGCTATCAATAGATTACTAAGGATAATGATTTACACTTTTTTCCATTCCGTTTGTGCTATGTTTTGTCCCGTGGCCTTGTGGTGGTGTGTTTCTGGTGAATGGGTAGGCTCTGGGTATGAGTGTCAATCTTCTTGCGGGTATTGAAAATACGGGCGCGCTCAATGTTTGTTCGCAACCTGCCGCACCGCGTATTCTGGTGATGGATTCCGGTCTGGGTGGCCTTACAGTGTATCATGCCATTGCGGCGCGGATGCCCGATGCTGCATTGATGTATCTTGCAGACAATGCAGGGTTTCCTTACGGGTCTCTTGCGCCTGATGTTCTTGTGGCCAGGGTGTGCGCTGCGGTGGAACAAGCGGCGGTGCGTTATTCTCCCGATATTGTTGTGATTGCGTGCAACACGGCTTCCACTATGGTTTTGCCGGTTTTGCGTTCACGGTTTTCCATTCCGGTTGTGGGTACTGTGCCAGCGGTCAAGCCCGCGGCGCAGCTTTCTGTCAGCCGGCATATTACTATTCTGGCTACTCCCGGCACAGTGGCGCGGGATTATACCCGGGATTTGATTGCCCGTTACGCCGAAGGGTGCCACGTTACTCTGGTGGGTGCGACGCGGCTTGCGGCAATGGCGGAAGCGGAGCTTGCCGGTACGCCGGTATCTGACGCAGAGCTTGCGGCTGAGGTTGCAGCTTGTTTTGTGCAAACGCCGGAGGGCAGAACCGATGTGGTGGTGTTGGCCTGTACGCATTACCCGTTGCTGCAAGCGCGTCTGGAAAAGGTTGCGCCTTGGCCTGTCATGTTTATTGATCCTGCCCCTGCTATTGCCAACCGTGTTGCTGCATTGCTGGGTCGGGATGCAGCGGTGCAAGATAATCTTCCCGCTCAGGAGCAACATTTGCCTTTTGCGTTGTTTACCAAGCCGGTGGGCGATGAGGTGCTGATGCGGCGTGCGCTTGGCTCAAGGGGCATTCATGATTTGCGCATAGAAGCGCTTCCTTTCTGATGCAAGCCTGTTGATGCCTGTCGGGCTGTGACGATGCGGCCTCTTTCCCTTTTTTTATCTATAGCCTAAGACATATAAAATCATTGTTTGTCTTAGGCTATAAGTCTTTGTTTTGTCGCAGAGTTTCATCCCATAACACGATCATTTTATGGGGGCTCGGTGATAGAGTGTTGCGGTGCGGCACATTGCATTGTGTTGGTGTTTTGGTTTTGGAGAATTTTTGATGCTGTCATCTTCCCCGGCTTATCTCAAGCATTGCCCTCAGCATCCGCCGGTTAAATACGGGAAAACAGGGGTGCTGATTGTCAATCTGGGAACGCCGGATGCTACGTCCTATTGGCCGATGCGGCGTTATCTGAAAGAATTTCTTTCTGACCGTCGGGTTATTGAGGTCAACCGTGTGTTGTGGTGGGTGCTTCTCAACGGTATTATTTTGACCACCCGTCCTTTCCGTTCTGGCAAAGCGTATGAATCCATCTGGAACAAGGAAAAGAATGAATCGCCCTTGCGCACCATCACGCGGGATCAGGGGGAAAAATTATCGGCTCTGTTTGCTCACCATGAGAATTTGGTTCTCGATTGGGGAATGCGTTACGGAACACCCTCCATTGCCGAAAAAATTGATGCTTTGAAAGCGCAGGGTTGTGAGAAAATCCTGTTGTTTCCGCTCTATCCGCAATATGCGGCCAGCACGACTGCTACGGTATGCGATAAAGCGTTCGATCATTTAAAAACACTGCGTTGGCAGCCCTCCTTGCGTGTTGCTGCTCCTTATTATGATGATCCGGTTTATATTGATGCGCTGGCTCATTCTATCCGTGAGCATGTCAGTGGTCTTGAGCATGAACCGGAGGTGGTGATTGCGTCTTTCCATGGATTGCCGCAGGAATATTTTGATAACGGTGATCCCTACCATTGCCATTGTGCGAAAACGACCCGCTTGCTGCGGGAGGCTCTGGGATGGCCAAAGGAACGGCTGGTGATGACATTCCAGTCCCGTTTTGGCAAAGCGGAATGGCTCAAGCCTTATACAACGCAAACGGTGGAAGAGTATGCGCGCAAAGGTGTGAAAAGTCTTGCGGTCATTGCACCGGGTTTTGTTGCGGATTGTGTTGAAACCCTTGAAGAATTGCATGAAGAAGTCGGTGAAGCCTTTTTGCATAATGGTGGGCAGCATTATTCGGTCATCCCCTGTTTGAATGCCACGCCTCACGGTATCCGGGTTCTGGAAACGGTGATAAAGCGGGAATTGTCAGGATGGTTATCCGTTTAATTTACACAGGAAATGTGCATTTAACGCTTGTGTTTTTTGTTTGTTCACATTAAACGCTTTTAAAAATGCGTAATCATTCGGGTATGGGGAACACTGAAAATGCTTGCAGGGTTTGATATTTTTGTATGGGCATTTGTTGCCTTGATTGTGGTGGTGTTGTTTGCGGCTGTGAAAACAGTGCCGCAAGGCTATAATTACACGGTCGAGCGCTTCCAGAAATATACCCGCACGCTCAGCCCGGGTCTCACATTGATTGTGCCGTTCATTGACCGCATCGGGCGCAAAGTGAATATGATGGAGCAGGTACTGAATATTCCGTCTCAGGAAGTCATCACCCGCGACAACGCAACGGTTACGGTTGACGGCATCACCTTTTATCAGGTGGTGAATGCGCCGCAAGCCAGCTACGAGGTTGCCAATCTTTCCCTCGCTATTTTAACCCTCACCATGACCAATATCCGTGCTGTCATGGGTTCTATGGATCTCGATTCGGTTTTGGCGCAGCGTGATGAAATCAACATTCGTTTGCTGCATGTGGTGGATGCCGCAGCATCACCGTGGGGTGTTAAAATCACCCGTATTGAAATCAAGGATATTACACCACCGGCGGATCTTGTGGCATCCATGGGGCGGCAAATGAAAGCCGAACGTGAAAAACGCGCCTCTATTCTGGAAGCCGAAGGTGCGCGGCAAGCGGATATTCTGCGTGCGGAAGGCCGCAAGCAATCCCAAGTGCTGGAGGCCGAGGGTCGCCGTGAGGCCGCATTCCGGGATGCGGAAGGCCGTGAGCGTACTGCGGAAGCGGAAGCGCGGGCGACACAAATGGTCAGTGAAGCTGTGGCCAGCGGTGAGCTTGCAGCCCTGAACTATTTTATTGCGGAAAAATATGTAAGGGCTCTGGAAAAGCTTGCCAGCTCACCGAATCAAAAAACGCTCATTCTCCCTGTAGAAGCTACGGCCATTATCGGTTCGCTGGCTGGTATTGCAGAGCTGGCCAAATCGGCTCTGGGGCCGGATGCCGAGAGCGGTGCGGCAAAAACGCAGCGCAGTGCGGTGCCGCAAGCCGGACGTCACCCCCTGCCGCCGCATCAGTAAGGGGGCGCGCCCGTGATTGGTTTGTTGCTGGAAAGTCTGGGTTCGTGGGGCTGGCTTATTGCCGGTGTGCTTTTGCTGCTGCTGGAGATTATTGTTTCTGGTATTTTTCTGTTGTGGTTCGGGCTTGCGGCGCTCTGTGTTGGCGTGCTGGCCTTGGTGTTTGATTTTGGCTGGCAAACCCAATGGATCATTTTTGCTGCGCTTTCCGTGATTGTGGTGTTTTGCTGGGTCAGGTGGAGCCGGAACAATGCCAGCGAGGGCAAGGGTACTGATGAACCTTTGCTCAACCGGCGCGCCGAGCGGCAGATCGGGCGGGTTTTTACACTGGAAGAACCGCTGGTAAATGGGGCGGGGCGTGTGAAAATTGATGATACGGTCTGGCGTATTGAAGGCGAAGACATGCCTGCCGGTGCGCGTATCCGTATTGCGGGTGTACGCGGTTCGGCCTTGCTGGCGGAGTCTTTGTAACGCAAAAACCGGCTATGGTGTCAGAAACCTGATCATTTGTGGCACTGGTCTGTTTTTATCTCTGTGTGCAATTGACACGTCAGGGCGTTCGTACCATGCTTGCCTCTGGGAACGGTGAGGGGAGAAACATGACCGGAGCGCAGATTCTGGATGTGGGGCGTGACAGTATTTTCACGTTGTTGATTGTGGCATCGCCTTTGCTAATTACTTCGCTGGTGGTCGGGGTGATGATCTCGCTGGTGCAGGCGCTTACCCAGATTCAGGAAATGACGCTGGTGTTTGTGCCGAAGATCATCCTTATGTTTGTTGTGCTCATTCTGGCATTACCGTTTATGGGGCAGATTATTGCAGCGCATACCGAGCGCATTATGCGTTTGGTGATAACCGGCGGCGGGTGATGGTCGCGTGACATTTACCTTTGATCTGCTGCCCGGATATGCTGCTGCTTTTGTGCTGGCTTTTGCCCGTATCGGAACCATGATGATGCTAATGCCGGGTTTGGGGGAGCGTAGCATTCCGGTGCGTATCCGGCTGACCACGGCGCTGCTGATTACGCTGGTATTTTTCCCGTTGGTTCAGGCTTCTTACCCGCAGAACTATACCGACAATGCCAACCAGCCTTTTTTGATGCTGTTTTCAGAGCTGGCCGTTGGCCTCGTTCTTGGGATTACAGGGCGGATTATCATGTCCTCGCTGCAAACGGCAGGAACAGTGATTGCGCAACTGATGGGTTTGGGGTTTGTGACATCGGTTGATCCCTCTCAAGGACAACAAGGTGCGCTGCTTTCCACCTTTTTTACGGTAACGGCGGTGGCGTTGGTGTTGGCACTGGATTTGCACCATCTCATTATTGGCGCCATCGGGATGAGTTATGATATTTTCAGGCCGGGGCTGGTGCCGGATATGGGCGATTCTGCCAATTATGTGGTACGGTTGTCTGCGGCGGCGTTGACCATCGGGATACAGATGTCGATTCCGTTTATTGTATTTGCGCTGATTTTTAACATCGGCATGGGGTTGCTGGCGCGGATGATGCCACAGATGCAGGTGTTTTTTGTGGGTTTACCGGCATCGATGGGGTTGAGTTTTATCATTCTGGGGCTTGTATTCAGTGCGATGATGATGGTGTTTATCCAGTTTCTTCAGGGAAATCTGAGCAATCTGGTAATCAGGTAGCGGGAATCCTATGTCTGAAGGCGATGATAAGGAACGCACCGAAGAGGCCTCGCAAAAGAAGCTTGATGATGCGCGTGAGCGCGGCGATGTTCCTAAAAGTCAGGAAGTCAGCGCGTGGTTCTTGCTGGCGGGCGGGCTGTTGGCGCTGGTTATGTTTGGTGCCAGCGGAGCGGAGCATCTCAGTAATTTCCTAAAGACATTTCTGGCACAGCCCCATCGTCTGGCGGTGGATAGTTTTGCGCTGGTTGATATGTTCGGCAGTGTGCTTATTCTTATGTTGGGGGCTGTTGGGCTCCCATTTTTGCTGTTGGTGATTGCGGCCATTGCGGGTCATGTTATTCAGCATGGTTTGCTCTGGACAACCCATCCCATCACGCCGAAATTGTCTAAAATTTCGCCGATGCAAGGTTTCAAGCGGATTTTTTCCAAGCAGAGCCTGATGAATTTTCTCAAAGGCATTGCCAAAATGTTCATTGTGGGTATTGCCATTGGCATGACGGTATGGCCGGAGCGCAACCGGCTGGGGTTGCTTACCCAGCTTAATCCGGTTGAGCTGGGGGAATATCTGCTGGGTCTTATTATCCAGATGATTTTGACGGTGGTGCTGGTGCTTGGTGTGCTGGCGGCAGCGGATTTTGCGTATCAGCGGCAAGCGTGGTTTAAAAAGCAGCGTATGTCGGTGCAGGAACTGAAAGAAGAATACAAGCAGATGGAGGGTGATCCCACCATTAAAGCGCGTATCCGGCAATTGCGGATGGAACGCTCGCGCAAGCGCATGATGAGCCAGGTTCCTGGTGCTACGGTTGTGGTCACAAACCCTACCCATTATGCGGTAGCTTTGAAATATGAGGCGGGAATGAATGCGCCGCAGTGTGTTGCCAAAGGTACAGATGCCATGGCTTTGCGTATTCGTGCTGTGGCGGAAGAGAACAAGGTGCCGATTATTGAAAACCCGCCGCTTGCGCGGGCTCTGCACAAGCAGGTTGAGCTGGATGAATTTATCCCTGAAGAGCATTACCGCGCGGTTGCGGAAATCATTGGCTTCGTTTTGAGTGCCAAGAAATAATACTGTTTGTGTGCAGTGCTTTTGCGCACTGTATTGCGGTTTACGCCACACCAATGCGCAGCATATCATGCACATGCAGAACGCCTACGGGCTTGCCATTGTCCACCACAAACAGCGCGGTGATTTTTGACGCATTCATAATGTTGAGTGCTTCGGAAGCAATCATCTCTTTTGTGACGGTGCGGGGATTTACGGTCATGATTTCTTCTGCGGTCATGCTGAGCAGGTTATTGTTCATGTGGCGGCGCAGATCGCCGTCCGTGATGATTCCTGCCAGAAGCCCCTCATCGTTTTTCACCCCCACGCAGCCAATACCGCGGTGGCTCATTTCAATGATGGCGTGTGAAACCAACGCTGTACGCGCAACCAGTGGAATATTTTCACCGCTGTGCATGACATCTTTTACCAATTGCAGTGCAGCGCCCAGTTTTCCGCCCGGATGAAACACTTTAAAGTCCGATGCGCTAAAGCCGTGGCTTTCCAGCAGCGCAACAGCCAGAGCATCCCCCATCACCAGTTGCATGGTGGTGGAGGTGGTGGGCGCAAGGCCATTGGGGCAGGCTTCGGGGCTTTTGGGCAATTCCAAAATGACATTTGCAGCTTTGCCCAGCGCGCTGTTGGCTTTGGATGTGATGGCAATCAAGGGGATGGCAAAGCGGCGTGCGTGGTGGATAAGATCGCGCAGCTCCTGGGTTTCGCCCGACCAAGATAGCGCGAGAATGGCGTCATCGGCGGTAATCATCCCGAGATCGCCGTGGCTGGCTTCGGCAGGATGCACAAAAAATGCGGGTGTTCCGGTGGAGGCGAGTGTTGCGGCAATTTTCCGGCCGATATGTCCGCTTTTTCCCATACCGGAAATGATGATGCGGCCTTTGATATTTTTTAAAATGTCCGTGGCGTTCTGGAACGGGGTGGCTAGTTTTCCGGCCAGTGCGGTGCTAAGCGCGTGCAGTCCTTGTGCTTCCAGTTGAACCGTGCGGAGACCTGCTTCCAGTATGGGGGTATGTTTACCTGACGCAGCAGTCTGGGATGTTGGAGCCATCACGCACAGTCCTTATTTTCTGAAGGGAGCAATTCCAAGCTTTTTCCAGCATTGTTTATCATGCCTGAGCCTGTGAGCCAACACCTTGTCTTGCGTTATGGGGCAGGAATTGATGGATTTCTGCAAGGAGATGTTAACCCTTTCTGTTGTATGTTTTTTAACGATGAAAACATTTTTTGCATTTTTCTGGATACCCTCGACAGTGGGTTGCGAAAAATGCTTTTTTACACTGGAAAAGCAATAGAATGCGGTTGTCATTCAAGATTATCATGCTGAGTTCTGTCATGTGCGCAGGGGCGGTGACGCCTCTCACGGCGCAAGAGGCACAGCCTGAAGATCCGATTGCAGGACTATTGCGCGGCAATCTGGATGAGCCGCAAGCGGTAGGCGCCAACGATGGAGGCGTTAATCGGGCGGCGCGTCCGCGGGTGGAAGCGCCTGATATGCTGGAACCGCTTGATCCCGGTGCGCCGGCCATTGCGGATGCCGGTGATTATAACGCTGAGACTGCACCCAACGTGAATGCTAATGGCCCTTTGCCTGAGGAGGCAAATGTTATCGGGCCTTTGCCAGACAATGATCCCGCTATTGTAGGTGCGATTAACAACCGCCCGCTTGGTGTAGAACCACCCCAACGCCTGTTGCGCCGTCCTCCGGATGAAGATGCTTATGCGCCTATGGGTGTGAGGGCGGGTTCGTTTGTCATTCGTCCTACTCTGGATGTGGGCGCGGGGTATAATACCAATTCTGCGGGCAATGCCGGTGGGGGTGGTGCCAGTTTGGGCCGCGTGAATGGTGATGTTGCGCTTGAATCCGAATGGAGCCGCCATGCGGTCAATGCCACTGTGCGGGGTGACTACACCTATTACAAAGGCAATACCGATGATAACCAGCTTAACCTGAACGGTGATGTGCGTGGGCGGGTTGATATTACTGCCACTACCAATGCGTTTGTGGGGCTGCGCGGTGGTCTGACTTCTGAACGGCAAGGCGATCCGAATCTGCCTGCTGGCGTGGTTGATCGTCCCCAGATTGCCAATGTTGGCGCAACAGTGGGCGGCACATGGAAGCCAAACCGTTTTGGCGTAACGCTGGAAGGTCTGTGGGACAAGCGCACCTATGACGATGCCAATCTGGGTGGCGGTGTGAAGGTTGATAACTCCGACCGTAACCTGAATGAATACGGGTTGCGTTTGCAAACGGAATACGATGTTTCCGATAAATTCACGCCTTTTGTGCAGGTTGGCCTTTACAAGCGCGAGCATGATGTTTTTCTTGACCGTAACGGCTTTGGCCGTGACTCTGCGGGTGCCAGTGCGGCGGTTGGGGCGCGCTATAATCTTACCGATCTGGTTGAGCTAAACGGTTCGGTTGGCTTCCAGACCCAGCGTTATGATGATCCTCGCTTGCCCAATCTTTCAGGCGTATTGGCCAATGGTTCGGTGGTATGGCGCCCAACGGCGCTGACAACCGTCACCTTCAATGCGGCTACTGCTTTTGAAGAAACCACCATTGCCAATTCTTCCGGTTCCGTCTCACACACGGGCGGCGTGCAGGTTGAGCATCGCTTGCGGCGCAATCTTATCTTGACCGGCGGTGCTTCTTTCGAGCGTGCCAATTTTGAAGGTGTTGACCGTACCGATAACACCATGCGCTTTGACAGCGGTATAGAATGGTTGATGAACCGCTCTCTCGCCTTGCGAGCCAATGTCGCGCACGAACGTCTTCACAGTTCTGTGGCGGGTGAAGATTATGATGCTACTCTTGTCCAGCTTGGCGTTCGCCTTCGCCGTTAATGAACGGGTTAGGGTGGGTGTTAAGCACTGACTTTTTTGCGCTCCGGTACTCATGTACTTCGTGTACATTCCGTTCCGGTGCTCTCAAAGCCAGCACTTACCACCGCACCCTAACCCGTTCATAGAGATGGTCTTGAGAGGGGGTATTAAGCACTGACTTTTTTGCGCTCCGGTACTCATGTACTTCATGTACATTCCGTTCCGGTGCTTTCAAAGCCAGCACTTACCACCGCACCCTCGACTTTGCCGCCTGACTATGGCATGTGAGGGCATGATTCATTCTGCACGTTTTTTAAAAGATAAAGCAATTGTCACTGCGTTCGCGGTGTTTATTGCTTATCTGTTTTTTTTGCAGGGTGTCATGGGTGGCCTTTCGCATGGAGCGATGGTTGCTTCCGGTGGATATCCTTATCCTGTGCTGTGCTCATCTGTGGGTACTGTGGCAGCGCCTCTTCCGGGTGATGATGGTGATGCCACTGCCAAACAGGTTGATTGTTTATGCACCGCATTATGCCGGTTTTCAGCCTCGCTTTCAGCGGCTGTGATTGGAGGCTCTGAAGGGTGGGTATTTCCCTTTAATAATCTGATCTTGGCCTATGCTCCGGATGCGCGTGAATTTCAGTCCTCAGCGTTGCGCCTGTTCATTGGTGAGCCGCGAGCGCCGCCTTTCTTTTCCTGATGAGTCTGTTTTTTCCATTAAATTTTTTTCAGGAATTTATCATGTCTGACTTTTCTTTCGGGCAGGAGCGCGCCAGCAATACCGCGCGTCCTGCAACCGATTTTTATCGCGCTGTCTGGCGGTGGCATTTTTACGCGGGTTTGCTGGTTTTGCCTTTTATCATTACGCTTGCTGTCACAGGTGCGCTTTATCTTTTTCGGGATGAAGTGGACGCGCTTATTCATGCTGATCTCAAGCGTGTGGAAATGCCTTTAGAGGCTACCGTTCTGCCACCATCTTCCATGGTTTCCATGGCGCTGGATGCGGTTGGTGGAAGAGCTGTAAAATTCACCGATCCTGCCACACCTCTCTCTTCTGCGGAAATAACGGTTGTTACGCCGGAGAATGTGCGGATTGCAGTCTATGTAAATCCTTATACGGGTCAGGTGCTGGGCTCGCTGCCTGATCGTGGTACAATTATGTGGACAATCCGTTATCTCCACAGTCTCAAAACCTTTGGAACCTATGCCCGCGCAATGATTGAAATTGCGGGTGGCTGGTCAATTCTACTGGTGTTGACGGGTGTTTATCTCTGGTGGCCGCGCAAACAAAGAGGTGGTGTCATCACTGTGCGTGGCGCACCCTCAAAACGGGTTTTCTGGCGTGATACCCACGCTGTTCTGGGCATCATTGTGGGCTTTTTTATTGTATTTCTGGCCTTCACAGGTATGCCGTGGTCAGGTGTATGGGGCAAACAGGTCAATCAATGGGCGAACGGTCATAACTATGGTTATCCTGCTGGTGTGCGGGTACAGATCCCCATGTCCGATGTGCGGCTGAATGATGAAGCCAAAACCGCATGGACGCTGGAACAGGCGCAGATTCCAAAGTCTCTCGCTTCTACAGAAGCTGCTGCACCCATAGGAATTGATAAGGCGGTGGCTATTTTCATGGAGCTTGGCTTGCACCGTGGTTTTGCAGTGAATGTGCCGTCCAGCACCACGGGCGTTTACAGTGGCTCGGTTTATCCCGATGCGATTGACCAGCAGCGCGTGGTGCATCTGGATCAATATTCCGGCAAACCACTGGTGGATGTCAGTTATGCTCAGTATGGTCCGCTGGGGCGTTGGCTGGAATACGGCATCAATATCCATCTTGGTCAACAGTTTGGAGTGGCGAACCAGTTGGTGTTGCTGGCGGCATGTATCGGCATGGTTCTTCTGGCAGTTTCGGCTGGCATTATGTGGTGGAAACGTCGCCCGTCAGGTTCCATGGGTGTACCACCCCTGCCAGCAAATCGCCGGGTGTTTCGTGGATTACTGGCGTTGTTGATTGTGGGTGGAATTATTTTTCCGCTGGTGGGATTGTCTTTGCTGGTAATGCTGCTGATGGATGTAAGTTACATCTGGCTTAAAAAACGTTACGCCTGAATGCACAAAAGCGGGGTTTGCGCCCCGCTTTTTTTAACAGATATTGTTGTTCAACTTACTCAGCAGCCTGTTGTTTATCTTGTGACAGAAGGCTTGCCAGTTCTGCGCGGAAATCCTCACTCAGGTCTGGCCGGTCGAGTGCATAGGCGACGTTCGCCGCAAGGAAGCCGATTTTAGAACCGCAGTCAAAGATGCGGCCACCAAAGCGGAAGCCGAAGAAGTCCTGTTTTTCCATCAGGGAAAGCATGGCATCGGTGAGCTGGATTTCGCCACCTGCACCGGCAGCCTGATGGGAGAGCAGATCAAAAATTTCCGGTTGCAGGATGTAACGGCCAGAGATCATGTAGTTGGAGGGCGCTTCTTCTGGTTTTGGTTTTTCCACCATGGAGGTGATGCGGAAACCTTTGCCGCGGCTTTCACCCACGCCTGCAATACCGTATTGATTGGTTTGGGATTGTGGTACTTCATGCACTGCCAGAACGTTGCCGCCCTGACCGTTATACACATCAATCATTTCTTCAAGGCAGCTTTTGGGAGCCTGATGCAGCATATCGGGCAGCAGCAGGGCGAAAGGTTCATTTCCAACCAGTTCGCGCGCGCACCATACGGCGTGACCCAGCCCCAACGGTTCTTGCTGGCGGGTGAAGCTGGTTTGTCCTGCACCGGGTAAATCTGTTTCCAGCACATGCAATTCTTTGAGCTTGTTGCGGCGTTTAAGGGTTGCTTCCAGTTCGTATTGTTTATCGAAGTGATCCTCAATAACGCTTTTGTTGCGGCCTGTCACAAAGATAAAATGCTCAATACCGGCGGCGCGGGCTTCGTCCACCACATGTTGGATAACAGGGCGATCCACCACGGTCAGCATTTCTTTGGGCATGGCTTTGGTGGCGGGCAAAAAGCGTGTGCCTAGACCTGCTACAGGGAAAACGGCTTTACGGATTTTGCGAAAAGAACTCATGAAGATTATCCATTCTGGGAGTACTGAATGCTTGCAGGTTAGGCGTGTAATTGTGTTGAAAGCAAGATGATTGTTTTGAAACAGCTTTTCGCGCACATTCTTTTTAAGACGTGACGCGTCAGCCTGTTCCAAAACTCTGAACAAGCGAGCCTGCCAAAAGGTTCCAGCCATCCACCAACACAAAGAAGATAAGCTTGAAAGGCAGGGAAACCAGCACTGGCGGCAGCATCATCATCCCCATGGACATCAGGATAGAGGCCACCACAAGGTCAATGATGAGAAAAGGAATAAACAGCAAAAAGCCGATTTCAAAGGCGCGGCGCAGCTCGGAAATCATAAACGCTGGCACCAGAATGCGCAGACTGACTTCTTGTGGTGTTTCCGGTTGGGGGGCATTGGCCAGATCAAGAAACAGACGCAAATCTTTTTCGCGCACTTGTTTGAGCATAAACTCACGGAATGGCTGTGCAATTTGTACCCCGGCCTCGCGCGGTTCCATCTGGCCTTCAATCATCGGACGGATGCCTGTGTCATAGGCTTGCTCGAAGGCGGGCTGCATGATGAAGCCGGTCAGAAACAGCGCCAGAGCAATCATGACAATATTCGGCGGTGCGGATTGTGTCCCCAGTGCGGAGCGCAGCAAAGACAGCACAATCACAATACGGGTGAACGATGTCACCATGACAAGGATGGAAGGCGCCAAGCTTAACACGGTGAGCATGGCCACCAGTTGGAAAGCCCGTTCGGTAATCCCTCCATTGGGGCCAAGATCAACGGTTACCGATTGCGCATAAGCAACCGGAATCAGCAGCGTAGCGAGCAGAAAAACCGCAAGACCGGCAAAGCATTTCAGAGCATGGCGTTTGCCGGACGACGTGGCTTCATGCTCTGAGGGAGTGTTGTGAGACAATTTTCTACGCAATACAGTAGTGTACATTTGCCGGAACCAGAGGCGCGCGCAGGAAAATTGCGTTGGCTGCATTTATTTGTCCCCGCGGCCCAGAAGATTTGCCATTTCTTCTTCCAGAGCATCCAGTGCTGAAGGCGCAGGTGCTTTTGGCGGTGCGCTGGCCGGTGGTGGCGGTGTCGGTGCCTGTGTTACGGGTGCGGGCGGTGCAGACGGCATCGGCGGGGCTTCGGCTGTCTGCGTGTTTATGGAGGGGGGTGTATCCTCCCGTGATGCGGGTTCTTTTGCATCGGGCGCGGGTTCTGCGGCTGCGGGTGGTTCCTTTGCCTCAGGTGGCGGGGGTGCCGCAGAGCGTTGCGCGACACTGGCAATTGCTTTGGTGGCGAAGGATGAAACCGAGTTTTCAACGGGGCGGGTGGGCGCTGGCTCCGCTGCGGGTTTTGGATTGTTGCCCATAAAGGAGGGTGGTGCAGCCGGTGTCGGTGCGGATGCAGCTGGCGGTGTCACAGGCGCAGCGTGTGCAGGAGCCGGTGTCTGTGCTGCGGGTGGTGGCGCAGCAGGACGTGCGGTTTGTGGACGGCTTTTTAGGGCTTCTTCCAGCTTTTTCTCGATGTCTGCAAACAGCGGATCAATGTCGGTGCGTGTTTTTGCCGGTGCTGTTGCAGGAGGAGTGGCGGGCGGTGTGGCTGCGGCGGGAGCGGCAGCGGGTGGCGGAGCCTGTTCGGCCGAATCAGCTGCCGGTGGCGTTACGGGGAGCGGCGTTGCCAGCGAGCGTCCCAGCGGTGTGCTGGATGCCAGCGGCGGCATTGGCCGTTGTGGTGCGGTGGGCTGTGCAGCGTCGCGTGCGGCATTATTTGCCGCTGGAAGAGCAGGATTTGCCGCAGGAGGGGTAATGGGGGGGCGCGGCCGCAAATCAGGCCGTCCGCTGCCGCCAAAACCTGCCGTAAGCGGTGGTGCAACAGGGGGTGGAGCGGCGGGGCGTTGCGGCGGTGTGTAGGGTGCGGGTTGCGCGTTCTGCGCAGGATTGCGTTGTGTGGCAGGGTGTTGCGGCGGGTTTTGTTCCGGTGCAGGTGCCAGTGGCAGGCTCATTTGAGCGGGGCGCTGGTCACGTTGTCCGGGAATGCGCACGATTTCGTTTTCCACAACCACATCGTTGGGGCCACCAATCATGAGGAGGTGTTCCACATTGTCGCGGCGAATCAGAATCAGTTTGCGCCGTCCATCAATGGAAAACACATCGAGAATTCCGAGCCTTGGCTGGCGGTTGCGGTTGGCTGCGCCTTCAAGGCGCCGGTAGCCTGAGAAGCGTTTGATGCCCCATGCGCTCAGGCCGATAAGGCCAAGAACCACAGCAAAAGCAAGGAGAAAACGTATGGCCAGCGGCAGTTCAGTACCGAAGAGCTGATCGAGAAAACCCATGGCTATCCCCTTAAATGTTGGTCATTGGATGAGTGCGGCTGAACTGGCGCGATTCATGCAAGACGAAAAAACGTTTTTTATCTTTTGCCTTAAGGATAGCTAATAAATACTAAATGTTTTCCTTAAAAAGAACAGATTTAGCACCGCTAGGCAACAGGGAAATGCACAGGCTTGTTAGCAATAAGGATGAGACGCTGTTAACCGGCGGTTAACCCTATTAACGGCAAGTTAAACCAGATGAAGCGCAAAAGGAACTCCCATGCTGTTCGGTGACATCACGCTTGTGAACATGATGAAGCAGAAAATGCAGTGGCATGAAGCCCGGCAAAAAGTGCTGAGTGACAATGTGTCGAATGCTGAAACGCCGGGTTTCCGGGCGCGGGATATAGCGGCGCCTCAGTTTGAATTGCCCAAAGGTGGCGCGGGTTACATCAAGCCTGTGGTGTTGGCGGCGACTGCTTCGGGTCATATTGATCCGCGTCAGAGTGGTGCCAGTCATCATGCAAAGCCTTATACAACTTATGAAACCACACCGGAAGGCAATGCGGTGGTGCTGGAAGAAGAAGTCATGCGTGTGAGCCAGAACGCTATGGATTATCAGGCTGTTACCGAGCTTTATCGTAAAGGATTGGGCTTTGTGCGTACAGCCCTTGGTCGTGGAGGCTAGAATGCGACTGCGGTGGGTGACTGGTACAGGTCTGTCTGCGCTTCGGTACTCACGTACGTTCAGTGCGCTGCGTTCCGATGCTCAAAAAATAAGTACTTTCTACCTCTCCATACACCATTCATAGAGAGCCGTCTAAGAGGTCGTTGGAATTTATTTTTGAAGTGGTCACCCCTCTATCAGGGTCTCATTGGGTTTGTGTTTCAAAAATGCGTCTCACATTCCGGCGTGAAGTGTTGGTTGGCCTGTTTCTTGCTGTGTACTGCGTAACCTGAAATGAAGTATTCAATGAAAGAGATACGCGATGGATTTTGCAACATCATTGGCCTTGTCTGCGGCGGGTCTTAAAGCGCAATCGGGTCGGATGCGCGTTATTGCTGAAAATCTTGCCAATGTGGATTCAACGGCTTCCGCGCCGGGGCGTGATCCTTATCGCCGTAAGATTCCGAGTTTTAAATCCGAGCTGGATCGTGAGCTGGATGTGCGCAAAGTTGCTTTGGGGCGTATTCAATATGATCGCGCTCCTTTTAAGGTCAAGTATGATCCCAGCCATCCCGCAGCCGATGCCATGGGCAATGTCCGGTTGCCGAATGTGGATAGTCTGGTGGAGCAGATGGATATGAAAGAAGCCCAGCGCAGTTACGAGGCTAATCTGGGGGTTATCACAGCAACCCGCCGGATGATGTCCCAGACGATTGGTATTTTAAGAGCGTAACATATTGTTAGGTTTGTTTTTGGTTGTTGTGTCCAATGGATGTATTCCTTCTTGAAAGAAGAAAGAAGTGCATTCATATACAGTCAGTTCTGTTCAATATTATTTTTACGGTCTGGCATAAGTAGAGTATTTTTGTTTGCGTTGCCTTGTTCATTCTATTCTTTAAAGAGGGTAACATGCTCGATTCAATTACTTCCGCGGCTGGAGCCTATAAAAATATTGCACAGCTTACCTCCTCAGGCAGTGCAACGCTGGGTGCCGGTGTTGATAAGCTTGCGGCCACAACGGCTCAGGAACCCAAGGGTTTTGGGCAGATGGTCAATAATTTTATTTCCCAGGTTGAAGGCGCGGGTCAAAAAGCCGATACCCAAAGCGCCATGGCTGTGCAAGGCAAAGCCAACATGGTTGATATGGTTACGGCCATTTCCGAAAGCGAAGTTGCGTTGCAGACTTTGGTGAGTTTCCGTGACAGGGCTATCAGCGCCTACGAAGAAATCATGCGTATGCCTATTTAAAACGGGTTTCTTGGCCTTCTAGCCCCGATTTGTCTGCGATCCGCTGCTCACGTACCTGAAGTACGCTGCGCTGCGGTTCTCGCCCAACCGGCCTATAAGCCGCAAGCAACCCGTTTTAATTTAGCGGCTGTCTTCTCGCCTCGGTCTGTCTGCGATCCGCTGCTCACGTACCTGAAGTACGCTGCGCTGCGGTTCTCGCCCAACCGGCCTATAAGCCGCAAGCAACCCGTTTTAAATCAGAGGTCGTGGCCTTCTCGCCTCGGTTTGTCTGCGATCCGCCTTTTACCCACGATTTTTCTGAGTGCCTTTGCTTTACAAGGCGGTTGCACCAAAAGAAAAAAGCCTTCCCCGGTATTGAGGAAGGCTTTTCCATTTTTAAGGCAACGTCAAAATTTAGCGTGAGAAGCGTGCGCTTTGGTTGTAGCTTCTAATCATGCTGTTGTATTCGCTGGATATATTTTCCAAATTGCGGTTAATTCTTTCAATATCTTTTTTCTCGGCCATATCGCGGCGCAGGGTGCGCAGAGCGCCCAGCATGTTTTCAAAATTGCGGTCAATGCTGAACCAGCGTGGCTTGTTGCCCAGAGATGTTTGGGTGTCGGGGTTTGCATTTGCATAAGCTTTTGCTTCGTTAAATGCGGTTTCGTAGTTTTTTTCAATGGGAGTAATCGTTTCCACCGACAGTGTTTCTTGTTCTACAAGCGTATTGACGCTATCGAGAGCAAGGCGTGCCTGGTGGGCAAGATTTACGGTGTGCCATTCAAAGTCGCGGCCATATTCTTTTTCCATGGCAGCAAGTTCATTGGTGCGCAAGGTGAGTGTGTGAGCGTCCACCATTTTGTGTATTTCGTCGGATGTGGCGAACAGTTTCTCGAATTTCGGGTTAAGCTGGGTGTTCAGCTCTTTGCCTTTTTGCATGTTGTCATCGCGGTAGTTTTCCTGTTTGTAGTAGCTATCGGCATCGTTCATCACAGGAATAAGGCCGCGCAGTGTTTCAGCGTAGGTTTGCCCGGCGTTATCCAGAGCCGGATCGGCGGGTTTTTGTTTTACTGCGGCTTCGAGTTTTTCAGCGCATTCGCGGGTAAAATCATTGTTGGTTTCGTAAGGGGCAATCTTGAAGCTGGTGAAACCATAATAATGCGTGTTGTCTTGAGAGGAGACTCTGCGTGCAAATGTTTCAGAATAGCTTTGGTAATGGTTCCGCAAGGCGGTATCCACCCGGTTCAGGCACTCGATGAAGGGCTGGAGCTTTTCTGTGAGGGCGGCGTCTTCGGAAGAAAGCACAGATTTTTCGGAAGAGGCGGTTTTTACGCTTGCTGGCAGCAGATCTTTGAAAATGCCTTGTTGCCATCCCACTACACCCACAACAAGAGCGCCAAAAAGAGCAATGCGTGCAATTTTTTGTGTTTTATTTTCAGGTTGATCTGCCATGATAGATGCTTTCAGAGTGGTGGGAGGGATGCCATTGGTATTCCGGCATCATGCTGGATGGCGATTTACATTGCGGGAATGTCTTTGTCGAGAAGAATTTCGCGTGCAGATTTCCTTAGGCGATGGTTCTAATTTCTTGTGTGATAAGCCATTGGGGCGAGGGTGTGTTGAAATGCCTTATACTTTGAACAATACGCCCGTAAATCCGGTGCCTCCGAACGGGCAGGTTTATCGTGTGGAAACCTCTGACGGCGTTGCGCTCAGAGCTGCGCGCTGGCTTCCGCAGATTGCGCAGCCCAAAGGAACCGTGTGTGTTTTTCAGGGGCGCGGAGAGTGTATTGAAAAATATTTCGAGACGATTCATGGGTTGTTAGAGCGCGGATTTGCGGTTGCAACACTGGATTGGCGTGGACAGGGCAAATCCCAACGGTTGACGCGCAATCATCTGAAAGGGCATGTGGCTTCTTTTGAGCAGTATGTCTGCGATCTGGATGGTTTTATGCAGCATGTTGTTTTGCCGGATTGCCCATTGCCGTTTTTTGGGCTGGCGCATTCTATGGGTGGCACAACGGTTTTGCACGCGCTTGCCCGTTATCCCAACCGGTTTGATCGGGTTGTCTTGTCGGCTCCGATGGTCGGACTGCCGGGCGTTGTCGGGAGTGAGCCTGTTGCTTTGCTTGCACGAATCCTGTGTGGATTGGGGTTTGGCAAGGCTGCCATTCCCATTGCATTCAAGGCATCCCTTGATAATCTCTTCCGGTTTGAAGGGAATGTTGTAACGCGCGATAAACGCCGGTTCGAGCGCAATGCACAGATTTTGCGCGATGATGGGCAGTTGACGGTGGGCGGGCCAACATTTGGTTGGCTGAATGCGGCCTATCGCGCTACGGCGCATTTTGTGTTGCCGGATTTTGTTGCCAAAATCCGTACTCCGGTGCTGTTTGTGATTGCCGGGGGTGATAAGGTGGTGAGCATTGCCGCCATCACCCGACTTGTGCGGCGGTTAAAAACGGCCGGTATGGTTTCGCTGGATGGCGCACAGCATGAAGTTTTGCAGGAAACCGATGCGGTGCGCGCGGCGTTCTGGGCGGCCTTTGATGCTTTCATTCCGGGAAATGAAAGCTTTCCAGAAGTGTAAAGGCTCATCTCTAAGTCGCGTTATATTTCGCCAGCATTTCGATGGCCTGTTCGTGAATGCGTTTGTCGCCTGCCGCAATAATCCGGCCGCCTGTTGTTGGCTTGCTGCCATCCCATGCGGTGACAATCCCGCCCGCACCTTCGATAATCGGTATCAGCGCAATAATGTCATAGGGTGCAAGACCGGCTTCAATTACCAGATCCACTTGCCCTGCGGCCACCATGCAATAATTGTAGCAATCACCGCCAAAGCGTGTGACTTTCACCGCTTTTTCAATGGCTTCAAAGGCGGATAATTCCTGTGGTGCAAACAGGCGTGGTGATGTGGTGCAGAGGAAGGCTTCGCTTAAAGCCGCGCAAGGGCGGGTGCGCAGTGTGCGTTCACTGAAGCGGTTGACACTGTGCGCACTGACACCATCGCCCCAGAAATGTTCGCCGATAAACGGTTGGTTCATGATGCCATAAACGGGGCTTCCATGGCGGGTGAGTGCAATCAGTGTTCCCCATGCTGGCAGACCGGAAATGAAAGAGCGGGTGCCATCAATGGGGTCAATCACCCAGACATATTCTGCATCGCCATTTTCTGTACCAAATTCCTCTCCAATCACACCGTGATTGGGAAAGTGTCCTTTAATAATCTGGCGGATAGCGGCTTCACCGGCGCGGTCTGCGGCAGTCACGGGATCGAACCCGCCGCCACTGCCTTTGTTTTCGATGGTGATTGCGGTGCGGAAAAACGGCAGAATGGCTTCTCCTGCGGCTTTGCTCAGGCGTTCGACAAACAGTTTAAAATCAACGGCTGACATACAATCCCTTTCAGAAGGTGGCATCACAGAGAAACGATAAGAGTTATTGGGTATGCTGGAACAGCTTTTACGGGGAATAGCGGTCGCTGACAAGGCGCGTCCATGTTTCCCCTGCAAAGCCGCTGGTAATTGCGCGTCCTTCATGGACGGCTGTTACAAGGCTTTCATCGCGTGTATGAACAATTGCCGAATGGCGGCGGAACAAAAGTGCGCGGCGTTTGAGCAACGGGTCAAGGAAGCGCAATTGTGTGCGGCCTTTTGCGGCTACATAGCCTGCTTCGCGGGTTTCCAGCAGCATGGAATCCACCACTGCTGGCGCTGATTCTGTGTGAGCCAGCATTTGCACTACCCAGGCTATACCGCCCGGCAGACCATGATAAACGTAGGCGCCAAGGGGTTTGCCCAGCGCATTAAAGACAACGCGGCGGTGCAGGGGGCCACGTTTGACATTGCCATTGGCATGATCCAGTTGCCATTTGAGGGAATGTTCATCCCAATCCGGGCGCAAATCATAGGCGTTTGCAAGTTCCAGAAACACCGGAATGAATTCATCCTGCGGCACATCGCGGTTGGTGGTCGTATCGGCTTTGATGGTCTGGCGGTGGCGGTCTTTGGAGAAATCCCGTTCCACCAGTTTATCCAGCGGTTTGCCAATGGGTTGCGCGTAGCGCAGCAGACCGATTTTCTGTGTGGCAAGGGTAAGTGCAAAGCTGGCAGGGCGGTGGATGGCTGTCCATTCCATGCTTTCGGATGTGGCGGCGCGTGCGCCGAATTTTTCCCACATGCCAATGGCAATGGGGTTGATGGGTTCTGAGACGGAAATATCCTGTGCGCCGTTTAGAAAGGTACGCAGGAGTTGCGCACCGGCAAAGGGGTTGCGTGCGGGTTCTGCCACGGCAATGGTGGTGGGGGCGGCGGCGCGCAATACCCGTCCGTTGATGTTCATGCGCAGGGGAATCACGCCGATATAGCCACCGATCACGCCTTCGGGGGTGATATAGACTTTGGAACTAATTTCAGGGTCACGCCAAGGGTGTTCAAAGAACAGTTCGTTCATGCACTGGATGAGACCGGCAGGGGGGGGATCCTTCGGGTTGCGGAAGACTTTTTGAAAAATTTTCGCAACAGCGGGAATGTCTTCCGCTGTCAAGGATCGGATTTCAGTCATTGTTTTCTCACTTTGGAGAGCCGTTGGCATACCTCTACACCGGAATAGCTCTTGCAGATCATGGTCGGGCAGCAGATTGCAGAAATTTTGATTATAGAATTTGCATACTGCACAAATGGTTGTAAAGAGATAAAGATAAAAAACAAAAATGAACAGGGGGCTAGGCTTAGTCCTCACTCTTGTGAAGGAAATGGCATTTTCAATGACCCATTCGCTTCCCTCTGCAGGCATGGCGGTTGTGCGCCCTTTTACTCTTGCGGATGCACCTGACGCGGCAAGGCTGTTTTTGCATGTATTCCGCAGCGTTGATGCGGTGCCTTCGGCTGCGTTGATTGCTGTTTTCAAAAGCAGCTTTGTGAATGCGGATGGTTCTTCATTTTCGCGGGTTTATATTGATTCATGCGGCAAACTCACTGGATTTGTGGGTGCGTTGCCGCAGGATTTTGTCTGCGGCGAGCGGCGGGTGTCGGCGTTGGTGGTGGGTTCGCTGATGGTGCGTGATCCGGTGAAAGATCCGCTGGCAGGGGCGCGGTTGTTGCGTTCCTTGCAAGAGGCGGGCAGGGATGTTGTGGTGAGTGAAACGGCCAACCCTGTTTCACAAAAGATGTGGGAAAAAAGCGGCGGTCTTGTCATCCCTGGCTATAGTCTTGATTATTTTCGTATTTTGCGCCCGTTCGGTTTTTTGAATGCGCTGGCCAGCCTAAAAGTGGGTGCGTTGCGTTTCTTGCGTCCTTTCGCGCAAGGGCTGGATGGTGTTGCGGCGCGGTTTTTCCGTCCTGATCCTGCGCTGCATAACACAATCTATGAACGGGATTTATCCCCGCAGGAGGCGGGTGGTGTCATGCTTCACCTTGCGCAGCATTCGGCGGTTGCTCCCGATTTTGATGCTCTGCGCTGGCAAAAGCGGATAGAAGCCGCGCAGGTGAAGGCAAAATACGGGGGCTGTGTGTGCCGCGGTGTGTTTGATCGCAAGGATCACTGCATTGGCCTGTATCTTTTTCATGGGGAAAAAGGAAAAACCGCACAAGTGCTGCAAATCCTGGCGCATCCTTCCCATCGGCAGAGGGTGGTTGCGTTGTTGGTGGCTGCGGCCTATCGGGCAGGAGCCGTTGCGGTGCGGGGGCGTTCGGTGCCGGAATTGCAAACGGTTCTGGCGCAGCACAAAGCGGTGTTTGTGCAACGCTCTGTGTTGACGCTTTACACACAAGATGCCGCAATCATTGATGCTTTTCAGCGTGGAAGCGTGCTGACAACGGGTCTGGCCGGTGAAACATGGGTTGGGCTGATTGGCTATAATGATGCGTAGCGTTTCTTTGTTCATGTCTTTCTTAAAGTTGTAAAATTATGTGCGGTATCGCTGGATTTACAGGGCAACTGCCCTCTCGGTTTTCTCCTGAACAGGTGTTGGCGGCTATGAATAGCCCCATTGAACACCGTGGCCCCGATGCGGGTGGTGTGTGGGTAGGGCAGGGCGTTGGTTTTGCGCACCGGCGGCTGTCAATTATTGATTTGTCCAGCGGGCAGCAGCCGATGCACACAGAAGATGGCCGCTATGCCATCACATTTAACGGCGAGATATTCAACTATCTGGAATTGAAGGCGGAGCTGGAGAAAAAAGGCCAGCGTTTTCGTACAGCTTCGGATACGGAAGTTATTCTGGCCGCTTTTCGGGAATGGGGGGAGGCGTGTGTTTGCCGGTTCAACGGTGATTTTGCGTTTGCTCTTTTTGATAATGAAACCGGCCATGTATTTGCGGCGCGCGACCGTATGGGGGTGCGGCCGTTTTTCTATACCCAAGCACACGGTTGTCTGGTGTTTGGGTCTGAAATCAAGGCGCTTCTGGCCTTTCCGGGTGTAGAGGCCAAGCCTGATCCTTTTGCCATTGACCAGATTTTCACCTTCTGGTTTCCACTGGCACCGCGCACCGGGTTTGAAGGTATTTCTGAATTGCCGCCTGCGCATGTGCTGACCTTCAAGGGGGGCAAAATCTCCACTCGCGCCTATTGGACGCTGGATTTTCCGCGTGCGCAGGATGCTTATGACAATCGTTCCGAGCAAGCCATTGTTGGCGATGTGCGTGGTGTGCTGGAAGATGCAACGCGCCTTCGGTTGCGCTCGGATGTGCCGGTGGGGGCTTATCTTTCTGGCGGACTGGATTCTTCCATTATTACGGCGTTGGTCAAATCCATCCAGCCCCATAATCTGCATACCTTTTCAGTGACATTCGATACGGCAGAATTTGACGAGACCGATTTTCAGAACCAGATGGTGAAGGCTCTGGGGACGCATCATCGTTCGGTGCCGATTACGCCGCATCAGATCGGAGAGCTGTTTCCGGCGGTGATTGATGTTACCGAGCGCCCCATTGTGCGTACGGCTCCGGCGCCGTTGTTCAAATTGTCACAGTTTGTCCATGCGCAGGGTTATAAGGTTGTCTTGACCGGCGAAGGTGCGGATGAAGTCTTTGCGGGTTATGATATTTTCAAAGAGATGAGCGTGCGCCGTTTCATGGCGCGGCAACCGCAATCGCAGATCCGGCCGCAGTTGTTGCGCAAGCTGTATCCGTATCTGCCACGGCTTAGCGCCCAGAATCCTGCTTATCTGGAAGCGTTTTTCGGCTCAAGGCTGGATGAGGTGCATGATCCGTTGTTTTCGCATCTGCCCCGCTTCCGGACAACGGCTGCGGCGAAGGTGTTTTACAGTGCAGCGTTTCGTGAGCAGCTTGGCGGTTATGATGCGCTGGATGCTTTGCGCAGTGGTTTGCCGTCCGAATTCATGCACTGGCATACGCTCAATCAGGCGCAATATCTGGAAACGGCTTATCTGTTGCCGGGCTATATTCTGTCCTCGCAAGGGGATCGCATGGCGATGGCGCATGGCGTGGAAGGGCGTTTTCCGTTTCTGGATCATCGTGTGGTGGAAATGGCGGCGCGGATTCCTGTGGCACTCAAGATGCGTGGCTTGCGGGAAAAACATGTTTTGCGTGAGGCATTTGCGCCCATGTTGCCGCACACTATTGCGCAGCGGGTCAAACAGCCTTACCGTGCGCCGGACGCTCCTTCCTTTGTGGGGGAGGGTGCGCCGCCGTGGGTTGCGGAGCGGGTTGCGCCTTGCGCGCTGGAGGAAACCGGTTTCTTCAATGAGGGCGCGGTGGGCAAGCTGATGGCTAAATGTGCGAAAGGCCGACCGCTGGGCTTTAAGGATAACACCGCCTTGGTAGGGATTTTATCAACGCAACTCTGGCATAAACAGTTTATGCGCAATACATGAGATGAGAAAAACGATGACCGAAACAGCAGAACAGCGTATCCGGCTTTTTATTGAAGAAAATTTTATTTTTGCCGACAATATGGCCGCGTTTCCGGCTGAAAAATCGCTGATTGAAGCGGGTGTGATTGATTCCACAGGCGTGTTGGAAATGGTTGGTTTTCTGGAGCAGGAATTTGGCATCAAGGTACAGGATGCGGATATTGTGCCGCAGAATCTGGATTCCATTGCTGCCATTGCATCCTTTGTGCAATCCAGACAGGCTGCCTGACTATTCTGCGGCAAGCGGTGGGGCGCTGGCTTCGGCTTGGGCGTAGCCCATCAGTTCCTGCACCAGGTGTGAAAGGTCGTGCTGCAATCGGCCAAATCCGTCGTGCAATTCATGGCGCTTTTCGTCCATATAAAGAGCGCGGTTGATTTCGATTTGCAGGGCGTGAATGCTGTTGGCGGGTTTGCCGTAATGTTCGGTGATAAAGCCTCCCGCATAGGGGCGGTTGCGGGTGACGCGGTAGCCGCGTTTTTGCAGGATGTTTTCGGTGTGGTCGGTGAGTGCGGGGTCGCAACTGCTGCCGTAGCGATCCCCTAGGATAATGTCGGTTTTGGTGCTGTTTGAGCGGGAAAGATTGCCCGATGGCATGGAGTGGCAATCAATCAATATGGCCATGCCGTAATGGGCGCGCAGACCGTTCAGCAGTGTTCCCAAAGCATGATGATATGGCTTATAAAGATTTTCTATCCGCTTGATGGCATCAGCGACAGGGATTTTTTGCGCATAGATATTTTTGGAATCGGCCACAATGCGCGCAATGGTGCCAAGTCCACCGGCCACCCGCATTGAGCGGGTGTTGGCGTGTGGTGGCAGGCGGCCTTCAAACATGAGCGGGTCGAGTTCGTAGGGTTCGCGGTTGACGTCAATATAGGCGCGGGGAAAGTGGGCGCGCATGAGCGTTGCGCCATAAAGGGGCGCATCCCGGAACAGTTCATCCACGAAGGCATCTTCGGAGCGCCGCAGGGTGAGCGGGTCAAGACAGCTGCTTTTGAGGAAGTGTGGCGGATAGATTGCACCGGAGTGGGGAGAATTAAACGCCACGGGCGCCCGAATCATGTCAGGATATAAAATCTCGAATGCGGGGTTGAACGCATCATCAAAGGGGACTGTCATTCTTGTCTTGTGTATCCTTTGGATGGGTTACAAACGCCGTTGAGAGTGCCATTTTCTCTATGGTGGCAAAAAAAAGTGTATTTTGTCCAGAAAAAACATCTCTTGGAAACCGCCTGTTTACGTTGCATGGTTTTTATGGAGAGAATGAAACGTTTTTGCGTGTTCCCTTGTTGCAGAGTTAAATGAACTGTCATGACAAAAATTATTCTTGCTGAAGACGACAACGATATGCGCCGCTTTCTGGCGCGCGCCCTTGAAAATGCCGGCTATTCCGTTGTGTCTTTCGACAACGGTCTTTCGGCCTACCAGCGTTTGCGGGAAGAGCCGTTCGAGCTGCTGCTTACCGATATCGTGATGCCTGAAATGGATGGCATTGAACTGGCGCGGCGTGCCAGTGAGCTGGATCCAGACATCAAGATCATGTTCATCACCGGCTTTGCGGCGGTGGCGCTTAATCCTGATTCACAAACGCCGAAAGAAGCCAAAATTCTTTCAAAGCCGTTTCACTTGCGGGATCTGGTGAATGAAGTCCAGCGGATGCTTGCCGCAGCTTAAGGCTTTCACCGCTGATTCTCTTTTAAAAAACAGGCAGATCGTATATGTGCGGTCTGTCCTTTTGTGTATGCCAAGGGAATGAAGCGGTTTTTATCTTCACAGCATTTGGGAAAAACCGTTTCTTTGTGTTTTTCTCTCTTGCCATTGCGACAGACTCCCTTTATACACTGCTCAACTGTTTCAGATGGTGCTTGCCAGATGATCGGGCGCGTAGCTCAGCGGGAGAGCACTACGTTGACATCGTAGGGGTCACAGGTTCGATCCCTGTCGCGCCCACCATTTCAGGGTGGTTTCCATAATTTTCTGGCGTTCATTCGCCGTAACACAGGTTCTGTATTATGAAGATTCGCAATTCTTTGAAATCTTTGCGTGACCGCCACCGGGATAACCGCCTTGTGCGCCGCAAAGGACGTGTCTACGTCATCAACAAAACACAAAAGCGTTACAAAGCCCGTCAAGGCTAATTGCAGCTTTTCTGCTTGTCTCTATCAAGGCACACCGCGTCTCATTCATTGATATGCGGTGTGCCTTTTTGCTGTTTTTCTGGTCGTTCTTGTGCGTGAATCCACGCCTTTTCGTTTTCAAGGAAGGGATGCTCATTCCTGTTCATTCGACCAACCGTTATAAAAAAGCGTTCAATCACTTCTGTTATCGGGTGCTGGCATTGCTTGCAAACAATGGTATGATGCCGAATGCGGCAGTAATGCTGGTTGGAATAAAGAGGCAATTGATGGCAATCAGGTGTTCTGGCTTTTTGGGGCGTGCTTTACCCTTTGTGGGCATTGTTGCGGCGTGTTTCACGGCCAGCGCTGTGGGTGCATTTTCTGGAAATCCTGCCTCCGTGGACGTTTCTGCTTCCGCGCAGGTTATTCGTGTACAGGCTGACAGCCAAGATATTACCGCACCGGAACATACGGAATCCTCCGGGGGGGAAGCTTCTTTTGTAAGTGGAGAAGAGGCGCGGCTCGATCAGCTTTATGAGCAGCTTAGAACCGCCGCATCCGCTGAAAAAGCGGCGGGCGTTGCAAAATCCATTGAGGCTTTCTGGCAGCATCAGGCCGGCAGTGCGGCCAATCTGTTGGCAGACCGCGCGGTTTTTTTTGCGCGAAAAGGCGAAGTGGAAAAAGCCATCACCATGATGGATCAGGTGGTGTTGCTGCAACCTTCGTTTGCAGAAGGGTGGCGGCGGCGCGCGCAATTGTATATGCAGCGTTCCAATCCTGTGCGGGCTATGCTGGATCTGCGGGAGACCTTGCGGCAGGAGCCGCGGCATTATCAGGCTTGGGTGGCTTTGGGCAATGTGCTTGAGGCAAACAATGATCCTTACCGCGCTTTAGCGGCGTACCGCCGCGCTTTGGGGCTTTATCCGCATTTGTCCGGTTTGTCTGAAAAGGTTGAAAGCTTGAGCCAGACAGTGCGCGCGTATTCTTTGTAGGCCTGCTTTGGGTTAGAGGTCGATCCGTATTCTTCTGTGAAATGAAATTGCATCAATTTGCTTTTTAATTTGCACCAAAAAAAACCGCCCCAAAAAGGGCGGTTAAAGTATAGGGAGGAAACACCCAAAATTGGGCAGGATAAAGAAAGTAAAATCTTCATCACATTTAAATAAATACCGTATCTGTTTTTTGTTTTCAATATTTAATAATAGAATATCTCTTTATCACTTTGTCTATATCGCTGTGTATATCTTTTTGTTGTGTTTTTTTTTGATGGGTTGTTTGGCTTTACTGTTAATTTTTATTAAATTTTTTGGGTATGCCCCAGGCCGTGAGCTATAGCCGAGTGCTCAATGCAGTGATTGTTTTATTTGGGAGAATTCTGCTATAAAACAAAGACTTATAATCTGAGACATATAATCATTTTTTATGTCTCAAGCTATAAAGTAGGTTCACCTAAAGATTTTTCCTCAGAACACTATAAGTTCTTGTTTTTACCCAAACAAAACGACCCATTGGCGAAAGCCTCATCGCAACACACTGCAAAGTGTGTATATCAAGCAATTTAAAAATATAAATTATTGCTTTTTCAAGTGTGCATCTTAAAATTTCATTTTACGAAAAAACAGCGGTATTACGCCAACCTATGAGCAGGCCATGGATACGGAAGACAAAATTTTTCTCGGTAAAAGCGAAAAGCCGGAATACATCACCTTGCGTCTTGCCAACCGCCATGGACTTGTTACCGGCGCAACAGGTACGGGGAAAACCGTCAGCTTGCAAGTGCTGGCCGAAGGCTTTTCCAATGCCGGTGTGCCGGTGTTTGCTGCTGACATCAAGGGCGATCTTTCCGGCGTTGCCCATGCGGGAACGCCCAAAGATTTTCTTGTCAAACGGGCGCAGGAAGTAGGGCTTGAGCATTATGCCAACGAAGCGTTTCCAGTGGTTTTCTGGGATTTGTTTGGCGAAAAAGGGCATCCTGTTCGCACCACTGTTTCCGAAATGGGGCCTTTGCTGCTTGCGCGTCTGCTGAACCTGAACGACACGCAGGAAGGCGTGTTGAATATTGCTTTCCGTGTGGCGGATGAAGAAGGGCTATTGCTGCTGGATCTGCCGGATTTGCAAGCCTTGTTGAGCCATGTGGCAGAGCAGGCTTCATCCCTCACCACCCGTTACGGCAATGTTTCCAAAGCCACCATCGGCGCTATCCAGCGGCAGCTTCTGGTGCTGGAAAATCAGGGCGCAAAGAAATTCTTTGGCGAACCGGCGCTGGATATTATGAATCTCCTGCGCACCACTTCCGACGGGCGCGGCACGATCAATATTCTGGCCGCTGAAACGCTGATGAACAGTCCGCGTCTGTATGGCACATTTTTGCTCTGGCTGTTGTCCGAATTGTTTGAAAACTTGCCGGAAGTGGGTGACCCTGAAAAGCCCAAACTGGTGTTTTTCTTTGATGAAGCGCATTTGTTGTTCAATGAAGCGCCGCCGGCTTTGCTGGAAAAAATCGAGCAGGTTGTGCGGCTGATCCGCTCCAAAGGCGTGGGCGTGTACTTTGTGACCCAGAACCCGCTGGATGTGCCGGATAAGGTGGCATCCCAGTTGGGCAACCGCCTGCAACATGCGCTGCGTGCCTATACTCCGCGCGAGCAAAAAGCCGTTAAAGCTGCGGCAGAAACCTTCCGGCAAAATCCTTCTTTTAAAACCATGGATGCCATCACCCAGCTTGCGGTGGGTGAGGCTCTGGTATCCACGTTGGAAGACAAGGGTACGCCTTCCATGGTGACGCGCACCTTTATTCGTCCTCCTTGCGGGCAAATTGGTCCCATTACCGATGCGGAACGGGCAACCCTTATCCAGAACAGTCCTTTTGCCGGGCATTATGATACAGCTGTGGATCGGGAAAGCGCCCACGAAGTGCTGGCGCGCCGCGCGGAAGAAACGGTCGCCGCCCAGCAGCAGGCGGTTCAGGAAGCCGAGGGATCGGGTGGTCTTGGTGGTATTTTAAACAGCATTTTCGGCTTTTCCCGCAAGCGTGGGGAAAAACTCACCGCAGGTCAGAACATTGCCCGTTCCGTCACCCGCACCATCACCACGCAAGTTACAGGGCAGGTTGCCAATCAGGTCTCCAGACAGCTTGGTGGTGGCCGCATGACCAGTTCCATTACCAGAGCGGTAGTCCGCGGTATGTTGGGCGGAATTCTGCGCCGCTAATCAACGGGTTAGGGTGGGTAACTAGCACAGGTCTGACTGTGCTGCGGTACTCACGTACCTTAAGTACGCTGCGTTCCGCTGCTCGTCACACCTGCACTATTTCCCGCACCCTAACCCGTTGATGGGTCGTATTCTGGTTGGTGGGCGTTAAGCCCTGGCTTTTTTGCGTGGTGCGGCTCACATACTTTAAGTACGCTCCGCTCAACCCCGTGTCATACCTCCACCATTTCCTGCATTGCCGTGGATTTTGATAAAGTGGTCGGGGTGTTATAACCTCTTTTCAAATCACGATTTTTTATGTTTAAGTTATTTTCCTTGAATGTGAATGTGTTAATGCCTGTCAATCCTTAGAGGTTCCTTCATACACCCTGCTTAGTCTGAGGGTGTAAAGTGTGTGCGGGTAAGTGGGTTAAAGTATGCGTGTTGAACAATTTCTTACACAAAGCGCGGAACGCTTCCCTGAAAAAACGGCTCTTGTGGCTGGTGATGTGCGCTTGAGCTATACGGCACTCGAACAACACGCCAGCCGTATTGCGGCAGGTCTGGAGGCAAAAGGCTTTCAGCGCGGTGATCGTGCCGTTGTGTTTATGGAAAACAGCTGGGAAGCGGTTGCTGCCATTTTCGGTATTGTTAAAGCCGGTGGCGTGTTCAGCCCTGTTAATCCTTCCACCAAAGCGGATAAGCTTGGCTTTATCCTCAACAATTGCCGCGCCACAACGGTTTTCACCCATCAGAAATTGTTATCCGTGGCGCTGGAAGCGCAAGCCACCAGCCCGCACACCCAACGGCTGATTGCCACCGGCCTTGAACAAGGTGAGGCGCACACGCTTGCCTTCAACACGATAACAGATGGCAGCTTGGGCGATGCACCCCAGCGGAGCGCCGGAATTGATATTGATCTGGCGATGCTGATTTATACATCCGGCTCGACAGGGTTTCCTAAGGGCGTGATGATGACCCACAACAACATCACAGCAGCCGCCACATCCATCACCACCTATCTTGAAAACACCTGCGATGACATCATCCTGAATGCGCTCCCGATTTCGTTTGATTACGGGCTTTATCAGGTGCTGATGGCCATCAAGCTGGGGGCAACGCTTATTCTGGAAAAGTCATTCACGTTTCCCGCGCTGATTTTCCAGAAAATTCGTGATGAAAAAGTAACCGGCTTTCCCTTGGTGCCAACCATGGCGGCGCTTATTCTCAACATGCGGGATTTGAAAGCCGGTGATTACCCCACGTTGCGTTACCTCACCAATACCGCAGCCGCTTTGCCGCCAGCGCATATCCAGCGGCTGCGGGATTTGTTTCCATCCGCAACCGTTTATTCCATGTATGGGCTAACCGAATGCAAACGCTGCACATGGCTGCCTCCCGCCGAGCTGGATCGCCGCGCGGGTTCTGTAGGCATCGCTATTCCTGGCACCGAAGCCTATGTGGTGGATGATGCGGGGCATCCTGTTCCGGCAGGGGTTGAAGGTGAACTGGTCATCCGTGGTGCGCATGTGATGCAGGGTTATTGGGAAAACCCCGAAGCCACCGCCAACGCCTTGCGTACCGGGCGTTATCCGTGGGAAAAAGTGTTGTACACGGGCGATATTTTCAAAACCGATGCGGAAGGTTTTTTGTATTTTGTGAGTCGCAAGGACGATATCATCAAGACCAAGGGTGAAAAGGTCAGCCCGAAAGAAGTTGAAAATGTCCTGTATGCGTTTGAGGGCATTAAAGAAGCGGTGGTGATTGGGGTTCCTGATCCTATTCTGGGTGCTGCTTTGCGTGCCATCATAGCGGTTGACCCTGCGCTTGGGGTGAAAGAGGCGGATATTATCCGCCATTGTGCGCGGCATCTGGAAGATTTCATGGTGCCGAAGAAAATTGAATTTCGTGATGCTTTGCCTAAAACCGATACGGGTAAAATCAGCCGTCGTCTTGTCCTCGAAAGTGTGAGTGCTGCCTTATGATCCCCCATGCGAATTCTGTACCCCATATCCCTTTTAACGCCCAGAGCCTTGTGCTGGATGCGGAGGCTGAAGTCGAACGGATTGTGCGGCAGGTGCGCGAGCAGGTGGGCCATGTGTTGCGCCGCCGTGGAGCGGTGCTCGGTTTGTCGGGCGGGATTGATTCCAGCGTTACCGTGGCGCTGATGGTGCGGGCATTCGGCGCTGAAAAAGTGCTGGGTATTTTAATGCCGGAGCGGGATTCCGAAGATGAAAGCCTCACCCTTGGCCGTGCGGTTGCCGAGCATTTCGGTGTGCCGTATGCGGTTGAAAACATTGGCACAACGCTGGAGGCTATGGGGTGTTATCAACGGCGGGATGATGCCATTCGTTTGTTGGTGCCGGAATACGGTGAAGGCTGGGGCTGTAAAGTTGTTATCGAGAATGAGGGCTTCAATGTGTCCTATCTGGTGGTGCAGTCACCCGATGGCGCGCAGCAGAAATTGCGGATGCCGGTGAATGTCTATCTGGCAGTGGTTGCAGCCACAAACATGAAGCAGCGCACCCGCAAGCAGATGGAATATTACCATGCGGATCGGCTGAATTACGCCGTTGCGGGTACCCCGAACCTGCTGGAATACGATCAGGGTTTCTTTGTAAAAAATGGTGATGGCGCCGCCGACATCAAGCCGATTGCCCATCTTTATAAAACCCAGGTGTATCAGTTGGCGGAATACTTAGGCGTGCCGGAGGACATCCGCCGCCGCCCTCCCACCACGGATACATGGTCACTGGCGCAGACGCAGGATGAGTTTTATTTTTCCGCTTCATGGCAAGTGATGGATATTTGTCTATTGGGGCTAAACCGCTGTGCGCCCGTGGCAGAGGTGGCGGAAGCCGCTGGTTTAACCCAAGAGCAGGTGCAGCACATCTGGCGGGATATTGATGCAAAACGCCGCGCCACCCGCTATCTGCACGAAGCACCCTTGCGGGTTCTGGACTGAGGAAAAGCCTTTCCTCTATAGCGAAACCCATAAAATGATTATTTTATGGGGCTCGGCTATAGCATTCAATTTGTTAGAAAATTAACTTTTCCTGTGCCATTTCTTCACCCACATAGGCAAGGCGCAGCGTGTTGGTGGCGCCGGGAGTACCAAAAGGCAAACCTGCGGAAATTATCAGCCGGTTGTTTTCTTTCACAAAGCCTTCGGAGAACGCAATTTTGCACGCTCTGGCAGTCATATCGGCCATGTCACGGGCATCTTCGGTTAATACTGCATGAACGCCCCATGTCAGCACCAGCCGCCGCGCTGTTTCAGGACGGGGTGTCAGCGCAATAATGGGGGTGCGGGGACGCTCGCGCGAGGCGCGCAATGCGGTCATGCCGGATGTTGTCCAGCAAACAATTGCACCCAGTTCCAGCGTTTCCGCAACTGTGCGAGCCGCCGCGCTGATAGCATCCGAGCCGGTCTGTTCGGGCTGGGAGCGCTGGGCTTCCAGAATCGGGCGGTAATTGGGGTCTTTTTCCACCTCTTCCGCAATTCGGCTCATGGTGGTAACTGCTTCCACCGGATATTGCCCCGCAGCACTTTCGGCGGAAAGCATGATGGCATCCGCGCCTTCATAAACCGCAACGGACACATCCGAGACTTCCGCGCGGGTTGGTACTGGCGAGGTAATCATTGATTCGAGCATCTGGGTGTACACCACCACCGGCTTACCGGCACGGCGCGCCATACGGGTAAGCTGCTTTTGCAAGCCAGGGACTTTTTCCAGAGGTACTTCCACACCCAGATCGCCACGGGCAACCATCAACGCATCGGAAATTTCCAGAATTTCATAAATATGTTCAATGGCTTGCGGCTTTTCAATCTTGGCCATAATGCCCGCGCGGCCTTGAATAATCTTGCGCACTTCCGCCACATCATCTGCCCGCTGCACAAAGGAAAGCGCTACCCAGTCCACGCCGATTTTTAGCGCTGCATCCAGATCGCCGCGGTCTTTCGGGGTGAGCGCTGCACCGGGAAGAATCGTATCCGGCAGGCTCACGCCTTTGCGGTCTGAAAGCGTGCCGCCCACAATCACTTCGGTGACAATGCGCTGGCCATCATTTTCACGGGCAATCAGACGCAATTTGCCATCATCCAGCAGCAGAATATGTCCCGGGCGCAGGGCGGCAAAAATTTCAGGATGCGGCAAATGCACCCGCGCTTCATTGCCAAGATCTTCCTTGGTATCCAGCACAAAGCTTGCCCCGATAGGCAATTCAACGCTGCGATTTTCAAATTTTCCCACCCGCAATTTGGGGCCTTGCAAATCCGCAAGAATAGCAATGGGACGCCCGACATCGGCTTCAACCGCACGAATATCTGCAATGCGAGCCGCCAGATCCGCATGGGAGGTATGGCTCATATTGATGCGAAAGACATCGGCACCGGCCAGATAAAGCCGCTTGATAGCGTCGCGGTCAGCAGAGGAAGGGCCAAGTGTGGCAAGAACTTTAACACGACGCATACGCCTCATGGGCTGTTATTCTCCGTTTTTTTTGCCTCCCTTGGCATTTTTTTCTTTTTCTTTTGCAGGAGGCGTTTTCACTGTTGCGGTTGTTTCAAGGCCATCATCGGTGAGCTGCACTGTCCAGTTGCGCTGCTCCAATGTATCAACCTCGAAGAATCCTGTCTTATTGAATCCCCGTGCGAGACAGTTTTCAACCCCTCGCACCGTAAATTCTTTTTCTTGTGTACACATAAATGCCTGACCGCCCCATTCACCACCCTGATCGTAGTCAATGGCATAGACGTAATAGTAGCGCGCCATGAGCGTTCCGGTAAGCAATGTCTCGCAACTGGCAGCCGGTACGTTCCACCACCCTTCGGTAACCCACACCCGGCCATCCTGATACCCCAGCGCCACACCCACACGGTTGGCCGTGGTGTTGCACAAACGAAAATCGGCCTGTGCAAACTGGGGAAAGAATATCATACCAAAGCATAACACCATACTGGCGGCAAGCTTCTGAAAGCAGGACATTTTTATGCGCAAAACGTGATGCTCCGTAAATACAAGAAGTGTGGATGATGGTGATTTGCTAACCAAATGTAAACCTTCAATGTGCGTTTGTAGCAAAACCTCTCAGGGGAGGCTTGTGCTTTTTACAAGAAGATAGCAAAAAGAAAACATCCCCTTGTTTATACCCTAAACAACAGGTTAAGGAAAACCTTAATCTTGTAAATTTCCTTTTTCGTGTTCAAAACAACCGCAAAGTGATGTGCCATGGTTAATCCCGATGAAGTCGCCAAAGATCAACTCCAGGCTTTTGTAGAGCGTATTGAGCGTCTGGAAGAAGAAAAGAAAAACATCTCCGATGACATTAAAGATGTCTATGCCGAAGCAAAAGGCAACGGCTTTGATGTGAAAGTGCTGCGCAAAGTTATCCAGCTGCGCAAACAGGATGCAAGCGAGCGTCAGGAAATGGAAGCTATTCTTGACCTGTACCTGCAAGCACTGGGTATGCCCGCGTAACGCAGGCTACCCCGAAGAATATTAAAACAATACTTTCTGGATCCGCAGTACCTGGAAAATAGTGCGGATCCCGTGCGCATGTAAAACGCGCAGCATAAGTGAGACCTGCGCAATGCCCTCACTCCCAGCACATTCGATTATGCTTTAGGCGCATTTATTAAGGAACTGTATGCGCTTATGGTAATCTTCTGTATGCAGGATTTTTACGGTCTGATGCGTTAAAAGGCGGCGGACTAAAAATCCCGTTACCCTTGGAACAGGATTATCGGGCATGGATACACTTATTGGTATTGTTGTGCTTGGCGCCTTTATGGCGGGTTTTGCGCAAGGGCTTTCCGGCTTTGCTTTTGGCCTTGTTTCCATGTCGGTATGGGCATGGTTTCTGGAACCGCAAATCGCCGCGCCTTTGTCGGTTAGCGGCGCTTTCTTAGGGCAATCCTTAGGTCTTTTCACCGTTAAGCGCAGCTTTAATCCCAAAGTTCTGCTGCCGTTTTTGCTTGGAGGTGTTGCGGGTATTCCGCTGGGTCTGTGGCTCATTCCGCATATCAATGCCGATGTGTTCAAGCTGATGCTGGGTACGCTTTTGGTGCTGTTTTGCCCCGTGATGCTGTTTTCGTCCCGGCTCAGCCACTTCCGCTATGCCAATCCGTGGGCGGATGGCGCGTTCGGCATTGTGGGCGGCGTGCTTTCGGGAATTGGCGGCTTTGCGGGTGCGGTGCCGTCTTTATGGTGTACAGTGTGCGGCATGGACAAAGTAACCCAGAGAGGCGTTATCCAGAATTTTAGCCTTGGCATTTTAGGGATTACATTTTTTGGTCATGTGTGGGGCGGGCATATTACATCCGAAGTTTTGTCGTTGCTGGTGTGGGTGATTCCGGCGGTTATTATTGCCGTTGTGCTTGGCTCGCGCATTTACATCGGTATTTCGGAAGCTGCCTTTAAAAAAGTCATTCTTACATTGCTGACCTTTTCAGGCATTACCATGCTGATTTCAGCGTTATCCGCACTAATGTGAGAACGAATCAGCGCATATACTGCGCTGTATCTTGTAAAACCATGCAAATCACCCGATAGTCCGGCTGTAAAAGGCGAGCAATAAGGATAAACGGCAATGGCTGTGCTGGTGACAGGTGGAGCGGGTTATATTGGCAGCCATATGGTGCTGGAACTGTTGGGGCAGGGCGAAGATGTGGTGGTGCTGGATGACCTTTCCACCGGATTTGAATGGGCTGTTCCTGCCAATGTGCCATTTGTAAAAGGCGATGTGGCCGATCCTGCGCTGGTTTCAAAAGTGATTGCCGAGCATCGGGTGGAAAGCATCATCCACTTTGCGGCGCGTATTGTGGTGCCGGACTCAGTGGCCGATCCTCTGGGATATTATTACGCCAATACCGTGAAAACCCGCGCCCTCCTGGAAAGTGCGGTAAAGGGCGGTATCAAGCATTTTGTGTTTTCCTCAACCGCAGCGGTCTATGGCAATCCGGCGGAAAATCCGGTATCCGAAGACGCCGTACTCAACCCAATGTCGCCCTACGGCACCTCCAAACTGATGTCGGAATGGATGCTGCGCGATACGGCGGCAGCGTTTCCATTGTCCTATGTGGTGCTGCGCTATTTCAATGTGGCGGGAGCCGATCCGCAAGAACGCTCTGGACAATCCACCCCCGATGCCACCCATCTGATTAAAGTGGCCGTGCAAGCGGCACTTGGGCAGCGCGAACATATGAACGTGTTTGGCACCGATTACCCCACACCGGACGGCACCTGCATCCGCGATTATATTCATGTGGCGGATCTGGCAGCAGCGCACACGGCGGCCTTAAAACATTTGCGCAAGGGGGGCGAAAGCCTCACGGTCAACTGCGGCTACGGACACGGCTCTTCCGTACTGGAAGTGGTGGAGACGGTGAAAAAAGTATCCGGCGTTGATTTTAAAGTTGTTATGTCTGAGCGTCGCGCAGGTGATCCAGCGGTGATTGTTGCAAAAAGCGATAAAATTCGCGGTTTACTCGGCTGGGCGCCACAACACAATAACCTTGAACAAATTGTACAGCAGGCTTTAACGTGGGAGAAAAAACTCCTCACCAAGAAATAGCAATTCCAGCAAAAGTGTATGCGGTTTTTTACTGCTCCACGCCTTCCTACGGGGAGCTTCTCAGGCCGTTGGCTGCGCCCGACCAAACAGCCAGCAAAGCTAAAAATGGCTAATGCCACCAATTTAGAGTGGTTTCATAATTTTTAATTGAAACCACTCTAAAAACACCAATAGTTTTTTATTACAGTTTTTTAGTCCATGGATTAGGAATTGTGGGTGGGTTCTCTTCGATCGCATGATGTGCTTGGGCAAAACCTATAGAGAGACCTCCCAGCAATGCTGCTCCACCAAGAACGGCAAGGGCTGTTTTTCCAGGGTTATTTTTCACCCAGTTCATCAACCCTCCGCCAGATGACCGCTCTCTTGGGGCATAACCATCATCACTGTACACATAATCTTGAAATTGATTATTTTGATCTCTCTGATTATCGTTGTAATCTTGATGTTCTAATCTGTGAATTGAAGATGGATTTGAACGATTATTATTGAGGCCAGCATTAAGATCAGGTTGCTGATTTGGCCGATTGAAATTTGCATATGCACCCGCTTCTGGTGCCGGAGCTGGAGGCCTTTGAAGTAAAGCTGCATCAAAGCTATGCCTAACTGTCCCTAGGTTATTGTTAGGGCGTATATCAACTGTATGATAATTTACACCCGCTAATCTTGCAGCACCGCCAGCCATAGTATTTCTCCTAGCTCAAATTATTTAGGGGGTTAAATACACTGCAAATAAATATTTATCAATAATATTTACTATTAATTTATCAAATTTTCTCCAATAATTGCTATTATTGTTGGCTTAGTCTATGATTTTATTTGCAAAAATATTTTTTATTTTTGGTAATTAGGTGCCATGGCTCAACTGCTTAAGAGGCTAACCGGATAGCTTATCCACGTTGCATCTGCCGCTGAAGACAATGCAATAAAAGAAGCAGAAAAACCTGTTACAAAAGCAACAAGTAAAATAATCGCCCGTAAAATCATATTCTTGCCCCTCTTTGGCTGTTCTTAAAACATAATTTATCTGTGCTTTATGAATAAATATTGAAGTATAAACTAATAAAACATTAATCATGCAAGAAAAGCGCTTCATCGCAGGATATATGATTTCTGTGGGAGATAAAAAACAAACCACGGAAGATTGCCCCTCCGTGGTTTGCTCTATACGGTCTCAGGGTCATGAGACATGTGTTTTGAAGCGTTGCGCTTCAGGAAGCTGGGCTGTTCCCCTCTTGCGGCGGGCATACCATTGATGGCAATCTTTCCTACCGCTGGCCTCGCTTGGAGCGAAGTCTCTTTGTAAAACCACATTGGCACGGCTGCGCACATGCGTCAAACAGAAACGTTAAAAACGCTTTATTGTCTGCTACAGTGCTCCTTAATTTAGCAATTTACAGGCAGTCCATTTTGCATTGAACTCAAGAAGAACAAGGCACCAAAGAGGAAAATCACCCCACCTGCCACCAATTCAAGCAGGTGAATATAAAGTTTCCCATTTTGAGACACCTGGCTCAGCCGTGATGCAAAATTCTTGGCATAAACGGCCAGCGCTGCAATCAGCGATACAGTGATTGCCGTTCCCAGCCCCATGGCAAAGGTTGCAGCAATCCCTGCTCCATAAAGACCTTGGGAAAACGCAAGCACCAGAATGAGAATGGCGCCGGTACACGGGCGGATACCCACAGCCAACACGGCAGAAACTGCTTTACCGAGAGAAAAATCTTTCCCTTCCAACGCTTTGGGGTCGGGCGCATGGCTATGACCACAGCCGCAATCTGCATCGTGTTCATGATGATGCGCATGATTGTGATGGTGATGGTCATGCGTTTGCGGCGCATAGATTTTTCCCATTTGCCGTACGGTGCGCACAAGCAGCCACGCACCCAGCAGGGCAATCACCGCATAGCTCAGAATTTCCATCCAGAAGGCGGCTTGCCCCATGGTGCGGCTGGAAGCGCCGAGAATCAGCCTCACGCTACCCACCAATGCAACCGCCACCGCCGATTGCAGGAAGGCTGAAATAAAGGCCAGCGCAATGCCGCGCCGCAAACTTTCGCCCGTGGCAAACAAATAGCTTGAAATCACCGCTTTGCCGTGGCCGGGGCCTGCTGCGTGGAATGCCCCATACAAAAAGCCCATACCAATCAGCAAAAACCATGAAAAAGCTTCTCTATCTTTTCCCACCGTACCGGAGGCCGCCTGATAAAACCGCGCCTGCTGCTGGGCTATCCAGCCCAATATGCCGGTTTGGCTGGTAATGACACCATCGGGGCGAATGATTCCGAAGGCGCCCATCTGGCATGTACGCTGGACTGGCTGTGCTGCGCCCGTATCGGCAGGTGCGCTTTGGGTAAGGCGTTGATTGTTTTTTTCAGGCTGCGGTTCTTCTATCGGCGCGGGTACGGCATTCTCCGCAGGTTCTGCAAAAGAGGGTGCGGTCTGTGCCACGCGATCCTTTTTGGCTTGCGCCAGCGCTTCCGGTGAACAGCCCACGGCAACAACATTGGAAAATTGCGCACCAACCTGTTCCTCGCCGGTGAGATTATCAAAAAATTCTTCGCTTAAGGCTTGTGCCTGTTCTTGCCCTGTGGTGTTTGCTGGAGGGGCATCAATTTTGGCGATGCAAGCCTGCGGTGCATCTTTGAGCGTGACGGCATCTGTGCCTTTCCACGCAAACGCCACAAAATAGGTGGGATCATAAACCTCTAGTGTAAGCGGTGGGGTTGCTGCATCAAAAGTACGGGCAATATCCAGCGTGAAATGCAAGGTAAGCGCCTTGCCATCATAGTCCAGCCAATAATCACGTGGCTGCGCCACACTGAAATCTTTACCGCCTGACTGGATGAAGGTGAAAAAACCAAATTCAGCCAGCGATGTCACATTGGTTGTGGCCAGATCCGCCAGCTCTTCGCGGGAGAACATACCGTCTTTATTGGTATCCAGACCATCGGTGGCGAAAGCGCTGAACGCTTCATCGAATGTCCAGGCGTGCTGAATAGCAACAGGCTTGTTTTCACTGTTATAAACCAGTGTGCTGCGTGCCTCCACCCACACATGCGGATGGGCAGCGGCAGGCACAATGGCACAGGCAAAGCTGACAAAAGCAACATAGAGCGGGAGGAGAAAAGATGTGTACCTGCGCATGGGTGGCTTTAATCCTCGCATGAAGAGCATGGTTAGCAATGTGATAATGTATCATTTTTTAAGGCAGCAATGTGTTGCGGCGCAATAATGTTACATTTATAAACAAGCACATCATGCATGGAAGCATATTTTATTCAAACGCCATACTTTTAAGCAGAAAAATATTTTGCATAATACCAAAAACGCACTTGCAATCGTGTCCTGCCTATCATAAATAACAATTGCCCAATAATCGCACGTGCCTGTGGTGGCGTGCCGGTCAGTCGGAAACCCCGGCTGGGCAGACCGGTGACCGGAGAAAAACCGGGTCTAAGCTGACGCTCTGTCGGCGGACGCGACTTAAAGCAACGACGTAGAGGGCTTTTTTGGTCTCATTCGGCTCGTCCAACAGCCGAAGTCACTAAAGAGGCAACTACATCTTGCCGGACGTGCGGACAGGGTAATCCCCTCAATCCAAGCGATGGCTCTACACATTCCTGCGTTGCACAGCGCAGGGTGGGTTTGGTCAACGGCTTTAATTCATGCCGGTTTTTTTGAACCGGCGTGGGGTATGATCGTTATCATTAAGAGCGTGTCCATAGCGCTGTTGTGACAAACGCATATCCCAGAGTTCTGGCTTTGGTTTTTGTTTTAGGGATTACGTCTATGACTGATCGCATCCGCGAATTTCTCCGCACCCGCCGTCCTGATGGCCCATGCCTCGTGATCGACAACGATGTTGTGCGCGAGAACTATAATCTTTTTGCAAAAGCATTGCCGGATAGCCGCGTGTTCTATGCGGTGAAAGCCAATCCGCAACCGGAAGTGCTGCATTTGCTGGCCAGCCTTGGTTCCTGTTTTGATTGCGCCTCTGTGAACGAGATCAAACTTGTGTTGGCTGCCGGTGCAACCGCTGACCGTATTTCTTTTGGCAATACCATCAAAAAAGAACGCGACATTGCCCATGCTTTTGAGCTGGGCGTGAGCATGTTTGCGGTTGATTGTGTGGCCGAAGTTGAAAAAATTGCGCGCGCTGCGCCTGGTTCCCGGGTGTTCTGCCGGATGCTGTGCGATGGTGACGGTGCTGAATGGCCGCTTTCGCGCAAATTCGGTTGCGTGCCGGAAATGGTGGCCGATGTGCTGGAACATGCGCACCGTCTTGGCCTTGAAGCTTATGGCGTATCGTTCCATGTGGGGTCACAGCAGCGTGATCCGAACATGTGGGATCGCGCGCTGGCAACCACGTCTGCCATTTTTCGTGAATGTGCAGAGCGCGGCATCAACTTGTCCATGGTGAACCTCGGTGGTGGCTTCCCAACCAAATATCTGCGCCCGATCCCCGGTGTGCAGACCTATGGTATGGCGATTTTTGAAGCGCTGAAGCGTCACTTTGGTAACCGTCTGCCGGAAACCATTATCGAGCCTGGCCGTGGGATGGTGGGCAATGCGGGTATTATTCAGGCTGAAGTTGTGCTGATTTCCAAAAAATCGGACGATGATACTGTGCGCTGGGTGTATCTGGATATTGGTAAATTCGGTGGTTTGGCGGAAACCATGGATGAAGCCATCCGCTACCCGATTAAAACCACACGCGACCACGATGCCAAAGAACCTTGCGTGCTTGCAGGGCCAACCTGCGACTCGGCGGACGTGATGTATGAAAAAGAGCCATACATGCTGCCATTCTCGCTGGAGATTGGTGACAAGGTTCTGATTGAAGCCACCGGCGCTTATACCACAACCTATTCTGCGGTGGCGTTCAACGGCTTCCCGCCGCTGGAAACCATTGTGATCTGATTTTTGTTGTGAGCAAAAAGAGGAGTCTCTTTGCTCACACAATTAAAATCTGTACTACTGTCACGGTATTTGTAAACGGCAGCGCTGCTTTCAATGCGCTGCCGTTTTTCTTGATTCATAAAGATGATGATTATGGATGAAACTTCTTCTGTGCTTCAGCCTTCTGTGCTTGAGCCTTCTGCGAATATTTCACTTGCTGGGCCATGGTCGCGTTATTTTGCGCGCCAACTTGACTTGGCGTTGCTGCTTATCGTTGCGTCATGTGTGATTATTTTATTTCTTGTCTATTTTCAGCCTGATTGGTTTTTAAAAATAAATGCTATTAACAGCAATCTCCTGTGTTTGTTGTTTCTTCCTTTTGCTGTTTTTCTGAACGCTTGCATCATCAGCATTTTTGGAAATTCGCTTGGGAAAGCGCTGTTTGGTATCAAAGCGCTGCCTATTCAAGCAGGGAAATCATTCTCCTTCCTTGAGAATGTTCGGCGCGAATTTTCCGTATGGGCAAACGGTATCTTATTGGGCATTCCCGTTATTAACTTTTTTACAATGATCCCCGCTTTTTGGCGGGTAAATAAAGGGAAACCCACTTCTTATGATCGTGATAAAGCTCAGGTGGTGGCTTATTCATCCAGTTTGTTAAGACGTGTGGTTGGAATAATAATTTCAATTGCGGTGTTGCTTATTGTTCTGATTGTAAACGGAATTATTGGCCAAGAACAGCGCAAGGCTTTCCACTCTTGGCAATGGACAAATCCGGAAACGGCGCAGACCATTACCATTCCAGCAGGCTGGACGCATCAGCAGGATACGGGCGCGGAAGGTGAAACCCGTTATGGCTTTATCAGCATGAAAACGGGTCTCGCCGTTGTAATGTCGCGGATTGCAATCCCGGAGCTTAGTTTGCAGGAATATACAAATACTCTCACGGAAAGCATGTCCGGTGAGGTTACACTAAACGGCTGGCAACCTGCGGATATCGCCAATGTGCAGGTGGCATCCGGTGTGTCTGGCGAAGACAAATATCCGATCACCATTTACATGGCACAAAAAGACTCTGATTTCTGGGGGGTGATTGTGCTGGATTCCTTACATTCCGGCGATCAGGAAGTTGCAGAAACGGATATTGTGCGCACATTGTTTTCAAGTGTAGGCATCAATTAGTCATTTGCTTGTTAGACTGCTCTGTAATAAGGGCGGATATACCGCCTTTATCTTGCTTCTTTGAAATTACGCCACCTTACTGCGCGCAGCTCTTTCATGTTCGGCGGCAAGAGTGGCGTCCAGTGCTTTGAGCTTTTGCACCGATGGGCGGTTTTCAAACGCTGCAGCGTAGTTTTTAAGCACCGGCAGATCAGGCACCATTTCCCACCGCACAGCCCACATAAGGGTTGAACCCCAGAGCAAATCTGCTGCGGTGAAGGTATCTCCAAGGATGTATTGCCCTTTGGAAAGTTGATCGACCAGCGTTTTGAGCATGGTGTCGTAATCGCCATAAGGCATCATGGCGGGCAGGCCGGGTTCCCGTTTCAGGGCTTTGTCCACGATGGCCGGTTCAAACACTGCACCATAATAGGTAATCCAACGCAAATAAGAACCGCGCAACCTATCGCCCACCGCAGGCGCTAACGATGCTTCGGGGAAAGCATCATTGAGATAAATAAAAATTGCGCCTTGCTCGGTAACAAGCTCGCCATTGTGTTCAATAGCAGGAACCTTGCCCATAGGATTGATGGCCAGATAATCTGGTGCGCGTTGTTCACCCGCGCGCAAATTGAGGACATGCAGGTGATGCGGAACGCCCATCTCTTCCAGAAGTACCCTCACGCTGAACGCGCGTGTCTGAGGTGCGTAATGAAAAATCAGCGGATTTTCTAAAGACACGGCCGTTCCTTTGTCTTTTATTGCTCTTAACAGCATTACTGTGTGGTTAAAGCGCCCTGCCGTCAAGACAAAGCGAGACAGAGCCAGCATATTGGCTCTGTCCGAGATGCGATTAGAATGCTTTGTTGGATTCTTTCACGGCATCGGCAGAGATATAAACCTCGCTGCCCATACCTTTGAAGGTTGCCGACATTTGCGCCATGCCCATTTCTTTGTCGTTCAGCTTGGCCGCGTAATCGCGCACATCCTGCGTGATTTTCATGGAGCAGAATTTAGGCCCACACATGGAGCAGAAATGCGCCACTTTGTGTGCTTCTTTCGGCAAGGTTTCATCGTGGTAGGCGCGAGCGGTATCCGGGTCGAGGCCAAGGTTGAACTGGTCTTCCCAGCGGAAATCAAACCGCGCCCGTGAGAGCGCATCATCCCGCAATTGCGCTGCCGGATGGCCTTTGGCAAGGTCAGCGGCGTGGGCGGCAATCTTGTAGGTAATCACGCCGGTTTTTACGTCATCTTTGTTGGGCAAGCCAAGATGCTCTTTGGGTGTGACGTAGCACAGCATGGCGCAACCGAACCAGCCAATCATGGCGGCACCGATGCCGGAAGTGATATGGTCATAACCCGGTGCAATGTCGGTGGTGAGTGGGCCGAGCGTATAGAAAGGCGCTTCGCCACATTCTTTCAGTTGCTTGTCCATGTTGATTTTGATCTTTTGCATCGGCACATGGCCGGGGCCTTCGATCATCACCTGAACGCCTTTTTCCCACGCGGTTTTGGTGAGTTCGCCCAAGGTTTCCAGTTCGGCAAACTGGGCGGCATCGTTGGCATCGGCAATGGAGCCGGGGCGCAGGCCATCGCCTAATGAGAAGGCCACATCGTAACGGCGCATGATGTCGCAAATCTCGTCAAAGTGCTCGTAGAGGAAGCTTTCTTTGTGATGCGCAAGGCACCATTTTGCCATGATGGAACCGCCGCGGGAGACGATGCCCGTGACGCGGTCGGCGGTGAGCGGCACATAAGGCAGACGCACCCCTGCATGGACGGTGAAGTAATCCACGCCCTGTTCGCACTGTTCAATGAGCGTATCTTTATAAACTTCCCAATCGAGCTTGACGGGGTCGCCTTTCACTTTTTCCAGCGCCTGATAGATCGGCACTGTGCCGATGGGAACGGGCGAATTGCGTACAATCCATTCGCGGGTGTTGTGGATGTTGCGGCCGGTGGAGAGATCCATCACAGTATCGGCACCCCAACGGATTGCCCAAACCAGCTTTTCCACTTCTTCTTCAATGGACGAAGAAACCGCAGAGTTACCGATATTGGCATTGATTTTGACCAGAAAATTCCGGCCGATAATCATGGGTTCCAGTTCGGCGTGGTTGATGTTGGAAGGGATAATCGCGCGGCCACGGGCAATTTCATCGCGCACAAATTCCGGCGTAATAAATTCCGGCAATGCCGCGCCGAAGCTTTCGCCATGTTTTAATGCTTCAGCGGCTTTTTCATGGATTTGGCTACGCCCCAGATTTTCGCGGGTGGCCACATAAATCATTTCTTTGGTGATGATGCCAGCGCGGGCAAATTCATATTGCGTGATGGGTGCGCTGCCCACGCCGCGTACGGGCGCATGGGCGCGGGGAAATTCACGCGCCAGATGATCGCCGGAAGCGTTGCCATTGTCTTCGGGTTTTATGGTGCGGCCCGTGTATTCTTCCACACCACCGCGTTCCTTGATCCAGGCCATACGGCTGCGGGGAAGACCTGCTTCCAGATCAATGGTGACGGCAGGGTCGGTGTAGGGGCCGGAGGTATCGTAAACACGCACGGGCGCTTCTTTGGGATCCGTCAGGCGGATTTCACGCAAAGGCACCCGCACATCGGCATTGGAAGGTGCTGGCATATAGATTTTATGCGAGCCGGGCAGAGGGCCAGATGTTATTGCTGCTGATTGCAGATTTTCAGGAGAAAGGGGTTTGTTCATGAGCTGGATCTCGCTTTTGAAAAGATGCGGAGATCCGGAGAAAGGCGGCAAATTTCCGTCCCTTCGCCGGAAAAACCGGACGCAGGTTCAAAGGGTCATTACGGCCAGAATATATTCTGTGAGTAATATCTCAGCCCTTTCGCAAGGCACCCCTCGGCAATAGTCAGCATAACGTTTAACGCATAACGCGGTCAGGTCAATGCTTTTTTGAAGAAAGAATGTCTCGTGAATGTTTAAATAAGATTGTAAAGCGTATTTTTTAAATGCTGTGCTATTTATAGTATTTTTAGACAATCGGCGCTTTCGTAAGATTAAATTATAGTTTTAAAGGTTTTCATTGATTATTTTTTTGTGTTCCTCTATCAAGAATTAGTTTTAAATAAAAGCTGTTGAGTAATCATTATGGTATCTGAGTTTTATGTTCGGTGTTCTTCCAGTCTTCAAGTTGATGCGAATACTTCAAGTTTTGAGTTTGATTCTGCGTTAAATTTTTCTGCAGACAATGCAAATCAGAATATGCCCATAAGGAACTATATTTCTTCAATTCCGCAAAGCTTGAGCGACGTGCAAAATACCTTTCATCAGCGCAGCGCGCTTCGGAAAGCCTATCGTGATTTCAAGGCTGGTGGGTATGCTCTGAACGTGCAGGTAAATCGTAATACACTGAAAAGAATTCACGAGCGTGCAGAAGAAGCGTTCAAGCGCCTTGATGAAACTGGAAATATCAGAGATAAAGATCAGCGTCGGTTCGATGCTATCGACAATAAGAATACCCTTTACAGTCTCACAGATCCCGCTAGCCCTACGAATACTCATAGATCCCAGTCTCCGTCGCGTTCTTTTAGGAGTTCTGAATTATTGGCGGATGATCCCCGATATACGCAGGTTAAATGGTAAATTTTGATCTTTGATCTGAACCTTCGTTCATCTCAATCGTGTGAATGCCAAACACGGCAATCTCCCCTCTTGTAAGCGGGGGGGATTGCGCTTAATTAAAAGCCAAGACGCGCAACAAGGAGCTTGTCATGGCCGATCATAAAATTCCTGTTACTGTGCTTACGGGTTATCTGGGCGCAGGAAAAACCACGCTGCTCAACCGTATTCTGTCGGAAAATCATGGCAAGAAATATGCGGTGATTGTCAATGAATTTGGCGAAATCGGGATTGATAATGATCTTGTGGTGGGTGCGGATGAAGAAGTGTTCGAGATGAACAACGGCTGCATTTGTTGCACCGTACGCGGCGATTTGATCCGCATCATTGAAAATCTGATGAAGCGGCGTGGCAATTTTGATGCGATTATTGTCGAGACCACTGGTCTGGCCGATCCGGCTCCGGTGGCGCAAACATTCTTTATGGATGAGGATATTGCCAGCAAAGCGCGGCTGGATGCGGTGGTGACGGTTGCGGATGCCAAGTGGCTGCGGGAGAGGCTCAAAGATGCCCCTGAAGCCAAGAACCAGATTGCTTTTGCAGATGTGGTGCTGCTGAACAAAACCGATCTGGTAAGCGCCGATGATCTGGAAGAGGTTGAAGCGCGTATTCGCGGCCTCAATCCTTACGCGCGGGTGATCCGTACTGAAAAGTGCAGTGTGCCGCTGGATGCTGTTCTTGAGCAAGGCGCGTTTGATCTGCAACGTATTCTGGACATCGAGCCGCAGTTCCTTGAGGAATCGCACGACCATCACCACCACCATCACGATCATGAATGCGGTGCGGGTTGCACTCACGACCATCACCATCACCATCACGACCATCACCACAGTCATGGTCTGAAGGTGCATCATGATGAGCAGATGCAGTCGGTATCGCTCACCTTGCAAGGGGATGTGGATCCGGAGCGGTTTTTGCCGTGGGTGCAGGATCTGGCGCAGAAGGAAGGCCAGAATTTTCTGCGCTGGAAAGGTATTGTCGCGTTCAAGAACGAGCCCAAGCGGTTTGTATTGCAGGGCGTGCATATGATTGTTGATGCTGATTTGCAGCGGGAATGGAAAGCGGATGAGCCGCGTATTTCCCGTTTGGTATTCATTGGCCGTGATTTGCCAAAAGCTGCTTTGCAAGCCGGTTTTGAAGCTTGCGCAGCCTGATAGAGAGTGGTTTCAATTAAGAATTTTACATGAAGCCACTATAAGTTATTGTTTTTTTGCTCAATTTTAGCTGGGCTGGCCGCGGTTTACAATGAAATGATGATTTTATTGTAACCCGCTACAGTCTTTGATGATCTACGGCTATAAGGCCGGGTCATTCAGGCTCTCAGCCGATGGATTAACCCGATCCCCCCTTTCCCCGCTCTCTTTATGGTTGCGTTTCTTACAAGAAAAAGTGGATGCTAGACATAAGTCTTGTTGAGGGCTGCGTCCGAATCAGAAAGTCTTGTGCAGGCACATTCATTTGTTAAGCCTTTGTTAAGAGACGGCGGTGCGTACTGTCACTATCAGCTTTTCTGCAAAGGCTTTGCAACGCGGATATATACATAAAAAAACACACGCTTTCCGGCCATAAGTGCAGAAAACTGCCACAGCCATGGAAACGTGTTCCAGAGGGAGAACACCATGTCATTTTACAAAACCATGGCGGCTGCAACGGCTGCACTTTTGCTCACAACGTCGCTCAGCAGTGCTGCGGATGTTGTGCGTCTGGGCAATCTGAAGTTTGCCCATTATGGCGCCATTTCTTACATGAAAAATATGTGTAAGAAGTATGATCTGGATGTGCGCGAGCGCGTTTTTGCCAAGGGGATTGACATCATGCCGGCCATTGTGGCGGGCGAGATTGATATTGCGGCCAGCGCGGTGGATGCAGCGATTGCGGGTCGTTCGCAGGGCGTGCCGATTTATGCGGTTGCGGGTTTTGCGGAAGGTGGCGCGCGCATTGTTGCGGGCAATAAAACCGCCATCAAAAGCATGGCTGATTTTAAAGGCAAAAAAGTCGGCGTGGCGCGTGGCGGTGCGCAGGAATTGTTGCTTTTGGCAGAGCTGGATAAGCATGGCCTGACATGGTCTGACAAGCCGGGCAGAGGTGATGTGCAGATTATTTACATGGCTTTCCCTGATCTTAATCAGGCGGTGATGGCGGGTGATATTGATGGCATGAGCCAGTCCGAGCCATATGCCAGCCAGGCCATTAACAAGGGCTTTGGCGTGGAAGTCATCAAGCCTTACGACACCCCGCTGGGGATGCCGGTGCGCTCACTGGTGATGTCGGAAAAAATGTATGGCAATGCGGATGTTGCCCAGCGGGTGCTGGATTGTTTTGTGGAAGCCACCGATACCTTTATTAAAAATCCGCAGCTTGCGGAAGAATTTGTCATCAAGGATATGTTCCGCGGACAGATTACATCCCAAGATTTCAAAGACGCAATCGGCAATTCGCCTTATACGTTCCATATCACCACAGAACATGTGCAGCTCACCACAGATCTGATGCAGAAATACGGTGTTGGCCGGATGCAGAAGCCGCCAACAGCGTCCGACTGGGTGAAGCTGGATCTTCTGGAAAAAGCCGAGGCGAAGCTGTCTGAAAAAGGGAAGCAGTAATGGCATTGCGGTTCCCAAGAGGCATTCTTGTTCCTGTTGTGGTGTTGCTTATCTGGCATATCCTCTCCACAACAGGCGTGTTCCGCCCTGAAATTCTACCATCGCCTTTGGCGGTGGTAGAGCGGTGGTTTATGTATTTGCTGCCACTGGAAGAGTTTGATCCGCAATATTCATCCTATTTTGCGTGGTTGTTTTCCGGCGAATTGCTGGGCGATATGTATGCCAGCCTGAAGCGTGTGGTGATTGGCTTTGCGGTGGGGGCGGGTCTGGCCTTGCCGCTGGGTCTGATGATGGGTGCGAACAAGCGGGTTTATGATGAGTGTGATCCGTTGGTGCAATTCCTGCGGCCTATTCCGCCGATTGCGTATATTCCGTTGTCTATTTTGTGGTTTGGTTTGGGGGATCCACCGGCGATTTTCCTGATTTCCATTGGTGCGTTTTTCCCTGTGTTGATTAACACGATTGCAGGAGTGCGGAATGTGGATAGCATTTACATTCGCGCGGCGCAGAATCTGGGTGCCAATCCGTTTACCATGTTCCGGCGGGTGATTTTACCGGCAGCTACACCGTATATTCTCACCGGCGCGCGTATTGGTATCGGTACGGCGTTTATCGTGGTGATTGTTGCGGAAATGATCGCGGTGAACAGCGGTCTGGGTTACCGCATCAACGAGGCGCGGGAGTATCTGTGGTCGGATAAGGTGATCGCGGGAATGGTGAGCATCGGGATGCTGGGTCTGGCCATTGATCTGGGGGTGACACGGCTCAACAATTATTTGTTGCGCTGGCACCGTGGCCTTCAGAATTGAGGGCTTTCCTTTGAGCGGTGCGCGGTATCCTGCGCACCGTTTTGTTTGAATTTATTCATTGCACAGGGTGTTTTCAATTGCTGGAAAGCTTTGAAGGGGTGCTGTGTAAAAAGAAGAAAGCAGGTTGCCGATGCAACAGACAGAAAATCCGCAAATCACCATCCAGAACGTGCAAAAAGTGTTTGGTGGTGGTGAAAGCGCGGTTGTGGCGCTTAAAGATATTGATCTTGAAATCCGTTCTGGTGAATTTGTGTGTTTGTTGGGTCCTTCGGGGTGTGGCAAATCCACTTTGCTCAATGCCATTGCAGGGTTTTCTTTGCCAACGGGTGGGGCGCTCAAGGTAAATGGAGCGGATATTACCGCACCGGGGCCGGATCGCGGCATGGTGTTTCAGGAATATGCGCTGTTTCCATGGATGACTGTGGAAAAGAATGTGGCATTCGGCCTTGAAATCAAGGGTACGCCGAAAGAAAAGATCAAGGAAACGGTTGCTGAATTGCTGGATATGCTTGGCCTTAAAGAATTTGCAACGCGGTTTCCCAAGGATCTTTCGGGCGGGATGCGGCAGCGCGTGGCCATTGCGCGTATTCTGGCGCTTGATCCGCCCATCATGCTGATGGATGAGCCGTTCGGCGCGTTGGATGCGTTGACCCGCCGTTCGTTGCAGGACGAGTTGCTGCGCATCTGGGAAAAATTTGGCAAAACCATTGTGTTTGTTACCCATTCCATTGAAGAAGCGGTATATCTGGGTACAAAGGTTGTCACCATGACGTACCGGCCAGGCACCATCAAGCAGATTACGCCGGTTGATTTGCCGCGCCCGCGCGACACCGCTTCCACCGCGTTTAATGACATTAAGCGTGAGCTTGCCGAAATGGTTCATGCCGAGCAGAACAGGTTTAGTGATGATGAGAAGAAGCGTGGCCTAACCCTCGACTAGAAGGCGCTGTGTTGGGTGTTAAGCGCCAGCTTATTTGCGCTCCGGTACTCATGTACTTTGAGTACACTCCGTTCCGGTGCTCAATAACCCAACGCTTTCCACCTCACCCCAGCGCATTCAAGGTGGTAGTTCTGGGTGGTGGGTGACGAGCACAGGTCTGTCTGCGCTCCGCTGCTCACGTACTGTAAGCACGCTGCGCTCCGGTGCTCTTAGACTCTCTACAAAATTTATTTTGGTGGCCTGCGAACGGCACATTTTATGCGCTTCGATACTCACGTACCCAAAAGTACGCTCCGTTTCGATGCTCTCAAATTCTTGTTCTCGTCTATCCAAATTAAATTCTTGAACCTCCGCCGTCATCCCGGCGTAGGCCGGGATCTTTGAGAGCAGCATCTATCCAGAAGACAGAGCGTGGAACAAAACGCTGTCTTTATTCTTTGCTCGCTTTGCTATAGGAAGAAGTCATTCTTTTCTTTCTTATAAAACAGTGCAGCCATGACCTCTTTTACCGATAGCCTGAGCGCTTTTGTTACCGCGTTTGAAACGGGCGCTTCTGTTATTCGTGCCGGTTTTCTCCAAGACACGGCGTATTTTGCTCTCAGTGATGGGCAGGTCGGCTTTGTGCAGGAAAACACGCTTGAATGTTTTGCAGTGCATAGCGATGGTTTGCTGTGTGCGGCATCCGATGGCGCTGTGCTGGTGACGGGTGGCTGCGATGGTGCCATCTGTCAGACAGATGCGCAGCGTATCATAACAAAAAAAGGTTCAACCGGCGGCGCGTGGGTGGATGCGGTGGCGCTCAAAGAAGGTGCCGTGGCGTGGTCTGCGGGGCGCACGGTGACTGTGGCGGAAAAGGGCAAGGAATTTATCCATTATGTGCCAACCACCGCGCGGGGTCTGGCTTTTGCAGCCAAAGGTTTCCAGTTGGCCATTGCCCATTATAACGGTGTTTCGGTCTGGCTTCCGCGCACGCAGGGAGCGGCCAAGCCGTTTGTCTGGAAAGGCTCGCATATTGATGTCACGTTTTCGCCCGATGGCCGTTTTCTGGTAACCTCCATGCAGGAAAATGCGTTGCATGGCTGGCGTATTGCGGATGGTGCGCACATGCGTATGTCCGGTTACCCTTCCAAAAGCCGTTCTTTATCATGGTCAGCGGATGGTCAGGTTTTGGCAACGTCGGGCGCGGAGGCGGCGATTGTCTGGCCATTTGCCGCCAAAGACGGGCCTATGGGCAAACCTCCCAAAGAATTGGGCGTTCGCCCTGTGCGGGTATCCAGCGTGGCGTTTCATCCCAATGCGCCGGTTTTGGCTATTGGCTATGGGGATGGGTGTGTCCTGCTGGTGCGGCTGGATGATGGCAAGGAGTTGCTGGTGGCGCCCCCCCGTGAAAAAGGTGATCCGGTTACTTCTATTGGCTGGGATAAAGCGGGAATGCGCCTCGTCTTTGGCTGTGAGGATGGGTATGCCGGTCTTCTCTCCCTTCCAGCCGTTTGAATGCGCTGTGGTGGGCGTTAAGCTCCAACGCTTTCCACCGCACCTCAGCGCATTCAGACGAGGGGAGCTAAAGACCAGCGAAGGGCAACTTTCATACACTGTGCTGATCTCATCCCATTATTTCTGTGCTTGTCAAAACAGGCAGAAGGTGCTTGTCTTTAATCCAAGCAAAACGCCATTTCATTGTGCTCTTTGTGCAGAAAGTGGAATCCGTCATCCCGGCGTAGGCCGGGATCCACGAAAGAAACACTTTGCAAACAGAAACAGAGCAAAAGCAAAGCAGTGGGGGTGTATTTTTGCAATAATCTTCAAATGGAGCAGAGTTCAGCAATGAGTCTTCGTGTTGCGGTGATCGGGGCGGGTATGGCGGGCTTGGCTTGCGCACGTCAGCTTGTCCAAAAAGGCCATGAGGTTACGGTTTTTGATAAAGGCCGTTCCTTGGGAGGGCGGTGCGCCACCCGTGACTACGGGGACGCTGCTTTCGATCACGGGGCGCAATATGTGACAGCCCACAGCGACGCGTTTCGTGATTATCTGGAGAGTGCTGTTGCGCAAGGCCATGCTGCGGTATGGAAACCGGCGCATTCTGATATTTTGCAGCGCGATCTCGATGCGCAGCTTGAGCGCTGGTATGTGGGCAATCCGGGCATGAATGCTCTGGTGAAGCCGTTAGCAGAAGGCATTGCTGTTTCCCATATTCGCATTATGGGCATTGAACGCCGCGGCGCGGTCTGGTTTCTGGAGCCGGTGGGCATGGAATATGATGCGCTGGTGCTGGCTATTCCTGTGCCGCAAATTCTGCCTTTCCTCAATGGGCATTCTTTCACGGAGCCGTTGTCTGCTGTGCGCTATCTGCCTTGCTGGACAGGCATGGTCGGGTTTGAAAGCCGGATTGCCGGAGCAGATGTTTTGCGCTTTGAGACAGGCAATGTTGAATGGATTGCCCGCAATACCTCCAAGCCTGCCCGTGAAACCGCTGGTAATGATTGCTGGGTGCTGCACGCTTCCCCGGCATGGAGCTTAGAAAATATTGATCGGGATAAAACCGATCTTGCGCCAGAGTTTTACGGAATGCTCACGGCGGCTATGGGCATACCGCTGCCACCTCCTGCGAAACTGGTGGCGCATTTGTGGCGTTATGCGCGGGTGGAAAAAACTCTTGGTCAGGATTTTCTGTGGGATGAGGCGCAAAAACTGGGTGTGTGCGGTGATTTTTGTATCGGCGCGCGTGTTGAGGCGGCCTTCACCAGCGGCCATGCATTGGGTACTGCTGTATAGCTCAAAAAAATGTTCTTTGTACACAACCCGTCATCCCGGCGAAGGCCGGGATCCACGAAAGAAGCACAATGCATGTAAAAAATAAAGCGACAAAAAACGCTCCATTCCTTAAAAAACGCTTTGTTATAATTTTATAGTGGAATGATTTAAAAATAGGACAATCATTCTGCTATAAGTCTTTGGTTTGTCGCAGATTTTTAACTAAAAAGTTTATCAGCTTTTTAGAAAACATCTCTAAAAGCCTATTCTGAATGGCTAGACATGCGCAGATTGTTTTCGCCTTTGAAAGTGCGGAACAGTTCTTCGGCTGCGTGTTTCCGGTCTTGCGGGAGTTTTTTCCAAAAGCCGTCCATCCATTCGTTGTGTGCATTTTTTTCCCGTGCCATCAGGAACCATGCTCCGGCGCGGATTTCATCTTTTTCAACGCCGATACCGCTGGCGTAAAGCCGTGCAAGGCGGATTTGCGCCGCGCCATTGCCGCTATCGGAGGCGCGTATGAGCCATTTGGCGGCTTCCTGTGGGTTAGCTTCTACCCCGCGCCCGTTGAACAGGGCTACGGCATAATCAAGCTGGGCTTCGGTGTTGCCTTGTGTTGCGGCTTTGTGCATCCATTCTGTTGCAAGGGTTTCATTGCGCAATACGCCTTGGCCTTCTTTGAGCATCACTGCATAGGCGTATTGGGCATCCGCATTGCCTGCATCGGCTCCTTGCCGGAAGTGGTGTGCGGCGCGGGTGAAGTCCTGTGGCCGCAATTCACCGGCAAGAAACAGCAGTCCCATGTTGTAATGGGCGGCGGGGTCATTGCGTGCGGCGGCTTTTTCAAACAGATCAGCAGCGCCTTTTTTATCTTGTGGGGTGCCGCGGCCTTCCAGTTTTAGCAGGCCCAGTTCCACCATGGCGGGAGCGTAGTTGCGGGCAACAGCCAGCGCAAACCACTCTGCGGCTTTTTTCTCGTCCACGGGAACACCGGCGCCGTTGAGGTGGATCACGCCAATCAGCGCCATAGAGGCGGGATCTTTGTCTTGTTCTATTTGCCGTGTGGCTTCTCGCAAAGCGGTGAGATAGGCGCCAAGCTGGTAAGCGGTATAGGCTGCCGCAAGAGAGGGCGCTGCGGATGCCTCGATTTTTGGTGCGCTGGCGGCTGGCAGAGTGACGGGCGTATCGGTGTCCGGTTCTGGCAGTTCAAACAGTTCTGCGGGAATGGATTGGGTTGGCAAGCGCAACGGCGTGGGAGCGTCTTGCGGTGCTGCCAGCACAACGCTTGATACGGTTGTTGCCAGCAGAAAGACTGCACAGCATTGCGCTAATTTTGCCAAAGTATTCTTCATTCAGGCGGTTTTTCCTGTTGCGGCAGAAGCAAGCGTTTGTTGCACATGTGTCATGGCGGCGGCAGCGCCTTCGGGATGCTCCCATACGGCACTGCCCAGAGCAATAAAATCTGCTTTGCATTCAACGAGAGTGGCAATATTTTCCAGTGCTGGCGCATAGCCTACACACGGCACTTCAAAAATTTCTGCCCACCATTCTACCCGTTCAGCAATGGCTTCAAAGGGGATGGGCAGGGGGCTGGCTTCCGGTTCGCCAAACATGACGTAATCCACTTCCAGTTCACCGGCGCGCATGGCATCGTCTTTGAGACGCAGACCGCCAGCACCAACGATTTTTTCCGGCCTGAAGCGTTCCAGCATGTCTTTGAGCTGATAGGTGCTGCTCATGTGCAGGCCATCGGCGCCGGATTTGCCTACAATATCGGGGTTGCCGCGCAGAATGGCAGCCGCACCGGCTTGCTGGCAGACGGCCACTACTTTTTTGGCGGTGTGCAGCAGGGTGTGAGGGTCAAGGTTCCCCAGAAAAATACCCACCGCCGATACAGGCGCAGCCGCCAGAGCGGCTTCCAGTTGCGGGAGAAAAGCGTCGCTGTCTTCGATAACGGGGGTCAGCAGCATGATCTGGGCTGCGGGATTTTTACTCATGGCGATTCATCATTTCATGCGCTGTGGCTTGCGGGTTAGTGAGCCATGCCGCAAGGCGAATTATTCTTTGCCAACCCATATCATGCCTTGGTATGGATCGGCAAGAACACTATCCAGAGCATTTTTCGGTCAAATTGGATCAGTGGAAATGCTCTATAATTTTGCTCTTTCTGAGAATGTCTTTCCCGTCATCCCGGCGCAGGTCTGGATCCACGAAGGAAATATGCCGCAGAAAAAATAAAGTGATGGCCAAACATCCTATTGTTAAAGCATGTTCCGTTTAATTGGTTGTTGCATTTTCTTGTCTGCGGAGCCGCTGGTTGAGTTCACCGGCGATTTTTTCTACTTTTTCGGCAATCACATCCAGTGAGTGGGCGGCTTCTTCTTCCTGTTCCCTGATTTTTTGGGTGAGAGAATCACTGCTGGCATCGCTTGCGTTGCGTTCTGCGTGTGCTTTTTCCAAAGCGCGTCTGGCTTCGGAAAGTTCGTCTGCCAGCATGATTCCGGCCATAACGGTCATGCGCATATCACCAATTTCGCCGAAGCTGGAGCGGATGGTTTCGATCTTGCTGTTGAGCGTATCGCCCAGTGTGAGGAGATGCTCTTCTTGTCCTTCATCGCACGCCATGCGGTAAACGCGGCCAGCAATCGTAACATTCACCTGAGGCATGGCAATCTCCTGTTGTGGTTGTGTCTCAGTTACGGGTGGAAAGCACGTTGCGGATGGTATCAATGGCAACGTCCAGACGGCGCACGACTTCGTGGTTGGCGTTTTCGAGGGCGGCGGTGCGGGCGTTGTGGGCGTCCAGTTCTTCGGCCAGACGGGCGCGATCCTGGGTCAGCAACATGATTTCTGCATCTTTGGCGGCGTCGGAGCGTTCGGTGCTGTTGAGGCGGGAGGCGGCATTTTCCAATGTTCCGACAGCGCGTTCAAGGCGTTTAAGTGATTTCAGGAAAGGCGAATCATTGGACATGAAAAGGGTAAATTCCTTATGCGGTGAAGGAAGCCGCTTTATTCTGCAAGATTTTTACAAAGACGTCAAAGCGTTGCAATGTTTTTTGGAAGGGCAGTGTGAGCGAAAACGTGGGCAATGCTGGTTTCATGCAAGAAAAGGCCGATTGAGCCTTTCTTGCACACTGCTTTGAAGCAGGGGAGGTTGCTTTGCGCTAACTCTTTACATTATCAAAGATTTTTAACCGAAAATGCTGCCCGTTTTTTGCCTGGTGGCTGTCCGCAAGCGCAGATGATCTGACCGTAACATTGTTCCTTTTTGGGGAATCAGCCTGAGATGCTGTCACAACTTTTTTATGGGGTTAAGGTTAATATGCCCGGCTCAAGGCACAGAATCTTAACAACGGGTAATAATTTTCCCGATTTGGGCGGGAATCGCGTTGACTCTTGGGGCTGAAATGCTAAGTGTGCCTCGCACCCTTTTTACCGGAAGCTCTTGCCTGAGGTACACGAACAGCGATGATGACACGCCAGCAGCACAACGATATGGCCAATGCCTTGCGCGCCCTTTCCATGGATGCAGTGGAGGCCGCCCAGTCCGGCCATCCGGGGTTGCCGTTGGGCGCTGCGGATGTTGCTACGGTTTTGTTTGCCAACCATTTGAAATTCAATCCATCCCGTCCACAGTGGCATGATCGTGACCGCTTTATTCTGTCTGCTGGTCATGGTTCCATGCTGCTGTATTCCTTGCTGCATGTGCTGGGCTATGAGGGCGTAACCCTCGATGAGCTGAAAAAATTCCGTCAGATGGGTTCCAAAACCCCCGGTCATCCGGAATATGGTCATACGGTGGGCGTTGAAACCACCACGGGGCCTCTGGGGCAGGGGATTGCCAATGCGGTGGGTATGGCGCTGGCAGAAGAGCTGCTGGCCGCGCGTTTCGGCAAGGATCTGGTGGATCACCGCACATGGGCGCTGGTGTCCGATGGCGATCTGATGGAAGGTATTTCTCAGGAAGCGATTGCATTTGCCGGTCATTATCAATTGAAAAAGCTGACAGTGCTGTTTGATGATAACGGCATTTCCATTGACGGGCCGTTGTCTTTGTCCGATTCTACCGATCAGTTGTCGCGTTTCAAGGCGTCTGGCTGGAACGTGGTGGGTGTTGATGGCCATGATGCGGAAGCGTTGTTCACCGCAATGCAGGATGCACAGCAAAGTGACCGCCCCACCCTGATTGCGTGCAAAACCGTGATTGGTTACGGCTCACCCAACAAAGCGGGTAAGTCCTCGTCGCATGGCTCACCGCTGGGCAAAGACGAAATTGCGGCCACCCGCGAAAAGCTGGGCTGGACGCATGGCGCGTTTGATGTGCCGGATGCTGTTCGTGCCTTGTGGCAACAGGCAGCGCGCCGTTCGGATGCAGCCTATGCGGCGTGGGTGAAGCGTTATGAGGCGCTTTCTGCGGATGAAAAAGCGGAATTTGACCGTTGCATGAACGGCGTTTTGCCGGCCAAGCTGGATAAAACCATTCTTGATCTGAAAAAATCCTTGATTGCCAAGCCGCTGGAAGTGGCAACACGCAAATCGTCCGAACTGGTGATTGAGCATCTGGTGGGTACGGTGCCGGAAATGATCTCCGGTTCTGCGGATCTTACCGGCTCCAACAACACAAAAGTGAAGGCGCTGGAAAAAATCGAGCCGGGCAATTTTGCGGGGCGCTTTATCCACTGGGGTATCCGCGAACACGGCATGGCTGCGGCCATGAATGGTATGACGCTGCATGGCGGCACCATTCCTGTGTCCGGCACATTTCTGGTGTTTTCCGATTATTGCCGTCCGGCGCTGCGTCTTGCAGCCTTGATGGGCGTGCGCGCCATTCATGTGTTCACTCATGACTCCATTGGCGTCGGGGAAGACGGGCCTACCCATCAGCCGGTTGAACATCTTGCGGCTTTGCGCGCTATTCCAAACCTTTATGTCATGCGTCCGTGTGATACGGTTGAAACCGCCGAGTGCTGGGAGCAGGCGCTGCGTTTGGAAAAAAGTCCAAGCATTCTGGCGTTGACCCGCCAGAATTTGCCGCAGCTGCGCACCACCAATCAGGATAAAAACCTGTCTGCACGCGGTGCTTATGAGTTGCGTCCGGCGTCCGGTGATGCCCGGGTTGCCTTGTTTGCGTCCGGTTCGGAAGTGTCTCTTGCGGTGGAAGCGCAAAAAGCTTTGGAAGCGCAAGGCGTTGCAACGCGCGTGGTGTCTGTGCCGTGTCTTGATCTTTTCCTTGAGCAGGATGAAGCCTACCGTTCCTCTGTCATTGGCACTGCGCCGGTGCGGGTGGCGGTGGAAGCTGGTATTCGCCTTGGCTGGGATGCGGTGATTGGCTCCAAAGGTCTGTTCATTGGTATGGAGGGTTTTGGTGCCAGTGGGCCTTACAAGCAGGTGTATGCGCATTTTGGCATTACATCGGAAGCTATTGCCAAGGCAGCGCTTGCCCGCCTTGCCTAATTGAATGCCCAGCGGTGGGAGACTAGCACAGGTCTGTCTGCGCCCCGTTGCTCACGTATTTAGTGTACGCTGCGCTTCGGTGCTCATCATACCAGCACTATTCTGCGCACCGCAGCGCATTCAAAAAAGTATCAAATTTCTGTTTCGGTCATATCTTCGCCCGGAACTTTACTTAAAGAGCGAGTCGCCTCGCACCATTTTTCAGTTGCCGCCTGTCTTGCGGTGTTGTGTGATGTTTGGAGAAACGAATATGACAGTTAAAGTCGCCATCAACGGTTTTGGACGCATCGGCCGTAACGTATTGCGCGCCATCATCGAATCCGGTCGTACCGATATTGAAGTGGTTGCCATCAACGATCTGGGGCCTGTTGAAACCAATGCGCATTTGTTGCGCTATGACAGCGTGCATGGTCGTTTTCCCGCAGAAGTTATCGTTGAAGGCGATACGATCAATGTGGGTCGTGGGCCCATTAAAGTAACGGCGGAGCGCGATCCTGCTAACCTGCCGCACAAAGAACTGGGCGTTGATATTGCGCTGGAATGCACCGGCATTTTCACGTCCAAGGAAAAAGCATCTGCGCACCTCACAGCGGGTGCAAAGCGCGTGTTGATTTCCGCGCCTGGTGATAATGTTGATCTGACCGTGGTTTATGGTGTGAACCATGATGCGCTGACCAAAGATCACTTGATTGTGTCCAATGCTTCCTGCACCACCAACTGCCTTGCGCCGGTTGCAAAAGTTCTGCATGACGCCATCGGTATTGAAAAAGGTTTCATGACCACCATTCATGCTTATACTGGCGATCAGCCTACCCTTGATACCATGCACAAGGATCTTTACCGTGGCCGTGCGGCTGCGTTGTCCATGATCCCGACTTCAACCGGCGCTGCCAAAGCGGTGGGTCTGGTGCTGCCGGATCTGAAGGGCAAGCTGGATGGGGTTTCTGTGCGTGTGCCAACGCCGAACGTTTCCGTCATCGACCTGAAGTTTATTGCAAAACGCGCCACCACGGTTGAAGAAGTGAACGCGGCGATTGAAAAAGCGTCCAAAGGCTACCTGAAAGGTGTTCTGGATACGGTTTCTGCGCCATTGGTGTCTTCCGACTTTAATCATCATCCGGCCTCTTCTTCTTTCGCATTCGATCAAACCAAAGTCATGGAAGGCACTCTGGTGCGTGTTCTGTCCTGGTATGACAACGAGTGGGGCTTCTCCAACCGTATGGCCGACACCGCAGTTGCCATGGGCAAGTTGATCTCAGCATAAGGGCTTGTAACAATGAGTGGCTTTTTAACCCTTGATGATCTTGATGCTAACAGCAAGCGGGTGTTGGTGCGTGTGGATCTGAACGTGCCGATGGATAACGGCAAAGTCGGCGATGATACCCGTATCCGCGCTATTTTGCCTACCATCCGTGAGCTGTCCCAGCAGGGCGGAAAGGTTATTCTGCTTGCCCACTTCGGGCGTCCGAAAGGCAAGCGGGATGAGAGCCAGTCATTGCAAGTCGTTGTTCCTGCGTTGCAGGAGGCGCTTGGGCAAACCGTCCATTTCGCCGGTGATTGCATCGGCGATGTGGCGCGCAACGCGGTTGCGGGTATGAAGGCTGGCGATGTGCTGTTGCTCGAAAACACCCGTTTTCACGCAGGCGAAGAAAAGAATGATCCGGCTTTTGTCAAGGAGTTGGCAGCGCTGGGCGATGTGTATGTGAACGATTCGTTCTCCACCGCGCACCGCGCCCATGCGTCCAGTGAAGGTCTGGCGCATGTGCTGCCCAGCTATGCCGGTCGATCCATGCAGGCGGAGCTGGATGCTTTGGCAAAAGCCCTGTCCACACCGGAACGTCCGGTTGCGGCGGTTGTGGGTGGTGCAAAAGTGTCCACCAAGCTGGAACTGCTCGGCAACCTTGTGAACCGCGTTGATATTCTCATTATCGGTGGCGGTATGGCCAACACGTTTCTTGCGGCGCAAGGCCATGATGTGGGGCAATCGCTGTGTGAGAAAGATCTTCTTGCTGTGGCGCGTTCCATTGAGGAAAAAGCCAAAGCTGCTGGCTGCCGCATTGTGCTGCCGGTGGATGGTGTGGCCTCCACGGCTTTTGCCGCCCATGCCCCGCGCCGCACCGTCAGCGTTGATGGCATTGATGGTGACGAGATGGTTCTCGACATTGGCCCCAAGAGCGTGGTTCTGGTGACGGAAGCGCTCGAAAGCGCCAAAACACTGGTCTGGAACGGGCCGTTTGGTGCGTTTGAAATAACGCCTTTTGATGCGGGTACTGTGGCGGTGGCCAAGGAAGCTGCGCGTCTTACAAAGGCTGGAAAATTGCTGTCTGTTGCGGGTGGCGGTGATACGGTTGCAGCCCTTAACCATGCGGGTGTTGCAGGTGATTTTTCGTATGTATCCACCGCAGGCGGCGCGTTTCTGGAATGGCTGGAAGGTAAAACCTTGCCCGGTGTTGCTGCTCTCTTGCGCAAAGATGCCGCAGCTTAATAAATTCTGGAGGGCGTTAAGTGTTGTTTTCTCTGTGCTTCGATACTCACGTACCTTATGTGGGTTCCGTTTCGATGCTCAAGAAACCAGCCCTATTCCCCTCACCATAGTCCATTAAAAGACTCCGATACCGCATTTAAAAATTGATTTTGACCAACTTTGAGGATTGAAAATGAGCGAACGTCTTGAAGACATTGCACTGGCGATGGTAGCGAATGGCAAAGGTATTCTGGCAGCGGATGAAAGCAGCGCCACCATTAAGAAGCGGTTTGATGCGATCAATGTGGAATCCACCGAAGACAGCCGCCGCGACTACCGCGAGTTTATGTTCCGCTCTGAAGAAGCGATGCAGAACTATATTTCCGGCGTCATCCTTTATGATGAAACCATTCGCCAGAAAGCCAAAGACGGCACACCGCTGGTGGATCTGATTAAAAAAGCCGGTTCCATTCCCGGCATCAAGGTGGATATGGGCGCAAAAGCGATGCCTGCGTTTGAAGGTGAAACCATCACCGAAGGTCTTGATGGTCTGCGTGACCGCCTGAAAGAATACCACAAGCTGGGCGCGCGTTTTGCCAAATGGCGCGCGGTGATTGACATCAACGACACGCTGCCTTCTTATGGCGCCATCAGCGCCAACACCCATGCGCTTGCCCGTTATGCGGCGCTGTGTCAGGAAAACGGCATTGTGCCAATTGTCGAGCCAGAAATTTTGATGGATGGCGCGCACAGTGTGGATCGTTGCGCGGAAGTCACCGAAGTGGTTTTGAAAACCCTTTACAAAGATCTGTTTGAACAGCGCGTGGTGCTGGAAGGCTCGATCCTGAAGCCAAACATGGTGATTTCCGGTAAAAAAGCGTCCAACCGCGCCAGTGTGCAGGAAGTGGCTGAAAAAACCGTACAAATCCTTAAGCGTTGCGTGCCTTCCGCTGTTCCCGGTATTGCTTTCCTCTCCGGTGGTCAGTCCGATGTGGAAGCCACAGCCCACCTTGATGCCATGAACCGCATTGGCGGTCTGCCATGGGCGTTGACCTTCTCTTATGGCCGCGCTCTGCAAGCGGCGCCGCAAAAAGCATGGTCTGGTAAAGCAGAAAACGTTGCCGCGGCACAGGCAGCCTTCACGCACCGCGCCCGCATGAACTATCTGGCGGCTCTGGGGCAGTGGAGCCAGCAACAAGAAAACGCCCTCGCCGCATAAAAACACCCATCTTGGGCGTCTAACGCTTTTTTTCTGCGTTTCGGTACTCACATACGTTTAGTATGCTCCGTTCCGATACTCGAAAAGAAAACGTTATCCGCCTCAAGCTTGCTATTTTTAAAAGGCTACTGCGGTAGTGATCTAGCCCAATTTTTTTGTGATCCGATGCTCACATACTTTACTGTATGCTGCGCTTCGGTTCTCAAAAAATCAGACTATTTCCCTCAAACTCAGAATTTTTAAATTCTTGAGAATGTTGGTGTAAAAGGCGTTTAACGCTTTTTTAGCTAACGCTGGCCGTTGGCTCTGCGTTTTGGTACTCACATACGTTGAGTATGCTTCGTTCCGATACGCAAAAAGAAAACGTTATTTGCCTGAAACTTGCTATTTTTAAAAGGCTGTTTCGTTTGACTGCCTGTATTTCTTTACATCAAATTATATTTTAAGCCAAAGTATGAAATGCTTTGGCTTTTTTAATAACTTAGGAGCCGTGTAATGACTGATTTCTTCACGCCGCAGATTGCAGAAGTCTATGATGAAAGAAATAGCAAGCTCGCTCCAATTGCTGATAACATGCACTTTCTTATCCGGTTGGTTCTGAAAACACTGCCGCAAAAGGCTCGTATTTTGTGTGTTGGGGTGGGTACGGGCGCTGAAATATTGTCTCTTGCCAAGGAGTATCCACAATGGTCATTTGTTGGTGTTGATCCTTCGGACTCTATGCTTCAGGTCTGCCATAAACGCTTGGTTGAGGAGGGTATTATCGCGCGTTGCACATTAATGCATGGTTATGTGCAGGATGTGCTGCCACCCCGTGCGGATTTTGATGCGGTGGTCAGTGTTTTGGTGGGACACTTTGTAAAGCGCGGCGAGAGAGCCGCTTTTTATGGCGCTATGGCCGAGCGGTTGAAGCAGGGCGGCTTTTTTGTCAACACTGAGTTAAGTTTTGACCAGAATGCTCCGGCTTTTATTCCGATGCTGGATAGCTGGAAAGAAGTACAAAAATTAATGGGTGCTACGGGCGAATCCTTAAAAACTTTGCCAGAACAATTGCGTAATATGCTTTGTGTGCTGCCTCCTGAAGAGGTAGAAGAGCTGATGATAGAAAGTGGAATTGATTTGCCTGTGCGTTTTTTCCAAGCTTTTATGATCGCCGGATGGTATGGTCAGAAGGTATAAGAGCGTTGAAATGCTACAGGCGTTTTGGATTGCCGCTTTGCGTTTATGATGGAATATTTTTTAGCAGTGTCCTCCGGTATGCCCAATAATATATTCCCCTGAAACTGCAAAGTGTTTGAGGGGAAAACCGTTTTTTCTCTTTTTTTGCGGCTGTACTTCTGCGTGAAGAAGCGTATAGTGGTCATGCGGTACTGCGGTTCGCGTCAGGAAACACAGAATCCCCGGGGCCTTACCGATCCTTAGGGAGCTGTCCCTGTTCCGGCTCGTGGGCTGGAGTATATGGCGCCCACCTACTTATGTAGGCCACCGGGATCGAATATTCCAACGGAACGTGTGGTCCGCACTTTTTCTTTCCGCGGTTGATGCGGGAATTTTTTATGCCACCTTTTTCCCCAAAACATCTTTTGCGTCAACGCCTTCTTGCAGAGCGTCAAGCTCTTGCACCCCATGTTGCGCATCATGCCGCCGAATGGGCGGCTACCCACGCTATGCAGATTGTGCAGCGCATTCCTGCTGATGCTATCATTGGCCTTTATGCCCCGTTTCGCGGGGAGCTGGATTGCTTTCCATTGGCCACGGCACTCAAGAAACAAGGTTACTCCCTAGCGCTTCCGGCCATCACTCTGGCGGTTGAAAAGCCTTATCCTATGGTGTTCCGCGAGTGGGATGGCGTTACCCCGTTGGAAAAAGGCTATGCAGGTATTGCCCAGCCATCAGAAACTCAAGCGGTTGTTTTCCCCGATCTTGTGTTCGTGCCGCTGGTGGGTTTTGACCGGCAAGGTTATCGTCTGGGTTATGGGCAGGGTTTTTATGATCGCGTTATTCCGTTGTTGCGTTTGCGGAAGAAATGCTGTTTTTATGGCCTTGGTTACGCCATGCAGGAGGTGCCGCATGTGCCTCATGAGGTACATGACATTCCGTTGGATGGGATTGTCACCGAGCGTGAGATCATGGCTGTGCATAAAAAGGTTGGCTGATGCGGTTATTGTTTTTAGGGGATGTGGTGGGTCGTGCGGGCCGACAGGCGGTGCTGGATCATCTTCCCACTTTGCGCCGCAACCTCAAGCTTGATTTTGTGGTGGTGAACGGCGAAAATGCGGCAGGCGGTTTCGGCATTAACGAGACCATTTACCGTGAATTGCTGGAAGCGGGTGCGGATGCTGTCACCTTGGGCAACCACTCGTTTGACCAGCGGGAAGCTCTGGTGTTTATCCAGCGTTCGCCCAATCTTATCCGTCCGGCCAATTACCCGTCCGGTACTCCAGGGCGGGGTGCGGCGCTGATTACGGCGCAATCGGGCGCGCAGGTTCTGGTGATGAATCTGATGGGGCGGTTGTTTATGGATCCGCTGGATGATCCGTTCGCCGCTGCCGAGCGTGAGCTGGGTGCTTGCCCGTTGGGGCAGGCGTGTGATGCGGTGATTATTGATTTTCACGCGGAGGCGACTTCGGAAAAAATGGCGTTCGGCCATTTTGTGGATGGCCGCGCCAGTCTGGTGGTGGGTACGCACACCCATGTGCCGACGGCGGATTATCAGGTGTTGCCGCATGGTACAGCCTATATGACCGATGCGGGCATGTGTGGGGATTACGATTCGGTGATTGGCATGGATAAGGAAGAGCCGGTGTCGCGGTTTATCCGCAAGCTGAACACTTGCCGGATGACTCCTGCGGAAGGCGAGGCCACGGTGAGCGGTGTGGCGGTCGAAACCGATAAAAACGGCTTGGCACAGAAGGTTTCAGCGGTGCGTGTGGGCGGCAGACTCTCACCTGCGATGCCGGATTTTTGGTAAAACACTTTTCTTTAAAACAGTGACAGAAACAATATTATAATGGTTAAAATAAATTCAATTCCAGCAACGGCATTATCAACCCTTTCTACGGATCCGCAATTGCCGAATCTCTCACGTTTTGACGCCGCATTAGAGAAGTTTTTGCCCGTGTATCCCGATGGCATTAAAGCCCAAAATGTCATAACATACCGCGTGCCAGAAGATGTTCATTCGGTATTGTTTCAGGTTTCTGAAGCGGATGGCAAAAGCACTTATCGTTTCCAGAATCGTGATAGAAATCTTGCTAAGGATCATGAAAATCTCGGAGATGGTAAAACCCGATTTGATTTCTGGGTCGAAAACGTTTTTAATTATCCAGTATTCATGATGCAGGAATCGCCTCCAGCGCCGACACTTGAAACGATCACGATGGCTACAGGCCACGGGCTTGATGTTTTTTAGGCTGTCTGTTCAGTGAAAAATGGCATTCTCGTTAGAAAATCACTTTTCCTGAAATTGCAGTTTTGCCAGACGCGCATAAAGGCCACCTTTGGCAATAAGACTGGTATGGGTGCCGCTTTCCACCAGTGCGCCGCCATCAATCACCACAATGCGGTCGGCATTCATCACGGTGGCCAGGCGGTGTGCCACAACCAGCGTGGTGCGGCCTTCCATCAGGCGTTGCAGAGCGTTCTGTACTTTGGTTTCGCTTTCGGAATCAAGGGCTGATGTGGCTTCGTCCAGCAGGAGAATGGGCGCATTGCGCAGCAGGGCGCGGGCAATGGCAAGGCGTTGCCGTTGGCCACCGGAAAGCGTGATGCCGCGTTCGCCAATCAGCGTATCATAGCCTTGGGGCAGGGCAGAAATAAAATTGTCTGCGGAAGCGTCTTTTGCGGCTTGCCGGATTTCTGCGTTCGTTGCATCGGGTTTTCCCAGCCGCAGATTGTCTAGAACGCTGCCAGCGAAAATGGTGGTGTCTTGTGGCACCAGCGCCAATTGATGCCGCAGGTCTGAAAGGCTCAAGGCGCGAATAGGGGTGCCGTCCAGCAGTAACTGCCCGTGTTCGGGATCATAAAACCGCAGCAGCAGATGCAGGAGTGTGCTTTTTCCTGCGCCGGAAGGGCCAACAATGGCAACAGTTTCTCCGGGGGCGATGTCAAGATCAATGCCTTGCAAGACAAGGCGATCCGGCTGGGAGGGATAGGCGAAGTGTACATTTTCAAATCGCAAGCGTCCGGTCACCGGCTGAGGCAGGGGCAGGGGTGTTGCAGGATTTGTAATGACGGGCTGGGTGTCGAGCAGTTCGGAAAGCCGTTCGGCGGCACCTACGGCTTGGGCAATTTCGCCGGAAACCTGTGAGAGTTCTCCCAGCGCGCCTGCGGCCAGAATGGCGTAGAGGAGGAACTGGCCGAGGACGCCGATGGTCATGATACCGGCTGCAACGTCGCTGGCGCCCCACCACAGCACGCCAATCACGCAGGAGAACACCATGAATATGGCCACGCAGGTGAGAAACGCGCGGGCGCGTGTGGCGCGGACGGATTCCCTGAAAGATTGCTCGACCGCCCGATCGTAAGTTTTGTTGAGGGTTTTTTCTGCACTCAGAGCTTGTACGGTGCGCATGGAAGAGAGTGCTTCAGCGGCAATGGCGGAGGTTGCGGCGAGTTCATCCTGTGCGGCGCGTGAGCGGCCGCGCACACTGCGGCCAAAGGCAATCAGCGGCAACACAATCAGCGGAATGACGCACAGCACCAATGCGGAGAGTTTCACACTGGTGATGAACATCATCAGGATGGCGCCCAGCAGCATGAAAAAGTTGCGCAGGGCGATGGAGGCGGAGGCGCCGAACGCGGATTTGATCTGTGTGGTATCGGCGGCAAGGCGTGAGACGAGTTCACCGGCGCGGGCGCTGTCATAAAAAGCGGGGGAAAGGCGGGTGAGGTGGAGGAAAACGGCGCTGCGCACATCGGCGACCACCCGTTCACCAAAGGTCATAACGCAGTAATAACGGGCGGCGCTGGCGGTGGCCAGCACGCTGACCACGATCATCAGGAAGAGGTAGGCGCTGCCATGCACTTCACTGTCGTTGACGCCAAAGCCCTGATCGATGACATGGCGTACTGCAAGCGGCACCGTCAACGTGGCGGCTGCTGCGAGAATGAGCGCGATGATAGCGGCTATCATGCGTCCTTTTTGTTGCATGGCAAAGGGCAGCAAGGCTCCCAAGGCACCAAGGCGATGGATAAAGGAAACGCGGTCAGAATTACGCATGGTTATCTACAAAAATGGCAGGGGAATGGAGAACGCTGGCACCATGCCTTGTCGGGACTGCAAGTGCAATCTTTTTGTGTTGCGACGGATCGCCCCGATAATCAGTTGTGAGCGGGTTTCAAAAGGAGGGTGATGTTGTAAAGCGAGGCTTGCATTTGCGAGAACTGTTGTTTATAGATGCGCCTTGAGTATTTTCCTATTCCACAATGCTGTGCATGTGTGAGGCGCATTATGAAAAAAGACATTCATCCTGATTATCACTTTATCACCGTTGTGATGACTGATGGTACCGAATACAAAACCCGTTCCACATACGGTAAAGAAGGTGATCGCCTTCAGCTTGATATTGATCCTACAACCCATCCTGCATGGACAGGTGGCAACACACAAATCCTTGATAAAGGTGGCCGTGTTTCCAAGTTCAGCAAAAAGTTTGGCGATCTGGGTCTTTAATTTCTGGATTAAAGCATATCTTTTTAAAAACCCCGCATTGTGTTGGCGGGGTTTTTTTATGAAACATGGGAAAGCTAATCTCCATGCTTGCCCCTAAAAGAACATGAAGATATAGTTTATTGCTCTTGGGCATTCGCATAGGTTATTTTATGCGGATATGCTGTTTTTCTCATCACCGCTTTGCGGTTAAGTCTGTTCTTGCAAGGCTTTGACATGACATTCCTGACACGTTTTTTTTCTCTTGCTGCGCTGGGGTTGGTGGCTTTTGTGCCATTGGGTGTTGCGCCCGTTCACGCCCAGTCTTTTCCGCAGTTGCACACAGTTCAATGGGGCGGTGGCGGCGGTGGTGGCACCCAGCAGGCGGCTGAAAATGCCCTGCGGCTTAACCAGATGGAAGAGCAATTGCGCCAGATGACAGGCCGCAATGAGGAGCTTATTTTCCGTATCCAGCGGCTGGAAGACCAGCTTAAGCGGTTGCAGGAAGATATTGATTTCCGGTTGCAGGATCTGGAAGGCAGTTCGGGTGGTGGCAACAAAAATGCACCCCCGCAGCGGCGCAGTGAGACTGCTCCGCCTTCAAACGCAGGCAATCAGCAAGCGGCAAATCCCAACATTGGCCAAAATTCTGCGGCCAATCAGGGCAGTGCTGCCCCTGGCCCCCAAAATCTGGGTGATCTGGTGGGGCAATCCAGTGGCGCCATTATGAATGATGGCCGTTCAGGCGCACCCACGCCGCTTTCTCCTCAAGGCAACAGCAATACGCAGGTAGCGGCTATTCAGGGTGCCAGTGCTGCGGATGATTATGCGATGGGTGTCGGTTTTTTGCAGCGCCGGGAATATGATTATGCGGAAGCGCAATTCACCCAGTTTTTGCAGCAATATCCGCAAGATGCCAATGTACCCAACGCGCTTTATGGTTTGGGTGAAAGCTATTTTTACCGCAAGCGGTATGAAGATGCTTTGGAAAATTATTTAAAAGTGGTGCAGCAGCATGGTTCTTCGCCCAAAGCGCCGGAAAGCATGTTGCGGCTGGGTGTCACGCTGGTGGCTATGAACGAAAAGCCCCAAGGTTGTGCTGCGCTGGCAGAGGTTAGCCGTAAATATCCTAATGCAAATTCTGTAAAATCGCTGGCGGGTCGTGAAGCAAAACGTCTCGGCTGCTAAAAGCCTGCATAAAGCCGGGCTGCATAGGCTTTTTCAAGGGCTGGAACACGCCAGTGGCATTCTTGCTGCGGTGTCCGGCGGTTCTGATTCGGTCGGCATGTTGGCACTTCTTGCCCAATGGCGGACTTTTTATCCTCATATCCCACTTGAGTGCGCCACGGTCGATCACGGCTTGCGTGAAGGTGCCGCCGAAGAAGCGCAGCATGTGGCGCAGCTTTGCGCTGGATTGGTGATTTCCCATACTGTTTTGCATTGGCAGGGCGAAAAGCCGCATACTGGCCTTGAAGCGGCGGCGCGTGAAGCCCGTTATGCCTTGTTGTGCAATCATGCGCGGGCGAAAAAACTTTCCCATCTTGTGACGGCGCACACACTGGAAGATCAGGCCGAAACGCTGTTGCTGCGGCTTGCGGCCGGTTCGGGGTTTGCAGGTCTGGCCGCCATGTGGCCGCACAAAGAGCGCAACGGGATTGTGCATTGCCGTCCCTTGCTTGGCCTTACACGGGGTGATCTGGAAAATGCAGCGCGGCAGGCAAATCTTGCATGGCGGCATGATCCGATGAATGATGATCCGCGTTTTGCGCGGGTGCGGTTGCGGCAGAGTCGTGCGGTGCTGGAGCGTGAAGGGCTTACTGCCGAACGTCTGGCTTTGCTTGCGCGCCGCGTGCAGCGGGCAGAAGAGGCTTTGGAAAAGCAGACACAAGCAGCATTGGACAATCTTTTTATTCAGCAAGGTTCTGTATGGGCGTGTGATGCTGAAGGGTTTATGGCGTTGCCGGATGAAATTGCTCTGCGTGTGCTGCAGAACGTTATGCAGCGCTTCACGGCTCCGCAAGAATTTATGCGGCTGGCAAAATGTGAGGCGCTTTTAGAGGCGCTGCGGGAAGGTTTTCTGTCGTCTCAATCCCTCGCCCGCACCTTGATGGGTATAAAATTCGTGCTGAAAACCCGTCAGAAGCGTGTTGTTTTATGCCTTGAAAAGGCACCCTTACGGCGCAAAAAAGGCATTGCTACACTTTCTTGACGTTTTTTAGTGTAAAAAACCGGCAATTGCACTTGGCAAGCGTGGGAGACAGACCTACATATAGGAAGAATGTGTATTGGGTTGTAGAAAATGTCTTACGAAGGCTGGAACCGCGTGTGTGAAACAGCGTTTCCTGTTCAGCCGTTAAAAGCGCTTTTTCCATTCCATTCGACTGACTTATAGCGCAATGACGGCCTCCCGCGCCTGTTGTTTCGCTGGAGATAAATGTTTTAACGCATGGTTTTATCCAGAAAGCTCATCAGCTTTTTGGAAGCTGTGCTTTACGGCGGCAAGCTGTATTGCTGCGCCCTCTGACCAGAAGGTTTTAGATGAACTCGAATTATTTCCGCAGTTTTGCCCTTTGGGTGGTGATTGTGCTGTTGCTTCTGGCCATGGTGACGTTGTTTCAAAGTCCGAGCCAGCGTCAGACCA
>JBMDXK010000011.1:0-30528 GCA_048594375.1 Methylopilaceae bacterium
TTTGCAAATGATCTACACTGGCGGCATGGAATTGTGGCCTTACCTTTTCGAGGCAGTCGACAACACCGTAACGGTTCCTTAAGTGCATATCATTTTCTAAAAGAGAAAATGGTGGGCCCGGAGGGACTCGAACCCCCAACCAGACCGTTATGAGCGGTCGGCTCTAACCGTTGAGCTACAGGCCCTTTTGCGAAAAAATCTCCGCTGGCAGATTTCATCGCAATAAAATCAAATCAATCTGACTGCAGATTTGCCATGTTCGTGACTGAAACGCAAGTATGGAAATAACTTAATGCGATGACGAGTGCCATTTTCTTACCACAGCAGAGCGCAACACTGCATAAATGCAAGCATCAAAAGTTTAAATTCAGTACTCCACACGGTTTTTTAAAAAGCATGACGCTGCGTAATTTTAGAGCAATGCCACCCAAACCAGGCTAAACAGCCAGCAGAGAAAGTACTTAAAAACCAATAATTTGTAGTGGTTTTAAGCAAAATTTTTAATTAAACCATTATAAAAAGCGATACACCCTGATACTGAACTATATATCATAAAAGGATCACTCATGCGTTACGCTACCGTTGCATTCTTCCTGTGTGCAGGCATGATGCCTGCAATGACTTTAAATGCACTCGCTCAACCCCCCGCGCCTCCGCATGAACGCCATTCAGTTTTAAATGTGACCGGCATGGGTTCCGTGAGTGTCGCACCGGATCTTGCACGCGTAACCAGCGGTGTGGTTTCTACGGCAGAAACAGCACGCGATGCTCTCACATATAATAATCAAGCCATGAAAAAAGTACTTGATGGTTTAAAATCTCACGGCATTGAAGCCAAAGACATTATGACAACCAACTTTACCGTATCACCTCAATATACATATGATGATGAGGCAGGAAAACGGTTGCGAAAACCTCAGCTCATTGGTTATGAAGTGCGCAATTCTGTGCATATTACAGTCCGGGATATGAAAAAACTGGGCGCAATTCTAGATGCTACGGTAAGCAATGGCGCAAACAGCATTGATGATATCAGTTTTGATGTGGAAAATGCCAGTGCTTTACAAGATACCGCACGGAAAAAAGCCATTGAAGACGCTCAGCGCAAAGCCCAGATTCTTGCCACCGCATCCAAAATGACATTAGGGAAAATCCGCAATCTTTCAGAAAATAATGCTGGCGGGATTGTTCGCCCTCGTATGATGATGGATGCCATGAAATCCGCAGCGCCAGAAAGCGTTCCGGTAGAGCAAGGTGAACTTAACCTTTCTGCACATGTTGATATTCAGTGGGAACTTCTACCTTAATTATCAACATCACATTATAGCGAAAGCATCATAAAATAATCATGTGCCTTCGCTATAATTCTTTGTTTATTACAGAGTTTTTAGATGCACTCGCCGTTGGCTCCAATAAAGGATCATTTTATTGAAAGTCGGCGATAAGATCGGATACCATTTGAAAGTATCCGGCTCTGGTTGTGGCGTCCGCAATTACGCAAATTCAGGTGCTTTCGCCAAAGGTTTATTGGCCGCATCAACCAGCACCACTTTTGGCTCATGCTGGCGAGCCTCTGCCTCTTCCATTTGCGCATAAGCACAGATAATAACCTGATCCCCAACCATGGCGAGACGCGCTGCGGCACCGTTCAATCCGATAATGCCTGACCCAGGAGGCGCATCAATCACATAGGTAGCAAATCGCGCACCTGTATTGATATTGTAAATTTCTACCCGTTCATTCAACATAAAACCTGCAGCTTGCGCTAACGAACGGTCAATTGAAATTGAACCCTCATAATGAAGATCCGCTTCGGTGACACACGCGCGGTGAATTTTGCCCTTCATCAATGTCAACAGCATGGTGAGGGTACTCCTTAGAACTATTTCAACAAAAGTACATGCCCTTTTGCATCAGAAATTGCATTGAAAACACTATTCATAAGCGTATAGAGACATCTCACTTAAAATACAAACAATCATCTCTGTATTTTATAGCTATTTTAGCAAAAGCATGTCCTCAAGTTTTATCGGTAGTACCATTCCAGTTGTTACTGCCCTGCGGTATCCTATAAGTATAACTTGCGCTGGCTGTTGGCTGCGTCCGATAATTGCTATAACTTAAAAAAAATCCCTGAAGACCAAAAGGTTTTCAAGGATTGATTATTGTATTCAAGCGCGCTGCATATGCACACACCCAAGCAGTCTTCAGGCTATCTGCACTTAGCGGGAGTAAAACTCGACAACGAGATTTGGCTCCATAATGACCGAGTAAGGAACATCAGCCAGCTCAGGAACACGAATGTATTTTGCTACGAGTTTGTTGCTATCGACTTCGATGTAGTCAGGAATATCACGTTCAGCAGATGCGGCAGCTTCCAGAACAACGGTAAGCTGTTTGGATTTTTCGCGCACTTCAATTACATCGCCAGGTTTAACCTGATAAGAAGCAATGTTTACACGACGACCGTTTACATTAACGTGACCATGGTTGATAAACTGCCGCGCAGCAAACACGGTGGACACAAACTTCGCACGGTACACAACAGCATCCAGACGACGCTCCAGCAGACCAACCAGATGTTCGCCGGTATCACCGCGCAGACGGTTGGCTTCAGCATAGATGCGGCGGAATTGTTTCTCGGTGATGTTACCGTAGTAACCTTTTAACTTCTGCTTGGCGCGAAGCTGAACACCAAAGTCAGACAATTTGCCTTTACGGCGCTGGCCATGCTGACCAGGACCATATTCACGGCGGTTGAGCGGGCTTTTGGGACGACCCCAAAGATTTTCACCCAAACGGCGATCAATTTTATACTTTACACCATGACGCTTTGACATCGCGTAATTCCTCTTTGAACCTATTAAAAATGAGGAACAGCGCCCTCCTCTGCCGAAACCGGCTGACAGATATCCTGAAAATTCAGGATCTCTCGGGTGCGTTCGTTGAGCACACAGCGAAAAGCCTTGTGCATTTATGCGCTTTTAGAGTGTTCTTGCCAAGGAGTCAAATCATTCGTGCAGGATGCGATCATTGCTGAATGAGTACAAGGTTATCCCCAGATGATTCGTTGAAAAATCTTTGCACGAGAGATACAGCGAAGCTATACATAATTTATTGTTAATATAAATAAATTATCATTTAAAAACATGGAGTTGAACATGTATTTCCATGTGAAAAGCATTAAGAATTTGTTCTGAAAAAAGCCTCTTTTCAGAAAAATTACCATCATGGTGTATAATTGTATTTATTACAGTGGTGGTTGTTCGATGCGCTTTTCCCCTTCTTTCCTTGATGATCTGCGATCCCGCGTTCCGGTCTCGGACGTGGTGAGAAAAAGTGTGTCCCTAAAAAAGCAGGGACGTGAATGGGCGGGTCTTTCTCCTTTTAATAAAGAAAAGTCTCCATCGTTTTTTGTCAATGATCAGAAAGGGTTTTACCATTGTTTTTCTTCTGGAAAACACGGCGATATTTTTGATTTTCTCATTGAAACGCAAGGTATGCCTTTTCCTGAAGCGGTAGAACAGATTGCCAGTCTGGCGGGAATTCCCATTCCGCAGGATACACCTGTACAGATTGAAGTAGCCGAAAAACGCACCCGTTTGCACAAAGTCATGGAGATAGCTACCCATTTTTTCGAGCAAGCTTTAAAGGCCCCACAGGCACAAGCAGCGCGTGCTTATATGGAAGAGCGCGGTCTCACGGCACAAATTTGCCAGACTTTCCGGCTTGGTTATGCTCCCGAAGGCCGTACCGCTTTAAAGCAGCACCTGCTTTCACACGGGGTTTCGTTAGCAGACGCAATTGAAGCGGGGATGCTTATTGCAGGTGAGGATATTCCTGAGCCCTATGACCGCTTTCGTGATCGCATCATGTTTCCGATTCATGACTTACGCGGGCAGTTGATTGCCTTCGGAGGTCGGGCGCTTTCCAAGCAGGCAAAAGCCAAATACCTGAATTCTCCCGAAACGCCGTTGTTTCATAAAGGAGGCGTCCTTTATAACCACCACCGGGCGCGGCAAGCCAGTCATCAGATTGGTACGGTGATTGCCGTTGAGGGTTATATGGATACCATTGCATTGGCGAAAGTCGGTATTAGTCATGCGGTTGCTCCACTGGGAACAGCACTCACTGCCGATCAGCTAACGCTCCTGTGGCGGATGGGTGACGAACCTATCTTGTGCTTTGATGGCGATCATGCCGGCCAGCGCGCGGCATTCCGCGCCGTGGATACCGCTCTTGCTTTGCTCAAGCCCGGAAAGTCGCTGCAATTTGTATTTCTCCCGGAAGGGCAGGATCCTGATGATATTGCCCGCAGTGGAGGGCGTGCGGCCATCGATGGTGCTTTTGCGCATACCCAGCCACTGGTTGATGTGCTGTGGATGCGCGAGACCCATGGCCAAAACCTTGAAACCCCTGAACGCCGCGCGGCTCTCGAAAAGCGGCTGCACATGCTGGCTGCAACTATTCAGGATGAAAACGTTCGCAGGCACTATCATACAGCGCTGAATGAAAAGTTGCGCAGCTTTATGGCTCCCGCTGCCAAAAGCTTCCGGCAGCCTTATCCGCAGCGTACAGCCCATGGCTTTGCCAAAGGCGGTAAGGGTTTCAAAAATGGTCATCCTGCCTTCGAGCCGCCGCTCCAGATTTCTGCAAACCTGCGTAATTCTGGAATGATAGCGTCCTCACGGCTTCCACCGCGAGAAGCCACGCTGCTACTGGCTTTGCTCCACCACCCTGATCTTCTCGAACAATATGGTGAACAAATTGCCATGGTGGAATTTTCAACCGCGGAATTGCGCAGCTGCCAACGTGCTTTGCTGGATCTGGTAGCACACCCGCAGATACAGGATGCAGATTTTGTGCGGCGCTATATTGAAGAAACCTTGGGCAGCACGTTGCTTCTGAGAATTACAAATGCGGTAGCACCGGGAACATGGTGGGTGCAACCTGAAGCGAATTTCCATGATGCTCAAACTGCTTTTGCACATACTCTGGCCTTGCATCTGAAAACTTCCGCCCTACATAAAGAACTGGTGGCAGCAGAACAAGCGTTTGGGGAAGATCTTAGCGAAGAGAATTTTGCCCGGCTTGCGGAAATACAATCCGAGTTGCGTAATTATGAAGGCACTGAAGCACTCATTGAAGGATTTGGCGTGGCATCGGGACGTCTAAGATAAAATTGGAAATATATCAGAAAGGTGAAATTTTCCATGCTTCCAAATGCGTTGAAATACTTCTGTGGCAATAGTGTGAAGTGTATAGCTTATCCAAGCAAAAACATTTCTTTTTCTGGGAATTTTTCTCAAAAAAATGTTACATTTTATAACAACAACTGATTCTTTTTATATGCGCCCTCCATGCCATCTTGGCGCTCTCACCCGTAATTCTAACCCGAAATCAAGCAGGTACTGATGAATATTAATCACGATTTAATACCTTGGTATCAAATATAGGCAAAAATGCCTTGATTCGTTTTTCCGGGAGCGGTTGCGGCCCGATAATTGCTTTTCATTTTTCCACAATGGCTTAAAAGCCGAAACCGCTTCAGCGGCAGGCGCCGTTAAGAGATATACACCCATGGTAAACAAGACAGCAACACAGACAACCGCACAAGAGGGAACTTCCGAAGCTACGGACAGCCCCCTGTTGGATCTTTCCAAGCAGTCGGTCAAGCGACTAATCAAGCTTGCCAAAAAGCGCGGCTTTGTTACTTATGATGAATTGAATGCCGTCTTGCCCTCGGATGAGGTAAACTCCGAGCAGATTGAAGACGTGCTTGCCATGCTGAACGAAATGGGCATCAATGTCATTGAAAACGATGAGGCTGAAGGTGCAGAAGCGGCTGATGTTGATGACGATGACGACGGTGAGGCTGATCTTGTTGATACGGTAAAGGCTGTTGCAACACGCTCGGAGCGTTCCTCGGAAGTTTCTGACCGGACAGATGATCCTGTGCGCATGTATCTGCGTGAAATGGGCTCTGTGGAATTGCTTTCCCGCGAAGGCGAAATTGCTATCGCCAAACGCATTGAGGCTGGCCGTGAAGCCATGATTGCCGGACTTTGTGAAAGTCCGCTGACGTTTCAGGCCATCATCATCTGGCGTGATGAGCTCAATGATGCAAAAATTCTGCTGCGGGATATTATTGATCTTGAAGCCACCTATGCCGGGCCTGATAGCCCTGCCCTGCCCGAAGGCGCTATAGGAGACTCCGATGATGGCGTTGATACGGATCCAGACGGTTTAGGGCCGCGTCCACCCGGTTTCGATAGCGACATGGATGAGGACGATGAAAACAATCCATCACTGGCAGCCATGGAAGCGGAACTGAAACCAAAGGTCGTTGAAACGTTTGACGCAATTGCAGATAATTATAAAAAACTTCGCCGACTGCAAGATCAGAACGTAGAAAACCGGATGCAGAATAAAAGCCTCTCTCCGGCACAGGATCGCAAATACAAAAAACTGAAAGATGAAATTGTTGATGCGGTAAAAAGCCTTTCTTTAAACCAACACCGCATTGATGCACTGGTAGAACAGCTCTATGACATCAATAAACGTCTGGTTTCTCTGGAAGGCCGCTTGATGCGCCTCGCTGACAGCTATGGCGTGGAACGCACCGACTTTTTGCGTCAGCACCAAGGTTCCGAACTTGATCCTCACTGGATTCGCCGCGTGGGCAAACTGGGCTCCAAAGGCTGGCGTAATTTTGTAGGAGAAGAAAAGGATGTCATTAAAGACATCCGTGCAGATGTGCATAATCTTGCGGCTGAAACCGGCCTGGAAATTGGCGAATTCCGCAAAATTGTTCAGATGGTGCAAAAAGGTGAACGCGAAGCCCGCCATGCTAAAAAAGAAATGGTAGAAGCCAATTTGCGTCTCGTTATCTCCATTGCCAAGAAATACACAAACCGTGGCTTGCAGTTCCTTGATCTTATCCAAGAAGGCAACATCGGATTGATGAAAGCCGTGGATAAATTCGAATACCGCCGCGGTTATAAATTCTCCACCTATGCCACATGGTGGATACGGCAAGCCATTACCCGCTCCATTGCGGATCAGGCGCGCACTATCCGTATTCCTGTACATATGATTGAAACCATCAATAAAATCGTGCGTACATCGCGCCAGATTCTGAATGATATTGGCCGTGAGCCAACACCGGAAGAACTGGCAGAAAAACTTTCCATGCCGCTTGAAAAAGTACGCAAGGTATTGAAAATTGCCAAAGAGCCAATCTCCCTTGAAACTCCTGTGGGGGATGAGGAAGATTCACATCTGGGTGATTTTATTGAAGATAAAAACGCGCTTTTGCCAATTGATGCAGCGATACAATCAAATCTGCGTGAAACCACTACCCGCGTGCTGGCTACACTCACACCCCGTGAAGAACGTGTGCTGCGTATGCGCTTCGGTATCGGTATGAATACCGACCACACCCTTGAAGAAGTGGGTCAACAGTTCTCCGTAACCCGCGAACGTATCCGCCAGATTGAAGCCAAAGCCCTGCGCAAATTGAAACATCCTTCGCGTTCGCGCAAACTGCGCAGCTTTCTGGATAGTTAATCTGTTGCTCCAACTGCTAAAAATCAATAAGGGAACTGAAAATCTCAGTTCCCTTAATTTTTATGCCTGTGTCTCTTAGCGTGTAAGTCGAATAGGCGAAAACTTCTGAGCAATAAACCGAAAAGCGCTAGGGAGTTCATTCCCTTGATTTATGCGAATAAAATGTTCTGCGCTTGTAGCGCAGCGGGATAACCCGTTCATGGTTGCAGCCTCCACAACGCCCAGCGCTACAACATACAATTCAATGCCTGCTCTTTTTGCATTCGTACACGCCGCATCCATGCGGTTATCCAAAAAAGCTTCGCCGATTTCAAAGAAATTATGGGTATTGTCATAATCGAGTTTCGGAAATTGACCAAAACGCAGTGTGCCATAGGAAGAATAATGGCTCAGAAACGCACCACCACTTTCAAACATGGTGCCTTGTCCTCCGTCATCACGCAAAATTTCGTTTCGACCATCACTGAGCAAAACCATCACTTTGGGAACCGACCCGTAAGGGGCTCCTTCTGTGAAAGGCGGTTGCGGTGAAAGCACCCGCATGCCCCAAGCAATCCCTTCCGCACTGTTTGTTCCAGAGCCGATGTAATGTGTAAGCGATGTGATATTGCTGCGTAACAAATTGTAATTGTTAGTCAGCGGCACCAGCGGATCAGGGCAGGCTTTATTGGGACCAATGGTATTCGGCCCTGTTTCTGCAATAATTGCTCTGCGCCCATCGTATTTCTTGATATTGTATGCACGGCCAAAACCATGCTCATTCATGTTTGTATCAGGATAATAAGGATCATCCGGGATGTAATTATTCACCCCTTCAATAAACAGGGTATGCCGATCAGAACCATCCGGCCAGAAATATGGGACCCACAAGGTGCGGGGGTCACTCCGATTAGGCGGCGTGTCATTCACATCAAAGGGTATAGGACGGGCTTCCACGCAGCCTTTCCATTGTGCGCCACCGAGATCACTGAAGAGTCCCCAGTTATGGATATTGCGCGGATTTTTCAGAAAACATGGATCCAGTTCATAATCATAAGCTTGTGCGGGCTTAATTCCGAATAATTCATTAAAGCCGGTTTTAATGGCACCAAATGGCAAATGCTCCAGCCAAGTTCCCTCTCTGTCTCTCCCACCACTTACGCTATCAATAACACCATCAAATTCGAAAGTTTGATCGCAGGTAGGCAGCGTTATCAAAGGCAAACCCCGCAGATTTATGCCGTTAAATGGACTATCCCCGGCTACGTCAACCCACAATTCACGATCACGGGAATTGCCTATATTTACAGCACCCACATAAGGCACCATGGCCACCCGAGCCACCCGATTGGCACCGCGTGTCGTGATAATATCCACCAATTCCTGCGCAGCAAGACGAAGTTGGTTCATGTGTGGACCCATAGATTCCGTGGTATCCAGCACCATCACCATTTCAACAGGCTCTGTGCGATTTTCTGTAGCGGCTGAAACTGCAACGTTCATCGTTTTGATCTGCGCGAGAGCCATAAATGTGGTATCAAGCGTACTGCTAATGGAAGCGCTTATACTTTCAGGCTGAACTGCAATCTGGAAGGAAACCGGGCTGGCAAGCTGTGGAATAATACCGCTATCCGTTAACCGTTTGCGTACTTGCTGCTCAACCCGCGTTTTTACTTCGTTGGGATTGTTAGTTTCTTTCAGGCTGTGAGCGGCAGCCAGAAGACCAGCATCAAGGCTGGACTGCAATTGGGTTTTCGTACTGGAAAGCCGAAAATAATCAATACCAAGGCCGACCGCAATCACAATAGGAACCATGATAATTGCGCCCAGAATAGCAAACGAACCGCCTTCATTTCTGAATGCTTTTACCGCTAACTTTTTAACCTGCCAGCACATACTCTGCCCCACTCTTTAGCAATTATCAGAATATTATCGCACTATCTGTAAACAAAACTCAAAGAGAAAGAGCAGTAATAAAGTGATTGCCTAAGTGGTTAAAATATTATTATATTTGATTCTGAATTTAAGTTATTATAACCGCATCTTAAACAACAAGACTGATTGGGAACTTATAGCCCGCATGGTACTTATGCCGTGCTCCCTGCGTCTAAACAGTGAGAACAATTTTGCCAATGTGTTGGCTGCTTTCCATAAGAGCATGGGCTTTGGCGGCTTCTTGCAATGGAAATGTGGCGGCTATAACCGGCTTAACGGCTTGTGACACAATCAATGGCCAGACGGAGCGCCGGAGTGCTGTTGCCAGCTCTGCTTTTTGCCTGTGTGTGCGCGGACGCAGCGCCGAACTTTTTACACTCAATTGCCGCGCCATCAGCTTGCCAAGATTAAAACGCTCAATCACCGCGCCGCCCAGAAACCCAATAATCAAAAGCCTTCCACCGACGCCCAATGATGCAATATTACGCTCGAAATAGGGCGCGCCCACGCAATCGAGAATAATATCAACGCCCTTACCGTTTGTAAGCGCCTTGATTTCTTCCGCAAAATTCTGTGTGTTATAATTGAAAGCGGCATCGGCTCCCAAGCACAGGCAAGCCGCACATTTTTCATCCTTTCCGGCTGTAACAAACACTTTTCCGCCCATAGCTTTTACAAGCTGGATGGCTGTAGTGCCAATACCGCTACTGCCTCCATGAACCAGAACGGTTTCACCCTTTGCAAAACAGCCGTCTTCAAAAATATTCGCCCAGACTGTAAACAGCGTTTCCGGCAGTGCCGCGGCCTCAACGGCATTTAAATGTTCTGGCCACGGCAGTATCTGACCCGCTGGCACAGCGCAATAGTCTGCATAACCGCCGCCATTGGTAAGCGCACAGACTTTATCACCCGGAGCAAAGCCGGATACACCGTTGCCAATGCGCGCTATGGTGCCGGCAATTTCCAAGCCAAGGATGGGGGAGGCATGGGGAGGTAAAGGATATTTGCCCTGCCGCTGCAAAATATCCGGCCTGTTAACGCCCGCAGCGTCAACCTTTACAAGCACTTCTCCTGCTTGCAATGCGGGGATGGCCGCTTCGCATAAGCGCAAAACATCTGGCTCTCCGGAAGCCGCATACATAATCTGCCGCATCAGGGTGTTGTTTTATCGTGAGGTTTATCATCCGTTGATGCAACAGCTTCCTCCGCAACAAGCAACCCTTTTTGCGGCAAAGTATCCTCATCATCGGCTTGCGAGGGTGCTGGAGCCAGAATGTCATGAACGACACTGCTGACGGCATTGGCAGCTTGCAGATATTCAATCATAGTGCGGGCAATTTCACGTTCGCCCATGATGACCGTGTTCGCGCCAAAACTTTGCAAGTGGCTGATTTCTGCATCGCTGTGGACGCGCGCAATAATATCGAGCTCCGGATTAAGCGCACGGGCTTGCTGCACGATCTGACCGGCCTCAAAGGCGTTTGGAACGGCAATCACCAGATGACGCGCACGCTCAATATTCGTGGCTTGCAGCACATCGGCCTTGGCTGCATTGCCCATGATAAATTCTACACTGTCGGAGAGCATTTCATTGGGGACTTTGCGGGTTTCATCCACTGCAATGAAGGGGATGCCGTTGGCGTAAAGCTTTTCACCCACAATACTGCCAACCCGACCGTAGCCAATAACAATGGTGTGGCCTTCCAGTGTGGACGGCGTCAGCTGGTAATCATCTTCATTGGCAAGTGTGCTGTCTATGGCGCCAGAAGCACCGGAGGCCGCATTGGTGGCCACAGGCAAAGGCTGCTCCGCTTTGGCGTCACTGCCACTGAGGTTTACAACCGGAAGCGAAGGAGCAGCACCCGCGGATGCCCCCACCGTTGCGGGTGTTCCGGCCGCCAGAGGTACTTTTTCAAGATAAGGCCGCAGACGTCCGACCGCCCAGAACGCTACCGGATTAAGCAGGATGGAAAGAATAGCGCCTGCCAGGATAAAATCACGCCCCTGTTCGGGGAGCAATTCAAGCTTTACCCCAAGCTCCGCCAGAATGAAGGAAAATTCACCAATCTGCGCAAGGCTTGCAGAAATTGTGAGCGCAGTTGGCACAGGATAACGAAAGGCAATCACAATAAGATACGCTGCAACCGATTTACCAATCAGAATGATAAAGAGGGTTGCAAGCACCGGCAGCGGATTGTCGATCAGCGTGTGCGGATCAAACAGCATTCCCACCGAAACAAAGAACAATACTGCAAAGGCATCGCGCAAAGGCAGTGATTCTTCGGCAGCGCGATGGGAGAGCTGGGATTCGCTTAGAATCATACCGGCAAAGAATGCTCCCAAGGCCAACGAAACACCGAACAGCTTTGCCGCAGCAAAAGCAACACCCAATGCAATGGCTAAAACAGAAAGCCGAAACAGCTCGCGGGAGCCAGTATGCGCAACATAATGCAAGACCCACGGGATAATCCGTCTGCCCACGACCAGCATAAACACCACAAAAGCAGCCACTTTTAACAGCGTAATGCCAACAACCGAAGTAAGACTCTGCGATGGCACTGCGGATTCCGGTGTTGTTCCCATAATCCCTGCCACCGCTGGCAACAAAACCAGCGCCAGCACCATGGCAAGGTCTTCCACAATCAGCCAGCCGACCGCAATTTTGCCTTTTTCAGTTTCAATCAGACGGCGTTCCTGCAAAGCTTTAAGCAGCACAACCGTACTGGCCACTGAAAGCGCGAGCCCAAACACCATGCCCGCCACAAGCCCCCAGCCCATCAGCGCGGAAAGCCCAACACCAAGCAGTGTTGCAAAGGAAATCTGCACCAGCGCGCCCGGCACCGCAATGGCCTTGACGGATAAGAGATCTTTCAGGGAAAAATGCAGCCCCACACCAAACATCAGCAAAATAACGCCAATCTCAGCCAGTTCAGGCGCCAGATTCTGGTCTGCCACATAACCAGGCGTAAAAGGCCCCAGCATGATGCCCGCAAAAAGATACCCGACCAGCGGGGGAATCCGTATCCTGTTGGCAATAACGCCAAATATGAAGGCAATCCCCAGACCAAAAACAAGGGTATTAATGAGTGGGGTTTCATGTAACATAGACGCGCGCAACCTCAGAATGTGGAGAAAAAGCAGCTTTATGAGAGAGTGCTTGAACTGGCTCTTGCATTATGGTTGTATGCACTGCTATGAGGCAAGACCTTTTGTGCTTAAAAACTAAAAAACTATTCCATTTTGAGGATATTAATCCTCAATTAAGCATAAATCAGCATCACGCATGGCCAATGTCTGGCTTTTTGTAAGGATCAACCCGGTGTTTCGCCATTTTCATCTGATTATACGGATGGTTGCTACCTTGTGTGTTGTAACCGGGGTTGGCGGGATTGCGGCGCACCTGCTGCGAAGTGATTCGGTTGAGGCGCTAACCGTACAAACCTCTTTAGCCGACAAAAAATCGCTTATCGTGGCAAAAAGCCGCGAGCGCACACACAATCAACCGGGCGATTCTGACGATATTCTTGCTCAGGATCTCACATCTTATTCGAGCTTTACCCCTTCCCGCCGCAGTAACCACGAAGCGCTTTTGCTCTGTGTTACAGTGCTGCTGCCTGAAACCCCTTGCCATCCGTCTCGTGCTTGTGGCGCAAAGGGCAATCGCCACCAGCTTTCGGGGACTGCGCCCACCGGATTTTATTCGCGTGCGCCGCCCTGCCGTGCCTGAAATACCCTTCAAGCCCTGAACATGTAGCCTTTTGTGCAACTGTTGGCGGTCCATTTTTCTCTTTGCATTCATCTGGAAATTTCTTTATGCGCACGTCCCGCTGGAAGCTGTTTTTTTACGGTCTTGTTATTTTCGGGGGCATTCTTTTTGCATTGCCCAATCTGTTCAACGAAGAGCAGCTTAACAAATTCCCTTCTTGGATACCCAATAAACAGGTGGCCCTGGGTCTTGATCTCAGAGGCGGTTCGCATTTGGTGCTGGAAGTGGATAGCAGCGCTTTACTCAGTGAACGCATGGGCAATATGCTTGGTGACGCGCGGCGGGAATTGCGCGAGGCCAATATTCAGGTGCGCTCCTTGCGTCTGAACAACAATGTTCTAAATGTTGTTCTGCGCGATCCCGCCCAGCAGGATGCCGCAGCAACAGCGCTGCAACGTCTGGGAACATCGGTTGGCTTGCTTTCCTTTGGCGGCGCTGCCAATTCCGATATTGCCGTGACACGCGCAGGCAATGATCGCCTGAATGTTGCCATGACAGAAGCCGGTGTGCGCGACAGGGTTACTGCGGCGGTTGAACAAAGCCTTGAAATTATTCGCCGCCGTATCGATCAGGTGGGCGTTGCAGAACCAACCATTCAACGGGTGGGCAGCGACCGTATTCTTGTGCAGCTTCCCGGTGTTCAAGATCCGGCGCGGGTGCGCGATCTGCTGGGAAGTACCGCAAAACTTTCCTTTCATATGGTTGCTGACAGCACAGGCACTGCTCTGCCGCCGGGCGTAAGCATGTTGCCCGGTACGGATGGAGAAGGCGAAAGCTATCCGGTTTATGACGCTGTGGCGCTGACAGGTGAGCATCTCACCGATGCCCGCGCCGGTTTTGACCAGCAAACCCGCGAGCCCATTGTTTCTTTCCGGTTTGATACCAGTGGCGCCCGTGCGTTCGCGCAGATTACCCGCGAGAATACGGGACGTCCGTTTGCGATTGTGCTCGATGGCAAAGTGCTGAGTGCGCCGGTTATCCGTGAGCCAATCACCGGCGGTTCTGGCCAGATCAGTGGCAATTTCACAGTGCAGCAAGCGTCGGATTTATCCGCATTGCTGCGTGCCGGTGCATTGCCTGCGCCCTTGCAGGTTATTGAAGAGCGTACCGTGGGTGCTGACCTTGGGGCAGATGCGATTGAACGGGGCATTGAAAGCGGATTGTGGGGCTTTGTTCTCGTATTCCTGTTTATTCTTGTCCTGTATGGCAGCTGGGGGCTGATTGCCAATTTTGCCTTGCTGTTGAACGTTATTCTTACCTTTGGTGCTTTGACCTTGCTGGGCGCAACCCTGACATTGCCGGGTATTGCCGGTATTGTGCTGGGTATTGGCCTAGCGGTGGATGCCAACGTTTTGATTAACGAGCGTATCCGCGAGGAGTCCCGCAAAGGGCTTGGTGCTGTTGCGGCATTAAACGCGGGTTTTGACCGCGCCTATGCCACAATTATTGACTCAAACGTCACCGCTTTAATTGCAACAATGCTGTTGTTTGCCTTCGGCTCCGGTCCTGTCAAAGGCTTTGCCATTACCATGGCCTTGGGGATTGCCATCTCCATGTTTACAGCGGTTTCGGTGGTGCGGGTTATCATGACTGTGATTGTGCGCAGCCGCAAAATCAAACATTTGAAAATCGAGCCGCTGCTTGGGCTGCATTTCATCAAGGACAATACCAAAATCCGCTTTATGCGGGGGCGCTTTGTTGGCCTTGGTATTTCACTCGTGCTTTCAGCGGCTTCCGTGTTCTTGTTCTTTACTCCTGGCCTGAATTATGGTGTGGATTTTAAAGGCGGAATCCAGATGGAAGTGCGCACCAAAGGGCCTGCTGATCTGGCAAGTCTGCGCAGCGGTCTGGAAGGCATGAACATGGGTGAGATCGGCTTGCAGGAATTTGGTGATGAATCCAATGTTCTGTTGCGGGTGGAACGGCAAGAAGGCGGAGAGTCTGCACAGCGGCAAGCGGTGGAACGTTTACAAGCCAAATTGCAGGAAATAGCACCGGGTTCATCCATCGAACGCACCGAAGTGGTAGGGCCGAAGGTGAGTGGGGAGCTGGCTTTTGCGGGATTCCTGTCCGTCTTTCTCGCCTCTATCGCCATGCTGATCTATATCTGGGTGCGGTTTGAATGGCCGTTTGCTGTGGGCGCTATCGTTACTCTGATATTGGATATCACAAAAACCGTTGGTTTCTTTGCCATCACCGGACTGGATTTTAATCTGACAGCCATTGCCGCCATTCTTACGCTGGTGGGTTATTCCGTGAATGACAAGGTTGTAGTCTATGACCGGATGCGCGAAAACATGCGCCTTTATAAACAAATGCCGCTGCGGGAACTGATTGATAAATCCATCAATGAAACATTAGCCCGTTCGCTCTATACTTCCATCACAGCGTTGTTGGCGATGTTGCCAATGGCTATCTGGGGGGGAAGTGCTGTGGAAAGCTTCGCTATTCCAATGGTGTTCGGTATTCTGGTTGCAGCAAGCTCATCTGTGTTTATCGCAGCGCCTATTCTTCTCTTCCTGGGGGATTGGCGCAAGCGCCGCAAAGCTGCTGAAGGAGAAGGCAAACATGCCATCTCCTGAACCTGCTGATACCCGATTACCAACTGTTACAGAAAAGAAAAAACACACCCATAAAAAATTGTCGGAAACCCTGGTTGAGATTGCCGCTGATAGCAGTTCTGAAAGGCTTATGATCCGTGATCTCATGCGGGAGCTGCGTGACAGAGCATTCGGAGCGCTGTTGTTTATCTTTGCCATTCCAACGGTGTTGCCTGCGCCGCCGGGGCTTTCTGCGGTTGTGGGCGCACCGTTGATTTTTCTGAGCTTGCAACTGATGTTAGGGCGCAAAGCGCCCTGGCTTCCCGGTATTATTGCAGACCGCTCAATAGCAAGGAAAGATTTTGCCATCATTGTGGCCAAAGCTTTGCCGTGGCTTCAGAAGATTGAACGGTTGCTGAAACCAAGAATGGGTCTTTGCATCAATCCCCCGTTTGAGCGCGTCATTGGTGCGGTATGTTTTTTGCTGGCAGCAATTGTTTTTCTGCCAATTCCGCTTGGCAACATGCTGCCATCGTTTGCTATTTGCCTGCTCTCCCTGGCTATTATTGAACGGGATGGCTTGCTTTCTCTTATCGGGCTGCTCACAGCCGTTTTTTCTGTTGTGATTGTCTGGGCATTTCTTACTGCGCTGATTAAAAGTGTGGTGTATGTTGTCACGAAATTTTTATTTACCTGAAAAACGTAACCGAATGAAGGAGGCTATAATCCAGCTTGCAGCGCGTGTGGTGTCTGTGGGGAAGATTATAAAAATAAAATGCTGCTATTTGAGCTTACTGTTGTTGGATTGCTGATTCTGCTGAATGCTTTTTTCGCAATGTCAGAGCTTGCTGTTGTTTCTGCCCGTAAAGTGCGGCTGCAACAAATGGCCGCTAATGGCAACCGCGGCGCGGCGCGTGCCGTACAACTTGCGGAAGACCCCACCAATTTTCTCTCCACCGTACAGGTTGGCATTACTCTGATCGGGATTTTTTCCGGTGCGTATTCTGGCTCAACACTTGCCGAGCCGCTGGCGGTTGTGTTGCAGGATTTGCCCTTTATTGATCGCTCGGCACCCACTGTGGCGTTCGGTATTGTGGTTGTGACGGTCACCTATCTTTCGCTGATTGTTGGCGAGCTGGTGCCTAAGCGTGTGGCGCTCAACCATGCGGAAACCATTGCTGCTTTTGTTGCGCCTTTTATGTTTTTATTGTCAAAAATTGGCGCACCCATTGTATGGTTTTTGCGTATTTCAACCGAAACCATGTTGAAAATTTTGCGGGTGCAGCCCAAAGCCGACAACACTGTAACGGAAGAAGAAATCAAATCCATGATTGCGGAAGGCACGCAATCGGGTGTGTTTGATCCCGCTGAAAAAGATATGATCGACAGTGTGCTAAAGCTGGCAGACCGTTCTGTGCGCTCGATTATGATCCCGCGTCCGGATGTGGTCTGGCTGGATTTGAATGATCCCATAGAAACCATTCTGGCTGAAGTGCGCCAGAGCGGCCATTCGCGTTTTCCGGTGAGCCGTGGCGATGTGGATGAAGTGGTGGGTATTTTGAATGCAAAAGATCTTATTTTTCAGCAAAATACGAACACTGTTGACATTGCAACGGTCTTGCTGGAGCCCATTTATGTTAGCCGCTCAACGCCAATTCTCAAATTGCTGGATCGCCTGAAATCTTCCAAAGTGCATATGGCGATTATTCTGGACGAGCATGGCGGTTTTGAAGGTATTGCCACCCCTGCGGATATTCTCACCGCAATAGCGGGGCATTTCCCGGAGCATGAAGGCGATGATAATGAGGAAGCGGTGCAGCGGGAAGATGGCTCATGGCTGTTGGAAGGCCGCATGGCTATTGATGATGTTGAGCGTGTGCTTGAGCTTGAAGGCATGAACGACGACGAAGATTTCACGACCCTTGCCGGTTTTGTGCTGGATCATATTGGCCATATTCCTGAAACCGGCGAATATTTTGAATGGGGCGGCTGGCGCTTTGAAGTGGTGGATATGGATGGCCGCCGCATTGATAAACTGCTGGCCAGCAGAACAGATGCCAGCGCGCGATTTGACGAAGCATAGCCTGCACAGAATAACAATACCGGCCTTGAACAGCCGGTATCTGTTTACACGCTATCCGGCGCTTCTTGCTTTGCTGAAAGCGAAATTGGGATAATATCCCGATCATCGGGAAGTGCTTCATCGGCTTCCTGCATAGGCTGGTTGGTAAAACCGCGCAGGGAACTGGTTTCATAACGGTCACGGGGAATTTCCACAGTGCTGAGAGCATAGGCTGTCACCAGTTCTGCCACCGAACGTAAAGCGTGCATATGGATACGTTCGTATCCATGAGAAGCATCCACCCCGAACGTAATCAACGCGGTGCGAATATCATGTCCCGCCTCCAATGCCGAAGCGCTGTCGCAGCGGTAATAGCGGAATATATCCTTCTGATGACGGATATCATTTTGACGGCAAAGCCGCACCAGTTTCTGGGTGAGATGGTAATCAAAAGGACCTGTCTGGTCAGCCATGGCAATGGTTACCCCGAATTCGTCACTGTTCTGTCCTGGGGCAGTAGTGCCATTGTCAATGGTTACCAGCGAGGCAAGATCCCGAGGCAAAACGGCTGATGCACCAATGCCTATTTCCTCTGCAATAGAAAACAAGGCATACAGATCAACCGGAATATCTTTCCCACTTTCTTTCAGAGTTTTTAACGCTGCCAGAAGGATGGCAACACCCGCTTTATCATCCAGATGGCGGGAATTGATAAAACCATTTTCAAGAAATTCCGGCTGAGGATCAATGGCGATAAAGTCGCCTACATCGATGCCCAAACGCAGCAAATCGTTATGGTTGCGCACCACACAATCCACCCGCACTTCCACATAGTCCCAACCGGTGGGCTGGGTATCGACTTCGTCATTATAGGTATGACCCGAAGCCTTCAGCGGCAATATGGTGCCCCGATAGCTGCCTTCTTCTGTGAAGATAGTGCAGCGGGCGCCTTCCGCAAAACGCGCAGACCAATGGCCAATTGCAGTAATACCAAGGCGACCGTTGGCTTTCAGTTGCCGAACCTGCGCGCCAAGAGTATCCAGATGCGCAATAACACCACGGGGCGCTTGCGGACTTTTGCCTTTCAGCAAGGCGCGGATGGCACCACGACGAGTGATTTCATAAGGAACTTTAAGCTTGTCCAGCTCGGCGGCACACAACCGGACAATGGTGTCCGTATAGCCGGTAGGGCTGGGGGTTGCTAGCAGGAGTTGCAGAGTATTTTTCAAATAACCGATATCAATGTCAAGTCTTTCCATTGCAACCTCTTATGATGCCTCCAAATTGTGCCTGATAGCGGTTGGCATGGAAAGTGGAAACATTAAATCCACGAAGCGCTCGGCGGTAGGCTGCGGTTCATGATTAGCAAGGCCAGGCCGTTCGTTGGCCTCGATGAACATATAATCGGGCAGGCTTGGATCTTTCACCATAAGATCAATACCCGCTACCGGAATATCCAGCGCCCTTGATGCTTTAATCGCCGCCTCCACCAGAGTGGGATGCACATGGTCTGTCACATCATGAATAGTGCCACCTGTATGCAGATTGGCTGTGCGGCGTACGGGGAGAACGATGCTGTCCGGCAAAACATCATCATAGGCATAGCCTTGCTCGGCGAGATAGCGTTCGGTTTCCTTATCCATGGGGATGGTGGATTCCCCACCAGTGGCGGCTGCTCTGCGGCGGCTTTGCCGCTCAATTAACGTGCGGATGGTGGATTGTCCGTCACCGATTACCTGCGCAGGACGGCGGATTGCTGCCGCAACCACTCTGAAGCCAATGACCACGAGCCGCAAATCCTGCCCTTCAACAAACTCTTCTATCAGAACATGCGGGCAGTAGGTGCTTGCATGTTCAATAGCATTCCCGACCGTTTCAGCGCATGTGAGATTAACGCTCACGCCCTGACCTTGCTCTCCGCGAGCAGGTTTGACAACAACGCGCTTGTAGGTTTCAAGAAATTTTGTCGCCTCCTCCAATGTTGAGACTGAAATCTGGGCAGGCACGTTTACGCCCGCTTTTTCCATAGCACGACGGGTTGCAGCTTTGTCATCGCATAAAGACATGGCAACCGCAGAAGTCATTTCGCTTAACGACTCACGGCACGAAACAGAACGCCCACCGTAACTCATGCGGAAAAAGCCGCCTTCCGCATCCATAATCTCCACACGGATCCCGCGCCGTCTGGCTTCATTGACAATAATCCGCGCATAAGGATTGAGATTATCATCCGGCGTATTGCCAATGAACAGCTGCTCATTGATGCTGTTCTTGCGCTTGACGGCAAACACCGGAATGCGGCGGAAACCCAGCTTTTCATAAAGAGCAATGGCCTGTTCGTTATCATGCAACACAGAAAGATCAAGCGTCGTGGCGCCGCGTGCCTGAAAGTAATCGGCCACATGCCGCACCAAGGCTTCGCCCACACCCGGACGACTGGCTTGCGCATCTACAGCAAGGCACCACATGGAAGCACCTTTTTGCGGATCACTGAAGGCATGATGGTGGTCAAGAGCCGTAACGGTACCAAGAATTGCGCCGGTGACTTCATCTTCTGCCACAAGGTGGATGAGGGCGCGGGTGTTGCGGCGCGACCAGAAAAAATCATGGGGAATAGGAATCATATTGCGGGTGAGATAGATACGATTTACAGCATCCGCATCTTCGGCAGAAACAAGGCGGCGGATAAAAAAACCACGGGTCGGTTTGCGCTTACCCGTACGGTAAGTGGTTAAATCGAGACGAAAGGTATGGGAAGGATCCAGAAACAGCTCTTGGGGGGCATTGGCCAGCAAAACATGTGGATCGCGCACATAAAATACAATATCCCGCTGATCTGCCTGTTCTTTGCGCAGTGTATCAATAAGTTCAGAAGGCGTAGCAAAGGTAGGAGCAATGAGCAAACGCCCCCACCCGCAATCAAACGCTACATTTGCTGGCGGTTCATGCTCGGCTTCTTCTTGTGGCAGAGAATTAAGATTTTTATGGGCATGATCACTCAACTTATATATACGGTGCGCCATGGCCTGAGTACGGTTCTTGCGAGTATTGGGTGCGCCTGCTGTCATAGCATTTTTTCCTTTGATGGAGCAATGTAAGCAAAGATAAGCGCGTTTCTTGCGCACATCAGCTGCTGGAGCTCCGGAATTGTATAAAACAAGAACTTATAGCATTACTCAGTCCATGCAAACTTTGTATGGCTATAAGTTTACTTGATTAGAATGTCATACGAGCCTAAAGCCCGTGTTGGCCAAGCCATAACTCCAAGGTTGCAGCCTGCCAGAGTTCAGAACCTTGCAACGGTGTGATATGTTCCCGCGGATTAGCAAGCAGGGTGTCAATATAATCTTTTCGGAACAGGCCGCGTCCTTGTGCTTTAGAGGAAGTCAAAGCTTCACGCGCCATCTCCAGATAAGGCCCATCCAAATATTTCAGCGCAGGCACAGGGAAATAACCTTTTGGCCGGTCAATGACTTCGGATGGAATGACTTGGCGAGCCACATCTTTCAAAATCCCCTTTCCGCCGTCACGCAGCTTTTCCTGCGCCGGAATACGGGCTGCTAGCTCCACCAACTCATGATCGAGGAAAGGTACCCGCGCTTCCAGACCCCATGCCATGGTCATGTTATCCACGCGCTTAACGGGATCGTCCACCAGCATGATCGTACTATCCAGCCTCAAGGCTTTGTCCACCGCATCGGATGCGCCGGGCATATTAAAGTGATTTTCTACGAAGGCGCGCGCAGCATCGCCTTGCGCCATATCTGCCCCGGCCTCGGCACAAAAACGCGCATAATCGCGGTCAAAAAAAGCGTTGCTGTAGTCGTTCAAAGGATCATTGGAATGCTGCAACTTCTGATACCAGTGATAACCGGCAAACACCTCGTCAGCCCCTTGACCGCTTTGCACCACCCGCACATGTTTGGATACTTCTTTTGACAACAAGTAAAAGCCTACATTGTCATAAGAAACCATCGGCTCAGACATCGCCTTCATAACAGATGGCAGCGTTTCCAGCAAAGGCTGGGATTCAATGAAAATACGGGTATGATCGGTTCCGTAATGCTTGGCAATCATATCGGAATAAATGAACTCATCACCTTGCTCACCATTAGCAGCTTCAAAACCAATAGAGAAGGTTTTAATATCCTGATGACCTTGTTCCGCAAGCAACCCAACAATCAGACTGGAATCAACCCCGCCCGACAACAAAATACCAGTGGAAACATCGGCGCGGGTACGGCGTTTTACAGCAAGATCAAGGGACTCACGCACCATTGCGCGCCATTCTTCAGAAGAACGGCTAGCATCCTCCGACGCGCGATCATAAGACACTGTCCAATAGGTATAATCCCGTGAACGGCCATCCGCCTCAAACACCCGCAATGTAGCGGGAGGCAATTTCTGCACCCCTTGCAACATAGTGTGGGGTGCCGGAACAACCGCATGAAAAGTCATGTAAAACTGGAAGGCAACAGGATCAATCCGCGTATCCACATCTCCTGCGGCAAGCAGGGCAGGCAACGAAGATGCAAAACGCAGGCGACTGCCTTTTTGCGCAAGATAAAGCGGCTTGATGCCCAAGCGATCACGCCCCAGCACCAGACGGCCTGTGTCGCGCTCATAAATGGCAAAGGCAAACATGCCCATAAAGCGTTCAACGCACTTCAGCCCCCACGCGTGATAGGCCTTGAGCAGCACTTCTGTATCGCTGGTGGAAAAGAACGTATATCCTTTTGCTTCCAGCTCTTCACGCAATTCCACGTGGTTATAAATACACCCGTTAAAAACCAGCGTCAGCCCTAGTTCATTGTCCACCATCGGCTGGGCTGCGCGTTCGGAAAGATCAAAAATCTTTAACCGTCTGTGGCCAAAAGCCAGAGCTCCGTGGGCGATCATTCCACCATTATCAGGCCCTCTTGGCGTGAGCGCACAGGTCATCTTCCCAACAGCATCTGTATTTACAGGCTGGTTATCAAAATTCATTTCGCCACAAAGGCCACACATCTTGTTTATTCCCTTTTTTTTTGCACCGGCAGCGAGTAAGGGTACGCATCACCGGTCATCTTCAGCCTGAATTCCTCTGAAAGGAAAGGGGGATTGAAAAAGGCCGAGCCAATAGAATTACAACTTTGAGGTGATATATTTTTCACTCAAATAAATTGAATTCCAAACTATGGCTTCTCTTTTACGATTGCAACCCCTGAAGGCTTTTTTCTATGAACAACAACGCGCCAGAGCTGCAAAAAGTTCATTTTAAAAGTGGGGGAATTGTCAGCCACCTATCAAAAACTGCAACATGATGCTTTTGCGATGCCGCCCAAATAGCAAATGCAATAGCGCCGATGCAGGGAGAAAATCATGAAGAACATTGAAGAGAGAAATATCCAGATACTGGATGTGCGGGGACTGAAATGTCCTTTACCGGTACTGCGTACTCAGAAATGCCTAGGGAGCTTACCATCGGGGAAATTACTGGAAGTTTTATGCACAGATCCCATGGCGGTAATCGATATTCCGCATCTCGTGCAGGAGCGTGGTGATACACTGGTAAGCAGCACAACAGTGCTCGGCGTGCAAACTTATCTTATACGCAAGGCTTAAAAAATACCAATATCTTTCATAATCGAGCAAAAAACTGGATTTTAATACAAAAAAAAGTCATCGTGCAGTTATCATGTTTGATTCGCTTTTCCCCGCAACGCCTTTACCCGCCCCCTTGCCGGATTATGCCCGAAGGGCATTGCGCCAATCTTCCTTTGCCTCCATTCTGAAAAAACAGTTCTCTCACCGTGAAAGCATACGCATTGTCAGCATTCTTGATGACAATGCAGAAAATATCCCTCTGCTTTCGGCTCTGCTGCCGCCGCAACAGGCATGGATGTTTTGCAATGCAGATCAAGCGCAAACCATGCTTGCTGTCGGGCAGCTAGCCGAATGGGCAGATCGTGCAACCATGGATCACGGGCAGGTTATCCTTGAAAAAGGAGCGCGCACACTTTCGCTTTACCTTACCCACCAGGCATGGCAAGAAGCAGCCTATCCTTGGAATGAAACTCCTGATTTATGGGTGCTTGGGGGTATCACAAACCGTAGCTTTGCTAAAATTGTGCGAATGGTGGCACAGCGGGCGGCGCAGGCACATGCAACAGTATGTGTTTATGATTCCTGGCCCCTTATGCTGGGATGGGATGAGCACCATCATGAAGATAAAACGGTTATAGGTGCTTTGGCAGAAATCTATCACCGGGAAAGCAAGGCGCCCGCCAATACTCTTTTACAAACCGCGCTCAGTGCTTATGGCTATAACATAACAGAAGGCCGTTGCAGCTTTACCCTACCCCGTGATGAAGCCGGTGCTTATGGTAAGTTCATCCAATTGATTGCTGAACCCTTGCAGCATAATGAAAAGATACCTTATTTCCTTTTGCAGGACTGGATTGCCCAAAAACAGTCTAGCAAAGCGGTTCACGCTCATTACCAATATCTTTTGGCGTTACCCGCAAGATAAGAAACGCACATGCTGCATCAGGGGCAAGTTGACCAATTTTTCCCCGATTTTACGCTCTTCTATAAAAATTCAGCAAAAGCGTATCTGGTTTAGCGTTGGACACTTGAGTAAAAAATAAATCATAGTGCCTTCATGTAAAATTTTTCAACTGAAAACCCTATAGAGGGAAGTATTACAAAGAAATAAAAGATATTTATAATATTTTTATCGCAAATCAACCAGTAAAAAAACGTTCATTTTCGTTTTTATGCCAAATTATGACTCGAATTAATTTTTTTAATAAAAAATGATTCAGAAGATATATTACATCTATTTTATTTTAATGCTGGAATAATCAAATTATCAATAAAATAATCATTTTTTTACAAAAAATCATTGACGATTATTGCTCACTTGTTTTTCGGAGGAGGACAACAAATCATGGTTTTATTCATAAGAATAAGCGCACAAAAACAATGCCTAAGAAGGCGTAATATCAAATATGTGGAAAGCGCACTTATTTGTGAGAGAATACAAATTCTTTACTGCTATCTCCCTTGACAAAAAAGCGCTACTGGCTTAACAACCATTTCACCAGACGCAAAGCCTTAGGCTTTTACCGTATGGGGGTGTAGCTCAGTTGGTTAGAGCGCCGGCCTGTCACGCCGGAGGTCGCGGGTTCGAGCCCCGTCACTCCCGCCATTACCCCCTCAATAAGGGGCGGCTTTCACTAAAAAATCAATTGTTTAGGATTGTTAATGCGGGTCTAGGTATCATCCTGCCACTGACGTGCCGTCAAAAATTTTGCCTTGGTATGTATAACCACACACACAGCTTCCTCCGATTTTAGAATTTCTCAATGCCATTGATAATGCTTTTTTGGTCAGCAAAGAGTTTGGATTAGGGGATGCGAGAGTGTTTGAACCGCAGACATCCAGCACATGATGGCCGCACCAGCACTGTGAATAAACAATGCCATCAGGAAACAATTTGAATTCAATAATGGGCAGCAAAGCAGCACGCATGTGTAAGGTACAATTTTTATATCCAAGCAGCTTCCCAATAATCTCATGCAGCTGTTAAAAATCTAGCCGCGCTCCAATAAAATAATCATCTTATTAGAGAAAACGGCCAGTGCAGCTAAAAAACTCTGCGAGAAAATAAAGACTTATGGCATTCACACTTAAAATTTACGTCATCGGATTTGATGCACAAGAGGCAGAATCTCATGACACAAAATAATAAAAAACGCTCTCCCACGAAAACAGTTTTTATATCTGATATTTCATTGCGCAGGCTGTTTGTCTGGCATTCTGCTTTCTAAATGGATTTATGTATCTGAATATAGATACATACGTTACGCTCAGACGAACACTCTAAATGATTATGAATTGTTTAGAAACTCTTTCTGCACATCTGCGATCATTTTTGCAGCCATTGTGCCTCTATACAATAACGAAGATTCATACCGCTGATAATCCGATGATTGATCTCTTACCGCAGATAACCAGTTAAATGAACTTTCGATAATCATTTTGTTGTCGATATATAAAACCTTACTATGCAATCTAGCTTTGTGAATAACCTCCGCTCCAGCATCTGAGAGTAATTTGAGAGAATCTTTTAGCTCATGCCGCCTTCCCGTGTTTAGTTTTGAATCATAAAATATTTTAACGCTTACGCCGCGATCAACCGCACGTTTAATTTGTGCCGTAATATTATCTTCCTTAATCGCTGATTGTGTGATGAAAGGGCTTGATATCACAACACAATCCTGAGCGTCGGAAAATGCTTGTTCTAATATTTCTCTGTGAGCCTCCAAAGAAGATATTCTTTCGATATCCGCCTCAATTTTAGTAAATGCATTATCTTTTGAAACGTGTGAAAGCCCCACCGCCTTGGCCTTCAGATGGTTAGATAAAATTTGGCTTGGCAACAGCTCATTCTCATTACCGTAATTCAGAATTCTCGGGTCACCCATGTAAATGAAAGATTTTTGTGCACGAGAAACGGCAACATTTATCATACGAGGCGATACATCAAAGAACATGAGATGTCCTTTTTTCTCAAGTGAAGATCGAACATATTCTATGGAGTAAGTTGGAGCAAAAACCACAATAGGAAATTCTGCCCCTTGTAACTTATGAACCGTACCCACAACCACGCCATGAATACCTTTTTCTTCCAGCCCTATGCGAATATTGTCTGCTTGCTTCTTAAAAGGTGTCACCACAGCAATAACTTGACCGATAGTCTTTTCGTAATATGTTTCAATCTTTTGCTTTTCATGAACTATCCATGCAATAATAGTATTAGATTCATCGTTGTTTCTCAGACTTCCAGAAGAATCTCTTTGGCAAACTCCATATACATCCAAAAAAGATAGGGGAGGATAGAGACCATGGTCTGCATTTGTTTGGGGAATAAGCTTATCCTCATAGCATAGCTCATTGGATATAGAAATAATATCCGGATGACATCTGTAATGTTCAAGTAAGCAAATGTTATAATCCGCAGAAGCATCTGCTAGATCCATAAAATTACCTTGAGATGACTTAAAGGCATTTTGTATATGAATGCCTTTTGCAATCCGAACATCTTCTTTTTCTGAAATGGCATGAATTGGTTCCAACTGCATACTATCACCAACAATGAGCGCCTTTTTAGCCAGCATCAATGAAAAGAACCCGGTTTCAGGACATATTTGTCCAGCTTCATCTAAAATGAGTAATCCTATCGACCCTATCGCTGCTTGCGGATTGTTTATGCCACCAAAGTGCTTGGCAAGTTGATGCAATGTCATGCCCACAAATGGGGTGAGCATAGATAATGTTTCTATCGCATGGCGGGAAGATTGAAACGCTAGCTTTTTGTTGCGCCCTTGATGTATAAATTGTGCTTCTATTTCTTCAAGAAAGCGTGCTTCCCAATAATGCAACGCATCTGCAAAAGCACTTTTCATCATCCTAAGACGTTTATCCCAATCACCTTCTTTGAGGGCAGTGTAATAATTAAAATCATTCCTACCCAAAAAACTCAAAATGCCTTTCTTAAAAATAGACTTAATTTTTGTTTTATATGAAGAAATCCTAACTCTAAGCTGATAGGATTGAACGTTTTTCTTTAACTTTCCTGCAATATCTTCAAGGCTTGCATTTGCTTTTAAGTCAAGATTTTCATGAGCAGTATCTATAAATTTTTTCTTGATATAAGAGAATTGATCCCATTGTAAAAAAGGTTCTAGAAGATCACCATTCACATAAACTTTATTGCTTTTAGGGCTTTTATTGAGTGTAATATTAGGAATAGATACACCTTCTGCGCTAGCCGGTATGTACAATCCAAGACCAACCTCTGTTTTAATCCATCTATCTTCAGCGTTTAAATCCAAACTCTTAACAGCATTAGTAACAGCTTGATTGTTTGTTGAGCAAATTGTGGTAAGAGTTGGTCTGCTCGCGGCATTGCATACGGAATTTACAATTTCAGAGGCAATGACAAATTGAAGTAAACTTGTTTTTCCAGTTCCTGGCGGCCCATGGACAGCGGTTAATTGACCATTCTTAGACTTTAAAACTGTTTCTATACTCTTCCACTGCTCAAAATTTGGGATAAATTTGCTTGTAGACAGCGCTCCCGAAAGCTTTGGTGTGAGGGTAATACGAGCTTCTTTAATTTTTCCACCATTTCCCAAAGCAGCCTTAGCAGATTTTTCAGACAATACCGAAGCAATCTCATATTTTGCGCATTCTTCGTAAACAGAAAGGATATTCGTATTTAATTTGGCAATCATGTTTCCTTTGAAAATATAGTTCTTTTTCTCTTTAACTTCTACTTTTGTACCCCTGAAATCAATTGCAATTTCTTTGATAAGCTCAGCTTTTATTGCGAAGATAGTTTGAATATAGGAATTCCAGTCATCAACATCTGAAAGTCGGTAACTGTCCTGCACGGCAACAAAATCATGCCATGAAGATCCAACTGAAATATTATTAACGAATGGCTCTAAATAGGACTTTGAAACACTGAAGCTCGGAAACTGTGAGATATTTAAAGTGCCATCTCGTTTCAAAGATGCGGACACCCACATAGCCGCTCTAAAGCTCTTGCCATACTTAAACGCATCAAGGGCAATCGTAACATCAACAACATTATCCTTCTGATTTTGAAAAAACTTGGACACAGTCGTTCTGTCAATCTCCCCGAATGAAATCTGTGATTCCGCAATAGGATACCCTCCACGAGGATAATTTCCTGTCGGATCAGTCGGAATAATTACCTCAGCAAGGTCAGAATATTTAATGACGTTCTTATAGTAGTGAGCTATTTTAGAACTGCTATTCAACATCACTGAAACCTTTTGACTATTCACCCCAAGCCTCCCCGAAGTTTAATCCGTGTGGAGTTGATCGCATTTTCATGCCACCTTGTCCACGGGGTTGTTCTTATGAAGATGAAGACTCGTTTAACCGTTGGCCAATTTAATAGAGAGTAAGATGTTGTTATATGGTAACGATATCTCTTGTTTGCAGTGATATGCAGCCCGTTCCTGAGATTTTAAAAAAGGCTCAAACCCTCTCAAGTGCTTTGATAACAATTGGCGAACAGCACAAAAGCACGCTTTCGCTTTTTACGTTCCTGATGTGTCAATTTGCATTTAAAATTGAGCCATTTGGTGGTATAATGCCCGCGCGCGCCTCAGGTTACTGACTTGTAAGCGTGCAAATAAACCTCTTCGTATTTGACCGAACGCCAGAGCTTTTCGACAAAGAATTGTCCCGCCATGCACCCTTACCATCCATCGAGATTGTGACTTTTCCGTTTTAATTTTCTACTTGCAACATAATCGCCGTGATGGTTAATAAATTACACCTGTTCACTTGTAATATTTATGTTGTGTATTCATGCGCCCATTTATACCATCTTACGATTCTTCTTTGCGCCCATTAAATCAGCAACAGCCCGATGAACACACGGGGCAATCGCAACAAGACTTTGATAGTGCTCTTGCATTACGGCAATCCTCAACACAGCCTCTGGCTCAAACAACACCCGCTCAGCATAGTTATGGTGCTTATAGCCCAACAGCAGAAACTTTAGCATCTGACAATTTTCATCTATTAAATAATCAAGGTATGCAGGAGCCTTTTTTAAATGACGGAGATTTCTGGGCTCAGCCGAGTGATCCTATGTTTGATCCGGAAAGCATACAATCTGGCACTGATCCAGCCCTGCACTTCTACAATCAGACTTATGGAAGCCGTGAGCAGGCGTCTATAGATGATATTGAGGGGTTTAATGCAGATGCTGATCTTACTCCATTTTTTCACATGTCGAGCAACCCGCAGGCACAGGATCACGCGCAATTTTCCCAAGACCCTACGCTTGACCATCTCTCTTTATTCATATCAAACCCCTTGGATTATAGCGATGTTCAAAATGCTATCCGTGACGAAGTGACAAAAACAAATCCTATAAATGCTCATCCTTACGAAAACATTGCAGCCGCCGTCAATGCACGTTTTGGCATTGATGATATGTTAACTTATGAGGATGTTGCACAATTTCTTGAGAGGGAAAAATTACAGCTTGATTTAATGGCAGGGCATTATCCAGTACAGAACAATACTGGCACCTTATCCGCTCCATCCCAAATAACCACAATGACCGGAGCATCAGGCGCTACGTCAAAACGCACCGCATCCGATGCTGGATTGGGAGCAATTGCGCCCAAGAGACCACAGCCTAGAAAAATTACCTCTAAGGAAGGAACCGAAAAAAAACAATATTCATACCGGCTTACCGCCAGTGTTTCCCTTGAGGATGCCATCGCACACACAACCTATTTTAACAATACCAATCAAGCCGACATTGCAGCATGGCTCTCCGGCAAAGCAACCGAACTGCCCACGGACAGGCTTCGCCTTCTGGAAGCCTTTGAAAACAAACAAGATATAAAAGCACAGAATAACCTGCGCAAAGCACTGGACAGCGATAACGCAAAACCCTTCCAAGATTTTTCACAGAATCCTGACTTGGCGACAACAGCACAAGCGGTCATTGCACGCTTGCAGTCTGGCGCCCTCACCGCCAGTGTTTCCCTTGAGGATGCCATCGCACACACAACCTATTTTGGCAGAACCAAGCGAGCCGACATTGCAGCATGGCTCTCCGGCAAAGCAAAAGA
>JBMDXK010000012.1:0-23938 GCA_048594375.1 Methylopilaceae bacterium
CCAAACATATTACAAGGGAATAGGAGGGACGCTATCCGCCATTTTTCTGCGCTCCGGTGCTCACGTACTTTCATGTACGCTCCGCTCCGGTGCTCGAAAAACAACGGCTTTCGTCTCATCCCAAACATATTACAAGGGAATAGGAGGGACGCTATCCGCCATTTTTCTGCGCTCCGGTGCTCACGTACTTTCATGTACGCTCCGCTCCGGTGCTCGAAAAACAACGGCTTTCGTCTCATCCCAAATATATTATGGGATAAAATACCGATTTTGGCTGTCTAGCCTCGGCTTATCTGTGTTTCGATGCTCACGCACCTTGAGTGCGCTCCGCTTCGATACTCGCTAAGCCGGACTATCCAGCGCAAACGGGGTATTTTACCGGTGCCTCTGCTTCAAAAGTATGGGTTCCAAATAAGGCGAAATAGTATTTTACCGGTGCTTCATTCTGACGAGTGGGGGCGAGTATACAAAGAAAAAGTAAGGCTTGAAGGGGATAGAGTATGCGGCTCATGATTATCGGCACACTTAACGGGCAGCTTTCGGTAGCCAGCAAGATTGCCTTTGAAAAAGGGGCAAAAGTCACCCATGCGGATGGCGTGCCGCAGGCGCTCACCACCTTGCGCTCCGGGCGCGGTGCAGATCTCATCATGATTGATGTCAATCTCAATATCCGTGATTTGTGTGGCCAGCTTGATCTTGAGCGCATCCATGTGCCGGTAGTGGCGTGCGGGATCAACAATGACAGCCGCGCTGCTGTGGCGGCTATTCATGCGGGTGCTAAAGAATATATTCCCCTGCCGCCCGATCCCGATCTGATTGCCGCTGTGCTTGCCGCCGTTTCCGAAGACAGTCAGGATGTTGTCTATAAAGACCCCGCTATGGTGCAGGTGATGCAGCTTGCCACCCAGATTGCGCCCTCGGATGCCAGTGTGTTGATTACCGGCGAAAGCGGTACGGGTAAAGAAGTGATGGCGCGGTTTGTCCACAGCAAATCCAGCCGCGCCAACAAACCGTTTATTTCGGTCAATTGCGCGGCCATTCCGGAACATTTGCTGGAATCCGAATTGTTCGGCCATGAAAAAGGTGCCTTTACGGGTGCGGTTGCGCGGCGTATCGGCAAGTTTGAAGAGGCCTCCGGCGGCACTTTGCTGCTGGATGAAATTTCTGAAATGGATGTGCGTTTGCAAGCCAAACTGCTGCGCGCCATTCAGGAACGGGTGATTGACCGCGTGGGTGGCTCCAAGCCCGTACCGGTGAACATCCGGATTCTGGCCACTTCCAATCGCCAGCTTGCCGAGGCTGTGAAAGAAGGCACGTTCCGCGAAGATCTGCTTTACAGGCTGAATGTGGTCAATCTGAAACTGCCGCCTCTGCGTGATCGCCCCGCCGATATTCTGGCATTGGCCGACCATTTTGCACGCAAATTCGCGGCTGTAAATGCCATTCCGGTGCGCCCGCTTTCCGAGGACGCGCGCAAGGAGCTCACCGCCATGGCATGGCCGGGAAATGTGCGCGAACTGGAAAACACGCTGCATCGCGCCGTGTTGCTGGCTTATGGCAATGACATTGGTCTTGATGCCATCCGCACGCCCGATGGTATCCGCATGGACAGCACACCCAAAGATGCGGCATCTCATGCTGCCACCACCGCAGAAGCCGTCACCCGCACCCTTGTAGGGCAGACTGTGGCCGATGTGGAGCGCACCCTCATTCTGGATACCTTGCGGCATTGTCTGGGCAACCGCACCCATGCGTCCAATATCCTTGGTATTTCAATCCGCACCTTGCGCAACAAGCTCAACCAGTATTCTGCGGAAGGCTATGCGGTGCCGGCAGGAAATGAAGTTTCGCGTACTGGCACGTTATAAATGAGCGGAATAAGCGGAAAAAGTTAAAGACGGAATCGAATTTTTCCGGCATAAAGAAAAGTGTTAAGTGTTGCGTTGTGTGTGCGTCTCGTGTTTCTCCATTCAGGCAAGATACATTTTTATGAGCGACCCAAGCAACTCTTCCGGCTCGTCTCTGGCGGGTTTTGGCCTTCCCTCCGGCGGGGATATTGTCAAGCTGCTCAAGCGTGGCGATCTTGCCATGGCGTTTGGTGTTCTCACCATTCTTGCGGTGCTGATTATTCCGCTGCCACCCTTTATGCTGGATATTTTTCTGGCGTTTTCCATTATTCTTTCCGTCCTGATCCTGATGACGGCGCTGTTTATCCATACGCCGCTTGAATTTACCGCATTTCCTTCCGTTCTGCTTGTGGCGACCATGCTGCGTCTGGCGCTGAACCTTGCCTCCACCCGCCTCATTCTGGGCAATGGCCACGAAGGCACCGATGCTGCCGGACACGTTATTGAAGCGTTTGGCGCTTTTGTCATGGGCGGCAATTTCATTATCGGCGTTATTGTCTTTGCCATTCTGGTTATCGTGAACTTTGTGGTGATTACCAAAGGTTCAGGCCGTATTGCCGAAGTGGCTGCCCGTTTTACGCTGGATGCCATGCCCGGAAAACAGATGGCCGTTGATGCCGACCTTTCCGCAGGTTTGATTGACGAGGCGACCGCACGCAAGCGCCGGAAAGATCTGGAAGATGAAAGCTCCTTCTTCGGGGCTATGGATGGTGCCTCCAAGTTTGTGCGTGGGGATGCGATTGCCGGCCTGCTCATCACCTTTATTAACGTCATCGGCGGCATTATTATTGGTGTGGCACAAAATGACCTCAGTCTCGCTGAGGCCAGCCATACCTATACCATTCTGACGGTAGGTGATGGCCTTGTTTCGCAAATTCCGGCGCTGATTATTTCAACGGCTGCCGGTCTGCTGGTTTCTAAGGCCGGTGTGAGCGGTGCTGCCGACAAAGCTTTGCTCGATCAGCTTACCGGCTATCCCAAAGCCATGGGCATGTCGGCCACTGTTATGGGATTGATGGCCCTGCTGCCGGGGATTCCTTTCATTCCGTTTGCCGCTCTTGCTGGCGCTACCGGATATATGGCGTGGTATGTTTCCCGCGAAAGACAAAAAACCGAAGAACAAACCAAACGTACCGCCGCTGTGGAAACCGCAACCGCCACGGAAGCCGCAGCCCCCAAAGAAGAACCCATCACCGAAAGCCTGAAAATTGATGATCTGAAAGTCGAGCTGGGGTATGGGTTGCTGCCTATGGTCGAGGGAATGAAAGGCGCAGATCGCCTGACCGAACAGATCAAAGCCCTGCGCCGCCAGTTTGCTGTGGATATGGGCTTTATCATGCCTTCCGTCCGTATTCTGGATAATGTGCAGCTTGGCCCGAACACCTATGTCATCAAGGTGAAGGAAGTGGAATCCGGATCCGGCCAGATTTTCCCCGGCCAGTATATGGTGATGGATCCTTCCGGCGGGCAGGTGCGATTGCCCGGCCAGCACACTGTGGAACCCACATTCGGTCTGCCTGCCACATGGGTGGAGGGCGCCCTGCGCGAAGATGCCAACATGCGCGGCTATACGGTGGTGGATGCTTCCACGGTGCTTTCAACCCATCTCACCGAAATTTTGCGCAACAATATGGCTGATTTGCTCTCTTATGGCGAAGTGAGCAAGTTGCTGAAAGAGCTGCCGCCCGAACAAGGCAAACTGCTGGAAGAGATTGTGCCTACACAGATTTCCATTACCATTATCCAGCGCGCGTTGCAGCTTTTGCTTGGTGAACGGGTATCTATCCGTGATCTGGGTACCATCCTTGAAGGCATTGCCGAAGCGGTAGGCTGGACCAGAAACCCGTCGTCCATTGCCGAACATGTGCGCACCCGTCTGGGACGGCAGATTTGCGCGCAATATGCAGCCCCGCAGGGGCATCTGCCGCTGATTGTGCTTTCTCCACGCTGGGAGCAGGCATTTGCAGAATCCATTGTAGGGCAGGGGGATGAACGGCATCTGGCGATGGCGCCTTCCAAGTTGCAGGAGTTTATCGCACTGGTGCGGGATCGCTTTGAAGATGCGGCACGGCAGGGCGAAGTGCCTGTCCTGCTGGTTTCCGCCAATATCCGCCCCTTCGTGCGCTCCATCACCGAACGCTTCCGCAACCAGACAGCCGTTCTCAGCCAGGCCGAAATTCACCCAAGGGTGCGCCTAAAAACCGTGGGCGCAATCTAGATGGCATGTTTTTCACATCTCAGCTGAGCTGGACGTATCATCCGGAAAATCTTCTCGCAAACGCTGGCTTTGATCCTCTGCGTAAGGAACAGTGTTAACTTCATCCAGATGCGCATGAGGAAATCGCGGAAAATCAATAATTGCCTGAAGTTTTTTCTCAATGAGTAAATCATATTCAAAAACAGTATCTCTGATTGTTTCAGAAAAATCATCTTCCGCGCGCATATAATCAGGGTGAGCATAATGCCCTGTATTCAGTGAAAAATCTTCTCGCATGGATGTAATGCGCCCATTGGAATTAAAATTAATGCTCCCTGCAAACTGAGTGGGTTGCCCCGCAGCAAGATGGCTGTGTGTCCACTGCTTGGATGCCCCAACGAGACGCTCTCGCTCACCGTCAATGACAGCCGATAAAAATGCAACATTTACGGACTTATTTGCTAAAGAAGTTCCGCTGGGATAAACGGCTCTGACAATACCATCCTCTCCTTTTTCAAATTCAATGGTGTACACCGCGCGCTGCTGTGGCGCAAAATAAGGAACCACTCGTTCTGTTGTCAGGACATAGTTATCATCGTCAAGGGCTTCTTGACCGTCTGGGCGCAGAATATTCTGTGGGGCAGCTTTTCGGTGAAGTTCGTCCTCATAAAGATCCAGCATCCCAAAACTTTTTGTGCAACGGCTTGGTAAGCGGCTTAGGGAGGTGTCAAAATCAAATTGCTCAGGGCGCGTCTGTAGTGCGGGAGGGGGTATAGAACGAAGGAAAGGCATAGGATATTGCGTGGTTTTTATGTGAGGAATATATTCAATGGTCTTATAAAGCGAAAGCTTGAGAATGCTTTCGCCAGATTTATAGTGGCTTCTAATGAAAATTTTACATGAAAACACTATAAATTTTTGTTTTACGCATTATTCGGATGCAGCCAACGACCAGCGAAGCTACCCGCAGAGCAACGCGGATCAGTAAAAACCGCATACATTATTGCTGAAATTGCTCTATTTCTATGCGTTTTTTAATTGCTGCGCACATCCCGGCTATCACCTGTCCAAACATCTTTCAAACTAAAAGATATCAAGTGCCTTCGCTTTTATTAAACGGCGCGTTTGCTGTGGCCGCGGATACCGATGTCATCCATGGAGGCTTGCTCGCGGGCGTTGTTTTCCATGCGGGTGTTGTGCTGGTCGCGTTCTTCCAGCATTTCCACTTTTTTCAGTTCTTCAAACGCTTCACCCAAGGCGGCTTGTGCGTCATTGAGCTGGCCGCGCAATTCATCAGCGGATTGTTTGAGGTTGTCACGGCGGTTTTTGGCAGCCCGTGCAAAAGTGGGGTAAGCAAAATGGGTTTCGTCCGAAATACCGGCTTTTTCCTGTTCGCTGATAATTTCACGGTCAAGATCATTCATCATGCGCTCAAAATCAGCAATCATGAATTCAATCTGGGAGACATGGCGGCGTTTCTCATCCACCTGGAAGCGTTTCAAACGAATAAGGGTTCCGCGCGATTTCATCGTGTTTTACTCATACTAAGGGTGTTCCTCATTCTCCTTGCGGAGAAAAACACCGGGTTGAAATTCAAAGGCAGAGCCATATGCCTGCTCCCATTCCCATGGCTGCAACAAGACTATTCTTGCGGCCACAACACTCACTATAAACGCCTATTCTTAAATCTTTGTATGCCGCTGCATCAAAAAGCTGCAATCGTTGTTCACAAAGCGTTCAGCCTGTTTCAGAGGGAGGCGAATCACCAACAATCTGTGCCAGACGCTCATAACCATTGCGCAGGGAAGTTGCTTCTTCCTTACCTTGCCGTAAAAAATCTTCCAAAGGCTCATGCAGACTGATGGCTTCGTCCACCTCTGCGCTGGAACCCTTGCGGTAGGCGCCGAGCCGAATCAACTCTTCCATATCCGAATACACAGCCATAATTTTCCGCGCGCGCTGCACGGTGGGCCAGAATTGCGGATCTGTTGAACGGGGCATCGTCCGTGATACAGATTTGAGAATGTTAATCGCCGGATACCGCCCACGCTCTGCAATGGAACGCTGCATGACCACATGGCCATCCAGAATACCGCGCACCGCATCGGCTACTGGCTCGTTATGATCGTCACCATCCACCAAAACTGTGAATAACCCTGTTATGGTGCCGGAACCTTCCGCGCCGGGACCCGCACGTTCCAGCAAGCGGGGAAGCTCTGAAAACACAGTCGGGGTATAGCCCTTGGCGGTGGGCGGTTCTCCTGATGACAAGCCAATATCCCGTTGCGCCATGGCAAAGCGGGTTACAGAATCCATGAGGCACAACACGCTTTTGCCCTGATCGCGGAAATATTCTGCCAATGAAAAGGTGAGATAAGCTGCTTGCTTGCGCATGAGCGCGGGTTCATCGGATGTTGCCACCACCACAATCGAACGCTTCAATCCTTCTTCACCTAGGTCATCTTGCAAAAATTCCTGCACTTCGCGTCCGCGCTCACCAATCAGGCCAATAACGGTGACATCGGAGGCCGTGTTGCGCGCCAGCATCGCCAGCAAGACTGATTTCCCCACACCGGAACCGGCAAAAATCCCCAACCGCTGCCCTTCGCAACACGTGATAAATGTATTCAATGCCCTTACGCCTAAATCAAGCGGCTGACCCACACGCTGGCGGGAATGGGCGGCAGGAGGCATTCCTTTGAACGGTTGTAGGATTGAACCTTCGGGTAATGCCCCCAGACCGTCAATCGGTTCGCCCATTGCGTTAACAACCCGTCCGAGCCAGCCTTCGGTGGGGCGCACTCCGGCATCGGTCGGCCCCACAAAGGCGCGGCAACCACGCCGGATACCCAGCACTTCACCAAACGGCATGGCCAAAGCCTTATCTCCCGCAAAGCCAACAATCTCAGCAGGAACACGCACATGGGCGGCCGTTTCAATATCCAGTCTGCCGCCCAATGCCATTAATCCCAAGGGACCTGCAACCTCGATCATAAGGCCGCGCACAGCCACCACACGGCCATAAACGGTGTTTTCCGGCAAGGCGTGGATAATGTTTGTCAGTGCTTCCATAATCTCACCATTTTTTCACCGCCTTGGTTGATTCGATCTTAATCGTAACGATTCGTTTACCGGTTACGTTAATACTCATGTACAGAGCTTAAGAAATTTGATTTCCGCAGCTTATTGGTTAATGCCCGTGAGTCGTGGCTGTGTTGTCTATGGTGCCTGATTGCGTCAGAATATCAACATTCTGATATGGTTGGGGATTAAATTCATCACAGACTTTTGGCCTATAGGGGAATTGAGCGGTTGCAAAAAAATGCAAATCGAATCATACTTTGTTAACCATTCGTGTTTAGGGTATGTAAACGAATTGGTTAACAACCAGTTCACCGTATGGGCTCCGCAATTCGGGGCGGCAAACCGCGGAGCGGCGGTGGAGGATAGAGAGATATGCGCGTTCTACTAATCGAGGACGATAGCGCGACAGCGCAGAGCATCGAACTGATGCTTAAGTCTGAAAGTTTTAATGTTTATACCACCGATCTGGGTGAAGAAGGTATCGATCTGGGGAAACTCTACGATTATGATATCATCCTTCTGGATCTCAATCTGCCTGACATGTCAGGCTATGAAGTTTTGAAATCACTGCGCGTTTCCAAAATCAAAACGCCAATCCTTATTCTTTCCGGTCTTGCCGGTATTGAAGATAAGGTGCGTGGCCTTGGTTTTGGTGCAGATGATTATCTGACCAAACCTTTCCATAAAGATGAGCTGGTTGCACGCATTCACGCCATTGTGCGCCGTTCCAAAGGTCATGCACAGTCTGTCATCCAGACGGGCGATCTGGTTGTGAACCTTGACACCAAAACCGTTGAAGTTGGCGGTGCGCGCGTTCATCTGACCGGCAAAGAATACCAGATGCTGGAACTGCTCTCCTTGCGTAAAGGCACAACCCTTACCAAAGAAATGTTCCTCAACCATCTTTATGGTGGCATGGATGAGCCGGAACTGAAAATCATCGACGTGTTTATCTGTAAATTGCGCAAGAAGCTGGCCAATGCCGCGGATGGCAAAAATTACATTGAAACCGTGTGGGGGCGTGGCTATGTGCTGCGTGAACCTTCAGAAGATGAAGCCCGTATCAGTGCCTGATCCTAGCCGTTCCTTCGGTTGAAATCTGATAACCTTGCTTTTAAAAAGCCCTGCTAGGAATGGCGGGGTTTTTTTGCATATTTTTTACTGTGAAATCTTTCCGGGTGGCGCTATAAGGTTAATTTTTGGTTAACCCTCAAGTGTGCTTTGATTAGCTATGCGTTCTTCTGGTTCTTCCCGCCGTAATTTGCCGCCAGTTTCAGGCTCTTCCCAACCGTCATCTTCCCGGGCTGCTGCCAGTGCGCAGCAGCAGGCGTTTGACCAAGCTAAATATGCTCAAATGCAGCAGCAAGCGCCTCTTTCTCCAAATGATTTTGGTTATTTTGGTTCGGGGGATGGTGCATTTCCTCCACCTCCTGCTGAGCCGCATGGCAATACTGCTTATGGGAATACCCTTTCTTCAAATTACAACGTAGAGCGCCGCGCTCCGATTACTATGCAGGATGTGCAGTTTAGCGGTGGATCGCAGGATCTGGAGCCTTATGCGGGTGGCATGGGGGAGTTGTCACAGGATGCGGAAATTGTGCCTTATATGGGATCACCAAGCCGCGTATTTGATGATATGGAAATAACGCAAGGGGATGATGGCTTTTTCGATTTTTTGAGTCCTGAAAATCAAACCACAGATTTGGCTGAGTTTTGGGAGATAGATGACCCATCGGTGAGCGGTGTTCTTTCTGAAGGAGTATTCAGCCATGAAGGAGCCACCTCTTATGGCTTGCCTTCAGATTCTGGGGTACACCGTTTTGGCGAAGAAGAAACAGGACAAAGTTCAGGATATAATCGTTTTAACACCAATGATGATGACGCAGATTTTACAGATGTTTCGATAAAATCTAAGAAAAGTATTTTAAAACTATTAGAAGGTATGACCTCCAAGAGTGAATTTTTAAGGTTTGCAAAACATATAAGAGAGTCCGAAGCAATTCAATTAAAAATGGATTTTATTAGCGCCTTAAAAGAATATGAATATAAATCAAAATTTGCCGATCAGGATGGCCAAGTAAACGAAGAAATTGATGTAATTGTCAATAATATAAAAAAATATGTAGATTTTATTGAGTTATTAAAAGGCGAACTATTCATACGCGCAAAAAATTATCTACATTCTATGGGTTCAAAACAAATAGCCGATACACTCAAAAAATCTAAAGATATAGATGATACTATAAGACTAAATTTTATTATATTTATGAAAGATAGCAGTATAAATCGTCAAAAAACTTTTTATTATGCACTTACCAAGCATGACGGTGATGTTTTTGCTAAGAGCACAAATGCCGATTTTCAAGAAAAAATGCAGAAGACTCTTAATGAAATATATAAAAATATTAGCGAATTCGATCCTGTTATAAAAGGTAAGGTAGCAAAGGAAGCTGAGGCAAAAAGGAAAGCTGATGAAAAAAGGGAGCTAAGGCAGCAAAAAAAGGAAGCTGAGGCAGCTGAGGCAGCTGAGGCAGCAAAGGCAGCTGAGGCAGCTGAGGTCGTAAGAAGAGAAAAGGCGGTATTGCAGTCTTATGAGATGGTGCAAAATATACTGAAGTCTGTGGAAGAAGTAGGATTAAATAAGTCTCAAAAATTGCTAAGAGGCATAATGCCCGAGGGTATTAATTTGCTTTTGTGGTGGGGAAAGGTAAACATAGCTCTCTCGGCTGTTAGATTGAAAGGAAGCAAGCCTATTGCAGAGGCTTTCGTTGCTTCCCAAACAGCCCCTGCGCAGCATCGGGTAGCATTGCTGGAAAATATTGCAAGCACTGCAAATTATTATAGGCTAATTGTTCAGCGTGCATTTAAAGAAAATTCAAACGCCCGCTATTTTGCAAGCCTAAAAGCAGAAGATGAAAATTATCGCGCACAAATAAATGCGGCGCTTGATACAATTATGGATGGCTCTGAGGAGAGAGCACGATATTTTACAGCGGGTTATGTGTATCAGCCTCAAAATGTTGTCATCGCCGAATCTTCAACACAAGCTTCTCTTGATAAAGGTAAAGGCCGCGCGTAGATTTGGCCATGAAGCCGCGCTTTGTCATTTGGAGGAAAAGTGGAAGGAACTTCTGTAATGGAATGGAGATCCTTCGCTGCTCTCAGGATGATGGGATGAGAGATGGATAACAAGCTGAGAGGTGGATATAATCTCTTCTCTTTATCTATCCCGCAGCCAGACGACCGATAACAGGCCAAGGAGAAGGCCAAGGCCAATTAGGCCGCTGAAGGCTGGATAAATATCCAGCCCTGTAACATGGTAGGCTGTGGAACGCTCAAGGCCAATCCAGCCGTTGCCCTGCGCGCGGGCGTTGTTTTCCACCAGACGCACATCCGGTATGCCTTCTGTAACCCGCACCACACTGCCGCCGGTTTTTTCCGCCAGCGCGGCCAAGGTTTGTGTGGTGCTGGTAATATCCCGAAATTCACGCGGATTGGCAGGCCCCACATGCGCCAAGGCTGTCAGATCGCCGGTGCGCGCATGGTAAAGCCCCATCTCGTTCACATTCAGCGTTGCACCCCACAGGCCGGGGGCGGTTTCGCGCAAGGTGACTGTGCGGGTTTCTTCCGAAGGGAAGGTCAACGTCACAGGATCGGTGGTTTCCGCCATGGTTTGCCGCTCAAGCGTGAGTGTGTTGCCTTGCGCTTTCAGCCGCAATGCCTCTTCTTCCAGATCCGGCTCTTTCATCAGCCAATGGGACAACCGGCGCAACAGATCCACATAAGGCCCGCCGCCTTCATAATTCCGCGCCCACAGCCATACCTGATCCGACAATAAAATGCCCACACGCCCCTGATCGTATCGGTTCAAAACCAGCAACGGCTTGTCATCCGCGCCGCTCATGATGGTGTGGCCTTCGCGCACCGTAGTATCCACAATGCGGAACCAGTGACTCCATTGCGGTGCAGCATCGGGGGAGGCAAGCAGGCTGCGGGTTACCGGATGCCGTTGACCGGCAGCGGTGATGGCTGGCCGGAAGGCTTTTTCAAGCGTGTTGCCGGAAGGTTCGGCTGACAACACACTGGCCAGTGGCGTTTCATAGACGGTGCCAGGTGCGGCATAATCTGAGCCAGCCGCAATCAGCATCGCGCCGCCCTTGCGCACATATTGCGCAATATTATCAAAATACAGCATCGGCAAAATGCCTTGCTGGTTGTAACGATCAAAAATAATCAGATCAAAATCATCTATCCGCGTGGAAAACAGTTCGCGGGTCGGGAATGCAATCAGGGATAGCTGGTTGATGGGCGTGCCGTCCTGCTTTTCCGGTGGACGCAAAATCGTGAAATGCACCAGATCCACACCCGCATCGGATTTCAGCAGATTGCGCCATGTCCGCTCACCCGCATGGGGCGCACCTGAGACCAGCAAAACCCGCAGCTTTTCGCGGATACCCTCAATGGTCAAGGCCGCGCGGTTGTTTACGGTACTGAGTTCGCCTTCCACGCTGGCCGCTTCAATTTCAACGATATTCTGCCCCGCATGGGCAATGGGCATATCATAAAAGGTTTCCACGCCAGGCATCAGGCTCATGCGGGTGATTTCCTCACCGTTGCGGCGGATGGTAACCGCCACAGGCTGCTTGGGCGTAATCGTATCGGTTTCATCAATCCGAAAACCCAGCTTCTGCTCTTTATCCACAATGCCGAAGCGTGGCGATAACGTAAGCGTTACCTTGCGGTCACGCTCATCCGGCTTGCCGGTAATCAGCGCATGAAACGGTGCCGGTACGGGTGCTGTGGCGGGAATATCATGCACCCGGCCATCGGTCACCATCACCACACCCGCAACCCTGTCAGGCGTTACATCGGAGAGAGCCGTTTGCAAGGCGGCAAAAAGCGGAGTGCCATCGGTGGCATCGCCGGATTTGGGGGCTTCTACCCAGCGCACTTCCACGCCTTCAAGGCTGCCGAACCGCTCTTCAAGAGCCGTACGCGCCGCATCAGTTTGCGCCTCGCGGCCATCCAGCTTCTGGCTGGTGCTGCGGTCAATGACTGCTGCAACCACATTCGGCACACTTTCACGCTGCTCCTGCACCAAGGACGGGTTGCTCAGCGCCAGCAAAAATACCGTCAAGGCCAGAGCGCGGATCAGGCTTCCCCGCTGCCGCGCCAGAATGCCCACACTTATCAAGGCGAGTGCTAAAAGAGCGCCCACAAGCAGCAGGCTCCACGGAAAATAAGGCGCAAAGGACACTGAAACATGCATGTGCTATTGACCCAACCGTTCAAGCAAGGCGGGTACATGCACCTGATCGGCCTTGTAATTGCCGGTAAAGGCATACATCACAATATTGATGCCTGTGCGCATGGCCATTTCGCGCCGCTGGAAACCGTTGCCTTCCACCGGCAGCATGGCTTGTCCGTTGGGGAGAATAGCCCACGCGCCAGCCAAATCATTCGAGGTAATCAGTATGGGCGAAACACCATCGCCCGAACGGGTAAGCTGGGCTTCTTCATCATCGCTGGGAGGGGGGGCTTCAATCCAGAGCTTGCCTTCTTCATAACGACCCGGAAAAGCGTTGAGCAAATAAAATGTACGGCTCAGAACATGCTGCTGCGGCACCACCTGCAATTCAGGAACATCCAATTGGCTGAGCAAGGTGCGCAGGGTTTGGCTTTCCGGTGATGCTCCGCTGAAATTGGCGCCATTATCGCGGGTGTCAAAAATAATCGAGCCGCCGTTTTTCATAAACGCATCCACCTTGCGCATGGTTTCCGCAGAGGGAACCGGTGCATTGGCCGAAATCGGCCAGTAAACCAGCGCGTAAAAAGCAAGCTCGTCTTTTGCCGGATCCAGCCCTACCGGTGTGCCGGGCTCGAAAGCCGTACGCGCAGCCAGCTCCATGCTCAACCCTTCCAGACCCGCACGGGAAAGCGCGTCCAGCTCTGCATCGCCGGTAAGAATATAGGCAAGGCGGGTGTCGCGTGTGGCTTCAATGGCCGCATGTTCTTGCTCCGGTGTGGGCTGTTGTGCATGGCCAGAAGGTGGCAGTGCAGTCAGGGCAAGCGCCAACGCCAGCATAAAGCCTATGGCTTGCCGGGGGTTGCGCAGACGGGAAAAGGCACCATTGAACAACAGCATCACTCCAGTATCTGCCAATAACAGCACAAAAGCCATACCCAATAACCACGGCATGAGCGAAACCGGCTGAATGGCTGTGAAATGCGCCACTTTCAAGCCGAAGGGCGTCAGATCAAGCCGGGCAAGCCGGGCATCCTGCGGCAGTGTATTGAGTGCAACGCTGTTTTCAAGGGTGCCGTAAAATCCGGGAGGATTGTCCACGCTGGCCTGTTCCGGTTGCGGCGCAGCAAGGTTGCGAACAGAAGGGGCAGGGGTTTGCAAAATACCGAAGCCATCCAGTATTTTAAGCGGCGCAAGGATCTGCTGCGCTGTGGTTGTATCCGTCTGAGCGCCGCTATTGACCTGCACGCTGGCAAGACGGTTTACATGATCGAGCATATCCACGAACAGACCGGAAAGCGGCAGGTTCGACCATACGGTTTCGGCGCTCACATGAAACAGGACTGTCAGACCCTTGCCATCCTTGCGCGCGGTAACAAGCGGGGTGCCATCGGTGAGGGATGCCCATGTGCGTTCGGCCAGTTCAGGCGAGGGTTCCGCCAACACCTGCCGGTTAATGCGCACATCATCAGGAATCTTTATCCCCCAGAACGGACTGCCTTCGGGAAATTCCGCCAAAGCTTGCGGCGTTGACCACGCCAATGCGCCGCCCAGAGTACGGTCACCCTGCCGCAAACGCACCGGATTGAGCGCATCATCTTGCTCTGCCGCCACGGTGCGGCTGCCCGCAAAGCGCACCAACACGCCGCCATTGTTGCGCCACGCAATCAAGGCCTCGCGCACCGGCTCGGAGAGGGTGGCCACATCCGCAAGAAACAACACGGATATGCCGGATTTTATCAATTGCTCTACGGCTTCGGATGGCGCGGTGCTGGTTGCTGTTTTAATCTCGGCAATGGGTGCCAAGGCTTTGGAGAGATAATAGCCCGGCGCCGTCAGCGGATGGGTGGCTTCCTGCGTGGAGCCGGAGACAATACCCACAACGCGGCGGCGGCTGCTGTTATCCAGCAATTGCACACCGCCCGCCGAAGGAGCGGATGCAATGGCAATGCGGGAGATTTCATTGCGCAGCTCTACCGGCAATGCAAATTGCGCTTCGGCGGCGGTGCTGTTTGAGGCAAAGGTAGCCGTGGTATCCGCTATTCTGCGTCCTTGCTCATCAAACGCTACCAGCTTGAGGGATTCCAGCTGACCGGATTCCGCACGCAGGACTTTAACGGTGAGTTCTGCCGGGCTGTTGCGGGCGCTCACCAGACCGCGCGCGGTAAGTTGCGGCACCTGCACTGTGGTGTTTTCAAGCGCAAGTTCTTTCAGCAGACCTGCAAAAGCCTGCGCATCCGCGCTCTCATGGCCATCGGCCAGCCATAGCACTGTGGTATCGGGATGGTTGCGCAAAAAACCGCGCAGGGCTTCTGTGTGGAGCTGACGCGGTTGCATCATGGCGCGCGGTGCCAACTGCCGCAGTTTTTCCCGCGCTTGTGCGGGGGTTGTGCTGGATAAAGCCTCACCGGCGGGTGTGTTTATCGTCAATACGGCCACGTTCTGGCGGGTGCTTTCCGCCATGGTGATGGCATGGTTGGCGCTGCTGATGCGCGTATCCCAATCCGGTGCTGCTGCCCAGCCATCATCCAGAATAAGCAGGGTGGTGGAGGATGTGCGCTGTTCTGCAATGCCGGTGGGAGAAAGAACAGGCATGGCAAACGCGGTGATGATTGCGGCGGCCAGTACCAGCCGCAACAGTACCAGCCACCAAGGCATTTGTGCGGGTGTTTCTTCTGATGCGGCCTCTTGCAGCAAGCGCATGGGCGGGAAATAGACTGTTGTGGGGCGTGGCGGGATGAGGCGCATCAACCACCACAATACCGGCAGAGCCGCCAGCGCCATCAGCATAAGAGGATAGAGAAATGTCATATGCCGTATGCGCCTTGTTTCATTTTCAATTCTTTAAAATATGTTTGGCGTGCGTAAAGACTGAGCCGTTTCAATTCGTTCTACACCACAACAATACACCGCTCTGCACGTTCTGTCAGCCCGATGACAAAAGCCATTTTCGGATTTAGTGCTGATTGGGGATCAAGATATCCTCTTAAAAAGATACTCAGACAAAATGGTCTTTTAATGGAACGTTGCTGTAAATTAATGTGACAAAAATGTGGTATAGCGCCAAATTGGTGATTGCCAAAGCGGGATCAATTTTGCTATCAAAGTTCTTCAACCTTAAATAACTATAAAAATAATGCTTGAAGCTGGAAGTTGATTGCATAACCCTAATCATTTTGTATTTTTCAGGTGATATTGTAGCGAGCATATCATGACTATACTACCTCTTTTACCACGCAAAACTTTTGCAAGTGTTGCATCATACGCTTATTCAACGTCATCGTCTCTTGCTTCGCGCTTCGAGGGTTTACTTGCTGATAGCAAATCCTACATACAAGAAAAATGGGAGCTTATGCCTTCATTTTCCAGTTTTTCACGGGAAACTGATCCTGAACAAGCGTTTCAGAAAAAATATGTTTCAACGTCTGAATATGTACTGGGTATTGACGATGATACGCTGGCCAAAATGCGAAGCCATTGGGAAAACGGTCATCAATCGGATCGCTTGCACGCATTTACCACATTGAGGGGAAGAATGATAAAGGAAGGCCGTTCACCCGAAGATGCACTGAAAGAATTATCGCAGATCAAGCACGATATAAAGGCTGTTGCCAAAACCGTTAATCCTCATAAATACAGTTTCTTTTCTTCTGCTCCACCACGCCAAGAGTTCGCGCGTGTGCAACTGGCGGATTTCCAGCTAGAAAAACCCGATTTGGGGGATAATTTTTCCACGAGCATCATAGATAATATTTCCGATAGCGTTATAAAAAAAGCTGTTGTTAAAGATCTGCTCCCAAAAAACAGCTATGCGAATTTGTATCGTGTTGAAAATGAGCCATCGTTTATTGCTGTATTCCGAGAAGGACTGAATGCTGCTCAGCCTTCTGAAAATACGGGCACAAACAGTTTCGTTGCCACTCTCAAAGATATCGAAGTTGCCGAAGCAAGCTTGATTGACACGATCACAAACAGTCCTGCTTCCAAGAACCCGTTCACCGCCCCACGGGGGCAATATTTTGTGATTAAAGATACAGAAGGGTGGGATCCAGGCGCATTTCCAAGCATAGCGGATAAGGCTGTATCTGACCGCTTTGCTACGCATGAGCAAGTGCTAACGGAAGCTGTTCCTGCATACAAAATAGCTAAGGCCGTTATTCTTGATTTCAATGGCAAACGGCGAGAATTTGATAATCCACGGTATAAACGGTGGTTGGAAGCGCGGAAGGCTTGATAAGCCTTCCAACAGGCACGAAACAAAACGCCCATGAAAACGGGCATTGCTTCTGTGGTTAAATCTAAGCCTATCGAAACTCTATTATATTATTGTTTGGCTTTATGTAGGCTGGGCCTCTTTCCGATGTTTCCGGCTGAGAGATTCGTTTTGTACCTTCTTTAAAGAAAGACAGATTGGGATCTCGATTAGCGTTCACCATTGTAGCTTCTGATGTAGCCGGTGATGATGACCGAGGATTTGGGAGGGAAGGCATGGGCGCAGAACCCAAATGCTGACGTATCTGCCGCGTTCCGCGATCACCTCGTAAAGGCGTTGTTGGAGTTAAAGAATTGGTTTGTTCATCATAAATAAAAGAAGGCCGTTGGTAAGCCGATTCTGAAGATGTGCTGTCTAAATACTGGGTGTCGGTGCGTTGAAGTAATCTATGGGCTCTGGATTGAGTATTTGTGTATGGTCGCCCAGAATTATCACCAAAACGTTGATAACCAGCATCAAGCGTAGCGTTGCTTAAATGGGGTGTATCGGTGCGTGGATTTGACTGAAATTCTAATGCCAATCGGTGAAAATGTGCTTGAAAACCTGTTTGCCTGCCATTCAACAGGAAATTGTTGGTATCCGCATTCGATGAAGGCGGTTGGGTTGGTTGTCGCGCGGGTATGTCTATTGGAGTGGTAGGCACCTCAGGCCATTGTGTAGTGTCGGGGGTAGGGCTGCGCGATGGGATTGATCGAGGCATATTTTGCGCTATCGGCGCGGTTTTAAATTGAGCGAGCTTTTCTTCAAAAGCGGAGATGTTCTGGTTCTGAAACAGGACTTCAGTATATGAGCTGACAGGATTCATTTGAAAGCAACTTATGAATACGGTGTGAGGGTTTAAATATATTCTGATAACAATTTCATTGGATAGCGGCGTTTATGTGCAACACATGCCATTGGCCGAAAACCCATTTTAAGGATTGGATCCGTTGCGTGGGTCGTTGCGCGGTTCTCCTCTTTCCGGATTGGGTGAGGAAGAATTGGGGTTTAAACCGGCTTGTAAATTGTCAGCTATTTGTTCCAGAATCTCATCAGAAGTTCTTGGATCTATGTCGCCAAAGTTTTCCCGATAAAATCTTGAAAAATAACGGTCGTCTTGGGTTAGCGCAGTCTGCCATCGCAGATTCACGATTTGCCTATTGTTCGCACGCGCTCTATCCTCAATTGAACGAGGGAAATCCGAGGTTGAATTCAGGGGGCGAGGATTTCTAGTGTTTTGAAAAAAGGCAGGGTGAGGTGGTGGAAGAGGGTTGGGTATATTGGTGGTGTCAAAAAAAGAATTTGGGACACCAGACGGCGGATTATTTGCAGGAGTTGGTTGCGTGTTTGAGGCTGAAATGGGGGTAAAATCAAATCGGGTGGTAGGGGCAGTTGTGTCTGGCCATGCAGCACTACGCGTTTGATATGTGGTTCGGATCAGAGATTCCAGAGCTCTTGATTGAAAAGGTGAAGAAGATGCGCCTGTTCCGCTTTGGGGGTGGGCAGGAGCGGGTTGGGAAGAGCTGGACCGCTCACTTTTGGAAGCATTAAATAAAGGCAAGCCCATGTTTTGGGTTTGAAGCGTTTTGGAAGTGTTGTTAAGTGTTGTATCAAACGTATTCTGGCTTGGAACCACGGAAAAGAAACTTATACTATCAATATGCATAAAAACTACTCACAAGTATAGAAATTTTTTGATGGTATTATCATAGTTAATTTTTTTGTGAAAGTTTTTTTATGCGCAGGGGTTTATGGAAGTGCTTACAGCATAAAAGCCATGATACAATAATCATGGCTTTTGGAGGGGGAAACACTTGATATTAAGATGCCGTTTTTTGTCGTGTTGGTGCCAGCGCCAGTGAGGGCTTGCATAAGCCATGCCAAGAAAGCATTTTACTCTTCAGATTTAAAATGGAAATATCTCAAGTGGCTTCTGCTGCGGTTTGGGGAGTGCCATTGCTGCGTAAGCCGGCTGCGATGTTGCAGTTAATCGAGATCAGCGGGCGGAGTTTGGCGGCCTCAAAATTTGCTTCTACGGAAACAGTCTGGTTGAAAATGAACGAGGCGAGGCTCGCTAAGTTTACTTTCAGCTCTTGCGGCAGCGGATTATCCTTGCTGGTGATCGAGGTTATCAGCAATGTCCACAGGCGCCGGTTAAAACGCAGTGCTTCATGGATTTCCTGAGCATCTTCAATCTTGCCATCCTCGATAAGCTGAAGGCGTGACGCCGCACGCAGCAACAATTGGGACTCCAGCTCACGCGGACTGGCTGTCCGTTGGGCTACGTTGGCATAGGCTTGCGCTGCGGTGTTCATCGGATTGAAGTTCCTCTTCCAGAATGATTAGTTCCCGTGCTGTTTTGAGAGCTTTATACAGAGAACCTGTTAAAATCTCATTGCTCATTTTCTCAACAATTGATTTATATCCAATGTATTGATGAATAAGCTCTCCAATAAGCAGCATGTATTCTTTTTGGGTTTTTTCGATGCTGTTGTTCAGATACATCAACTGCACCGCTAAATACACCTGTTTTGCTGTTGTTGTTGCCTCTTTTGCAGTGATAATATCCTTTTCCCGCAAAATAGGCGCTTCACCCTCAACGACAAGGCGCGTGCGCGTTTCGCCGTTGGTAATCACTGCCTGACCCAGAATAATCCGCTCGCCAGGTTTGAGTTCTATTTTGAGCGCCATAATTCTTTTGGCTCTCCTTTTGAATGCCGTGTGAAGTCCATTGTGTGCCTCAATGGTTAATGGATTATAAAAATCCCTAACACTTGCCGCGCCAATTCAACTTTATGATGAATAGGAATATTTTATGCAAAAAGCGGCAGAAAAATCTGCCGCTCCTTATTGCTCGGGATGCTATTGTTTTAGCCGAACAGCTGAAGGATGGACTGATCCGCCTGATTGGACAGCGACAAGGCTGTGGTGGACAGTGACTGGCGGGTTTGCAAAGCCAAAGCATTCGCCGCTTCGCCGTTGCTGTCGGCCAATGTAAGATTGCTGGCGCCCGTATCCAACACGTTAATCAGGTTCTTGGTGAAGTCCTGCCGTGTTTCCACAATCGCCAGATTGGAGCCAAACTTTGAGGCCTGTGTGCGCAATACTGTGAGGGCTTCACCCAACTTGTCCAGAATGGACGTGATGACCGAATCCTTCTGGAAATCATTACCATTAGCTTCCACAAGCCCTAGTCCCCGAAATGAAAACTCAACCCCTTCAATGTTGAGCTGGCTGGAACCATCCTCATTGAAAATAATGCTCAGGTTATCTTTATTGAGCAGGTTGATACCGTTATAAGACGCATCTTTGGTCAGCGTATCAATCTGCGATAGCGTATAGTTGAAATCGTTTTGCAGGCTGGCGCGGGCAGAGCTATCCTTATTCACCGACGCAACAGGGGAATAGGATTTGACCGTAAGCCCCAGCGCCGAAGCGCCGTTACCGGAAATCTTCAGATCATATTTGCTGGTGGACTGGAACTTCAGACGTCCAACCGAGTCAAACGACGCGGTCAGATCTTTGGAAATGCCATTCAGGCGCTCCAGCAAATCCGCCCGGCTGGAAATGCGGCCATTGGTGGTACCCATGGTAATCGTATGAAGCGAACCATCACCGAGCTGGATTTTAAGCTGCTGGCCTTCTAAAAGCGCCAGATCGGTATTGGTCTGGCTGATGGCGTTTTCAGGAATATTACCGCCAATTCCTTCAGAAAGAATTGAAGCACCAAACACTTCCTCACGGGCAGAGCCGCCAATAAACAGTTTTGAATTAGCATCGGCTGCGGTGACTTCAAGGCGGTTGCCGTTCAATGCAGCGTTGACGCTGCCCAGAGCATCAATCTGGGTGACCAGTGTGGCGCGGTCATTTACCTGACCCGCACCTGTGCCAAACACAACCGTTTGTGTCGGGCCGTTTTCCCCAAGACGGAAGGTTAAGCTGTCACCGTTTCTAAGGCCGAGCTCTTTGAGGAGGTTATCGGCCTGTATTTCAACAACCGGCGAACTGGACTCTTCCGGTGGAAAGCCCAGCGATATTAAGGCAGGTGTCGATGTTGCGGTCAGTTTGATAGAGTTTACAACATCCGCCGTTGCCCCTTCCAGTACAAGATTGCCTGCGCCATCAACCTGGAAATCGGCACCACCACCCACAACAGCGGCTGCTGCGCCAAGCTGGGCGTTAAATTCCGCCACATCGTTCACCTGACCGGTGCCTGTACCAAAGGTGAAGGAAAACGAGTTTGTTCCATAAGTTAAGGTGAGGGTTTCGCCCGCCAGATCAGTGATCGTATCGTCTGTAATGGTTGTTGTGCCTGTGGCCAGAGCCGTACTGTATGCAGCCGGATCGCGCATATTGACAATGCCGGTGACTTCAGCCGGGTCATCTGCCGCCACTGCCACGGTGCCGTAAGTGTTCAGGTTGTAGGCAACATCGCCGGCTGCAGTCTGCAAGGCCTGACGCGCCGTGGCTTGCGCCGTTTCAATCAGCTTGGTGATGGAACTGATACCTTTGTCGGCGGCTTGCAGCGCCTGAATACCGTTTGAAATACCATCGAGCAGCGAACTGAGATCACCGGAACGGGCATTCAGCGAGGATGCTGTAAAAAAATTCGTGGGGTTATCAAGAGCGGAATTTACCTTTTTGCCAGTGGCGAGGCGCTCTTGCGTGCGGGCGAGAAGATCGGCCGTGTTTTGCAGCGACAGAAGATTGGTTCTGACCGCATTTGAAAGGGTGATATCGTTAGCCATGTGAGCTAAATTCCTGTCTTGTAAGTCACTGGACTGTGGTAAAAAGAACTGAAATTACGCAAGAGATACAGGCATACGCATAAATAACATTTAGTGGCCAGTAGACAGGATTATAGTTAATATTCGGTGAAATATCAGGGTAATTTAGCTAAAAATTTAAATGATAGGACGCAAGAAAAAATGCGGGTATTCTTTAAAATGAGTGTGCAGTAGGGTTGAGATCCTGCGCTTTGCTCAGGATGATAGTCCTCGTTTATTGAACGAGAAATACTTTTTTTCCTTCTACAGGAGTTACATCAGGGCATGCGGTAATCAAAACCACATCATCAAAATCGTGATCTACATACTCACCGGTACCAGGCTGCCGATCTTCAAAACCATAGAACATATATTTTCCTGGAGAACATTTCTCTAAAGATACTTCCGGAGTTCGGTTACGTTTTTTATCCGGGATTTTTCCACCATCTTTTTTATAGTTCAGGCAATTTATTGTGCCGCTTGTACAGTTTGGCTTCAAACAATCTGATAGGGTGTCGCATAGAACAGTTTCCACATAAGCATCGCGCTCCCCGATATGGCTACCAATGTCGGAACTTAAAGGATTTTTGCTGCTTTTGTCTGTAAGATACACATTTGTTCGGCATCTGCCCGCTTCAAATCTTTGTAGTGTACATTCAACATTTTGTCGAAGTGGAGTGCGTGGGGCAAATCGTGAATTCCATACATAATATTCAACCGTATCACCTGCAGGGCATGTTTCAGGAGAAGTAAATTCAGTGCCTCCACGGTTATCCGCTATGCGCGTATAATGTGTGCGAGTACCTGCTGTCGCACTGTAACAATAAAAACCAATGACATTATAGTCGTCTGCCTCTCCTTCAAGGCTAGAAAAGGCCGGCGGTATATACGTGTAAACTGGCTCTGAAACATGTGCCACTGCCTTTACATGGACGTTGGCTTTTGGAATGCCTAATACTGCTATAAAATGTGTGTTTTTCTGCTCAGTCAGCTCAACCTTATATAAGGTTTGTGAAAGCCATTCTCCACCGCGCCGCTCAAGAGCCAGTTTATCAGCCTGCGCCTGAAGGTAGGTTTTTTCCTTTGAAAGAAAGGCATAATCCACGCTCAAGCCCACTGCTCCGATCAATGGGAAAATACAGATTCCCATCACTACAGCAATTTGACCGGATGTATTTTTAAGAAAACTTCTTAGTTTTCTCATTGGATTACTCCTAAATAAATAATAATTATAATTATTTATGCTTTACCTTTGTTGATAGAGATATTGTATATGGATATTGTTAAATACTTTTGTATTAAATATGGTTAATATATTTTTTATTTTAATAGATTGAGATTAATCTGTTCTATTTATTAATTTCATGGGGTGTTTACGTCGGTGTTAATGTTTATGTATTGGGTTCAATTGAAAATATTACATAAAATTATTATAAGATATTATTTTTTATTGAATTTTATCTTATCTGATTGTCAGATATGATGCAGACAAACGCTCAGCGAAGGCACCCGTAGGGCAACACCAAACATTAAAAACCGTAAACACTTTTATTGAAAGTGCTATAGATAAAGGTAATCTGGCCGCCATTTGGCGGTTGTTGTTTTTCAAATGGGCGATAGATTTTATACACACTTAAACCTGTAAGTGCATTTAATAATCTTTCGGCGGGATTAAAATAAAAATCTGCGAGTGATATGATTTCCTTTCGCATTAGCGAATGAGAAATACCTTTTTGCCTTCTACCGTACTGAAATTAGGGCAAGGAACAATCAAGATTACATCATCAAAATCGTCATCCGTAAAATCACCATCACGTTTTAACCGATCTTCCCAGCCATAAAACATATATTTTCCCGGTACACATTGCTGAGTTTCGACCTGCGGCGGACGATAACGCTTTGTGTCAGGAATTTTTCCACCATCTTTTACATAGTTCAAGCACTCAATTGAATTATTCGTGCATGTGGGTTTTATACATTCTTCCAACGTATTGCACAAAACTGTTTCCATATATGCATCACGTTCGCCTATATAGATTCCCATGTCAGAACTTAAACTATTTTTAGAGCCTTTATCCGTCAGATAAACGAATCCGCGGCATTCTTTTGCCTCATGCCTTTCCGGAGTACATATACTTTCTTCCCGATGTGGAGGTTTTGCCGCGCGCGAATTCCACATATAGTATTCAATAGTTTCTCTCGGCTTGCAGGAAAGTGGATCTGTTGCCTCAACATTCCCGCGATTATCCGCAATGCGTGTAAAATTTGTACGAGTATTATTATCACTATTGTAACAATAAAAACCGATTACATTATAGTCATTTGCCTCTCCTTCAAGGCTGGTGAAAGCGGGTGGTGTATAGCTGTATATAGGGTCTGAAACATGTACTACCGCTTCTACAATGATATCAACCTTTGTAATACCAAGCACCGCTATAAAATATGTGTCTCTCTGTTCTGTCAGTTCGACTCTATACAATGTATCTG
>JBMDXK010000013.1:0-51458 GCA_048594375.1 Methylopilaceae bacterium
GACGAAACGTAAGTCGAGCAGTCATATTGCTTAAAGTCTATCAACACCTTCTCAAGCATCAACAGACCGGCAAATAACCGCCGCCTGCGTTTCTCTTTCCATAAAAATACAAATTGTCAAAGAACCAATCCCACCACCCAAGAGGCAACAGAAAACACCAAGACTGTTAACAGCTTACTCTCAACCACACACAAATGCAGAGAAAACAAAACCGCCGCTCGCCCCAATCAGGCAGCGCCGCCTCGATGAACAAGTTATAGCTTTTTCCCTCTGAAAATGTCAACCGGATTTTTGAAACTTCTCAAAAAAAATACGGCAAATCAGTTTCTGCGCCGCTTTGAATGCGAAAAAATGATAAATATAATACCCGTTTTTGCACCTTAAAAAATCTACAGATTCTCGCCTTCTAAAGGGTTCTCCACAGATAAACCAGAGCAAATCGGATTTAGAAAAACATATCCGCTTTTATGCGGAACAAGCGGAATGAAACATGCGGAATAAAGCGGAATATATGGAAACAATTCTTATTTTCTGCCGCTTAAACGCGTCATGTTTGAAATTGTTCCACCTGCCGCTTGCTTTACCACCGTGTGATCTTATCCCTCTGATGGGACTAGTCAGTCCTTGCGGGCTTTCAAAATGTTATCCTCTCTTATGTTTTCAACCATTGTGCTGGAACATTGCTCTTTCCAACGCTGTTAAAAATGCCATCACTATGCTATTTTTAATTTTTCACTCTCTTAGAGAATTTGCACATGTCGTTTATGGAGCGTATTTTTGGTGTTCGTCGGCGCGAAGGGGCGCAGCTTGATCGTGACACACTCAATACGATGGCTGATTTTGAAAACAGCCTCATGAATGCGCGTAAAAAAATGGGCTACACGGCAGAGGCGTTTGACGGCAGAATTAGAATTGAAGGCCCTGCTGCGCCGCAGATTTCAGAAATTCTTGTTGAATTGCATCGCCGCAGCAAAAGCTTCCATCAGGCGCTTGAGCGTTCGTTTGAAAAAGACAAGCGTTTTTCTGTGCGCAGCGCGCATGGGGGCAAGAAAAAGCCGAGCTGGTCAACCATGGGCAATCAAGAAGAGCGCATATATCTTAATCTGGATCAGGTGAAAGATACCCGCTATGGCCTTACGGCTTTGGTTATCCATGAATTTGGCCATGCCGCGGCGGGTTTGAAAGACGGTGTTGCAGGTCGCGCCGGCCCTAACCAGATATGGCTGGGCGGTGTTCTGGCGGAATTGGGATTGCCGGATGTGCATATTCCCGGTTACGGATATGATCTGGGTTAGGGTTTTGCGCGGCCTCACAGCCGCACATCTTTTTTCTATGAGGCCTCTTGCTTCCTTTACAAAACCGTTCTTATTCTCATCACCTTGATTGTTCAATCAACTAAAGGACACAGCCCATGCGTTGGGGTGATTTGCGCCGTAGTGGCAATGTTGAAGACCGGCGCGGAATGCGCGGCGGTGGTTTGCCGGGTGGTGGCGGCGGACTGGGCATTGGTGCCATTTTAGCCATTGGCATTGTTAGCTACGCTTTGGGGATTGATCCGCGTATTCTGCTTAGCGGCGCGGAAATGCTTTCCGGCGGCGGGAGCGGCTACAGCCAACAGGTTGGTAAAGAAGGCGCACCCGATGACAGTATGGGGCAGTTTGTTTCCGCCGTTCTGGGCAGCAGCGAGGATGTGTGGTCGCAGATTTTTGCAGCCAGCGGCCAGCGCTATGAAATGCCGCGTCTGGTAATGTTTTCCGGTGCCACCGGCACCGCTTGCGGTACAGGGCAATCGGCCATGGGCCCGTTTTATTGTCCGGGAGACAAGCGGGTTTATCTGGATACGTCTTTCTTTCAGGAAATGGCGACCCGCTTTAACGCACCCGGCGAATTTGCAGCCGCTTATGTGATTGCGCACGAGGTGGGTCATCATGTGCAGAATGTGTTGGGAATATTGCCAAAGGTGAATGCCCAGCGCCAACGGGTTTCGGGGCGGGAATCCAATGCGCTTTCTGTGCGGGTTGAATTGCAGGCCGATTGCTTTGCCGGTGTGTGGGCGCACCATGCCGACAACCGTTTCCAGATTCTGGAACAAGGCGATGTGGAAGCCGCACTCAATGCCGCAACCGCTATTGGCGATGACAAGCTGCAAAAACAAAGCCGCGGTGTGGTGGTGCCGGACAGTTTTACGCACGGCAGCTCAGCGCAGCGGGTAAAGTGGTTCAGCACTGGTCTGAAAACCGGCTCGGTGAAGGCGTGCGATACGTTTTCGGTAAGCAGTCTTTGATATTATGGAAGATCCAAATAACTTTTCAGAGAAGCTAAAACGCATAGTCGGTGCAGATAATGTGCGCGTGGATGCACAGAGCATGGCGCCTTTTCTTACGGAACGGCGCGGGCGGATGCGGCCACAGGCACTTGCGGTGGTGTTGCCTGCTTCGACACATGAGGTTGCGGCTGTTGTAAAATTGGCTGCGGCGCATGGAATTCCCCTAGTGCCGCAGGGTGGCAATACGGGTCTGGTGGGTGGCGGTGTGCCGGATGAAAGCGGTGCGGCGCTGGTGCTTTCATTGATGCGCATGAACCGCGTTATGGCAAGCGATGCCGCTAACGATACGCTCACCGTGGAAGCGGGTGTAACGTTGCAGGAAGCGCAGGATGCCGCTTCAAAAATCAACCGGCTTTTCCCTTTAAGTCTGGCTTCCGAAGGCACCTGCACCATTGGCGGCAATATTGCCAGCAATGCGGGCGGTACCGCTGTGCTGGCTTACGGCAACATGCGCGATCTGGTGCTGGGTCTGGAAGTGGTGCTGCCGAACGGTGACATCTGGGATGGCCTGAAAGCCTTGCGCAAAGACAACAGCGGCTATGCGCTCAAGCATCTGTTTATCGGCTCGGAAGGAACGCTTGGCATTGTCACCAAAGCGGTGCTGCGGCTCTTTTCGCGCCCCAAAGCCCTTGAGGCCGGTTGGGCAGGTTTTGCTTCAATTGAAGCCGCTTTGCATTTTTTCCGCCACCTCAAAGAGCATTTCGGGGCAATGCTCACCACCGCGGAACTGCTGCCCCAGCGCGGTATGGATATGCTGGCAAAGCATCTGCCGGATACCCGCCTGCCGTTGCAAATGCCGCATCCGTGGCAGGTGTTTTTTGAAATTTCATCGCCGCTTGATCTGCCGCTGCGGGAACACATTGCGCGCGTTCTGGATGCCGAAGGCCTTTATGAGGATGCCGTATTGGCGCACTCCGAACAACAGCGCCTTGCCTTCTGGCGCTTGCGCGAAGCCATGCCGGACGTGCAGAAATATGAAGGCGCCTCCATCAAACACGACATTTCAGTGCCGCTTTCCGCGCTGCCGCACATGATCTATGAGGGCATGGCGCTTGCTCTGCGTGTGGTGCCAGATTGCCGACCCATGCCGTTCGGGCATCTGGGTGATGGCAATCTGCATTTCAACATCACCCAGCCGGTAGGCATGGATCCGCAAGACTTTATGGCACAGTGGGATGCCATGAACACCGCGATTCATGCGCTGGTGGTGCAGCTGGGTGGGTCTATCGCTGCCGAACACGGCATTGGCCGGTTCAAAGCCGCCGCAATGGATACAGTGAAAACGCCGCAAGAAATGGCTCTGATGCGCACCATTCGCAAAGCCATTGATCCGCAAGGAATTATGAATCCGGCTGCGGTTATTCTTGATAATTAAAACACTTGTCTGTAAAAGGATGCTTCGTTAAGGAGAGCCACCATGACCGAATTTCAGCGCCCTGTTCTTGAAACCCCCAACGGGGATAAGCGCGTGCTGCTGCATTCATGCTGTGCGCCGTGTTCCGGCGAAGTCATGGAAGCCATGCTCGCCTCCGGCATCGATTACACCATCTATTTCTACAACCCGAACATTCATCCGCTGAAAGAATATCTGCTCCGCAAAGATGAAAACATCCGCTTCGCCGAAGAGCACGGCGTGCCGTTTGTGGACGCCGACTACGACAAAGACAACTGGTTTGCCCGCGCCAAAGGCATGGAAATGGAACCGGAACGCGGCGCCCGCTGCACCATGTGTTTTGACATGCGCTTTGAACGCACCGCCCTTTATGCCCATGAAAACAATTTTTCCGTGATTACCTCATGCCTCGGCATTTCCCGCTGGAAAGACATGGAGCAAATCAACGGGTGCGGCAAACGCGCCGCCGCCCGTTACGACGGCATGGTCTGGTGGGATTACAACTGGCGTAAGCAAGGCGGCAGCGCCCGCATGATCGAAATCTCCAAGCGCGAAAACTTTTATCAGCAAGAATATTGCGGCTGCGTCTATTCCTTACGCGATACCAACGCCCATCGCCGCGAAATGGGCCGCGGCGGCATCCGCCACGGGAAAAAATTCTACGGCCAAGACGAAAACAAGGAAAACGCCTGAGGATTTCAGGCTTTCACGGTTTTGCGCCCTAAAATGAACATGTTGCCAGCTTCTCCTGCTGGCCGACATGTTTTATGATTAGGAGAATTCAATGCAAAAGCCCCTGCTCGCACTTGTTTTTCTGCTGGGCGCAACAGCCAGCCTCAGCGCCAATGAACTGAAAATTGAAGGCGCCAATATCAGCCGCGACATTCCCTGCAACAATCAGGATGTTAGCATTTCTGGCACCGGACATAAAATTGTGCTGACCGGCACATGCGACGACATCACAGTGAACGGCTCCAAACACCACATCACCTTTGAAAAAGCCGATGAACTCGACGTTTCCGGCGCAGAAAATACCGTAATAGGCGGCGAAGTGGATGACATCGACGTCAGCGTTGCCAAAAATACCATAAAGGCCACGCTTGTACCCGATGACGATACGGCTGAGGTTGAAGTCTCCGGCGCAAACCACACTCTTGATCTCACCTTAAAAGGCAAAACCAAGTTTGAAGTCACCGGCGCTGAACACGAGATCACCTGGACCGCCGCAACCGGCATCCCTGACCCCGTTATCGAAGCCGTAGGCATCAGCAACACCATCACTCGCAAGTGAGTGATTCAAAAAAGTGCAGAAAATTCAGGAATATTTCTGCACTTTTTAGGCTTTTGTTGCATGGCGCAATCAAGAAAACCGGAGTGGCTCGCCGCTTGAGGGGGTGACCAGTTCACCCTCCCACATTACTTTCTGGCCGCGGATGATGGTACCCACCGGCCAGCCTTGCACCTCCACGCCATCATAAGGCGTCCATTGGGAGCGCGAGGCAACCCAGCTGTTAGTAATGGTTTGCTTGCGCTGCATATCCACAATGGTGAAATCCGCATCATAGCCCACCGCAATCCGGCCTTTCGCCACCATGCCCAGAATACGCGCGGGGCCTGCGGATGTTAAATCCATAAAACGCAGCAATGAAAGACGGCCTTTGTTAATATGGTCGAGCATAATCGGTACCAGAGTCTGCACGCCTGTCATGCCCGATGGCGATGCCGGATAAGGCTTGGCCTTCTCCTCCAAAGTATGCGGCGCATGATCCGACCCCAACACATCCACAACGCCCTGCTCAATACCCCACCAAATTCCGGCACGATGCTCTTGCGAACGCACCGGCGGATTCATCTGCACCCGCGTGCCGAGTTTTTCATAGGCTTCGGGCGCAGCCAATGTGAGATGGTGCGGCGTTGCTTCCACCGATGCAATGTCTTTATGATTGGCCAGAAAACGCATCTCTTCAGCCGTGGAAATATGCAGCACATGAATGCGCGCACCCACCTCACGGGCAATACGCACCAAACGCTGGGTGCAAAGCATGGCCGCTTCCGCATCACGCCATTCAGGATGGCTGGACGGGTCATTCTCGCGGCGCACATCCTTGCGGGCGTTCAGGCGGTATTCATCCTCCGAATGAAAAGCCGCTCTGCGGCGCAGATTCTTCAAAATAGCGCGCACGCCATCATCATCTTCCACCAGCAATGAACCTGTAGAGGAACCCATGAACACCTTGATTCCCGCGCAGCCCGGCAGACGCTCGTATTCCGGCAGCAACGCCACATTCTCGCGGGTGCCGCCCATGAAAAACGCATGATCGCAGTGCATCCGGTTTTTCGCACGCGCCAGCTTGTCGTTCAACGCCTCTTCCGTGATGGTCAACGGATTGGTGTTCGGCATTTCGCACACCGCCGTCACGCCGCCCATCACCGCCGCGCGGGAGCCGGTTTCCAGATCTTCCTTGTGTTCCAGACCAGGCTCACGAAAATGCACCTGCGTGTCCATCACGCCCGGCAGAATATGCAAGCCGGTGCAGTCAATGATTTCATTGGCAGAGGCCTGACCCAGATCACCCACCGCAACGGTGCGCCCGTCTTTCACGCCAATATCGGCCCGACCAATACCGTTGTGGTCAACCACGGTTGCGTTACGAAAAAGGGTGTCAAAAGTCTGAGGCATGGGGAAAAGTCCATGAATATTGATTGAAAAGGCAGAACCGCTTATATCATGAGAAACAAAAAATGCCACGGGAGAAATGCCATGCCCTCAGCCTTGTTGCACAACCGTGTTATTCTGCGCGTGGACGGTGCGGATGCCCGTCATTTTCTCCACAATCTCCTCACCAACAGTGTGGAAAATCTTGCTGTAAACCAAAGCTGCTATGCGGCTTTGCTTAGTCCGCAGGGCAAAATTGTCTCCGATATGTTTGTGCAGCCGTTCAGCGATACGGGGTTTTTTCTTGATGCGCCGGAGCAACGCGGTACCGTTCTGCTGCAAAAGCTAAACCTTTATAAGCTGCGTGCCGCCGTGAGCATCATGGATATTTCCGCAGATCATGAAATCGTGCAAGTGTGGGATACAGATGACGATGGCGAAGCGGATTTTTTCCGCAGCGCAGGGGATTATATTCCTGACCCGCGTCTTGAAGCTTTAGGGGGGCGCTGGGTGCGTCCACGGGAAGGCACCGCCACTTCTTCCCTCATCGAAGACAATGCTTATGATACCCGCCGGATTGCCCTGTGCATTCCCGAAGGCGGCGTTGATTTCCTTTATGACGAGCATTTCCCCCATGATGCCTGCCTTGACCAGCTCCACGGCATTGATTTCAAAAAAGGGTGCTATGTGGGGCAGGAAATTGTCAGCCGGATGCAGCATCGCGGTACGGCACGCACCCGCGTTATCCGGGTGGAAGCTTCGCAGAGCCTGCCTGACACCGGCACCCCGGTGCTGCTTGGAGGCAAAACTGTAGGGCGACTGGGCAGCGTTTCGGATACGCAAGGCATTGCCCTTGCCCGTCTTGACCGCATAGCCGAGGGCGTGGTGGCAGACATATCCCTGATTGTTCAAGATATTCCCGTTTCCCCTTCCCTGCCCTCATGGGCAACATACGATTGGCCAAAGGCAGAGGCGCTATGAGCAAAACCGCGATCCAACACGATGATGGCAAATGCCGCTGCCTGTGGTGCGGCACCGATCCACTTTACCGCGCCTACCATGATGAAGAATGGGGCGTGCCGGAATATGACAGCCGCGCGTTGTTTGAAAAGCTTATTCTGGACGGCTTTCAGGCCGGTTTATCGTGGATCACCATCTTGCGCAAACGGGATAATTTTATCCGCGCCTTTGATGGATTCGATCCCGAAATTATTGCGCGTTACGATGCAGCCAAGATTGAAAGCCTGATGCAGGATGCGGGTATTGTGCGCAACCGGCTAAAAATAGAAAGCACCGTCCGTTCGGCGCAAGTGTGGCTGGATATGCGCGACAAAGGGGAGGATTTTTCCCGTTTCTTATGGGGTTTTGTGGATGGCACGCCTGTGCAGAATACTATTGAATGCCACGGAGAAACGCCCACCCAGTCGCCGCAAGCGGTGGCTATGTCCAAAGCGTTGCGCAAAAAAGGCTTTAATTTCTGTGGCCCCACCATTACCTATGCTTTCATGCAAGCCGTTGGCATGGTGAATGACCACCTCACCGGCTGCTTTCGGCACCGCGAAGTGCAAAACGTGAAACCTTAACCGCACACAGGAATTTTATGGCTCGCACCCCTCCTCCGCCCCGCGCATGGCAGCGTATGCTTTCAGGCCGCCGCCTTGATCTGCTCGACCCCTCCCCGTTTGATGTGGAGATTGAGGATATTGCCCATGGCCTTGCGCGCGTGGCGCGCTGGAATGGCCAGACACGCGGGCAACATGCGTTTTCAGTGGCGCAACATTCCGTAGTGGTGGAAGATTTTTATACCCGCCTTGAACCGCTGCCTGACCCGCGCTGGCAGTTGGCCGCTCTTTTGCACGATGCCTCTGAATATGTTATCGGCGATATGATAAGCCCTTTCAAAGCCATGCTGGGCGGGGAATACAAAGACATTGAAAGCCGTCTGATGGGCGCGATCCATCTGCGCTTTGCGCTGCCTGTGCATATTCCAGCCCCTGTTGAAGCCGCCATCAAACGCGCAGACCGCGCTTCGGCGCATCTGGAAGCCTTGCAGCTTGTGGATTTCGAGCAACCCGAATGCGACCGCCTGTTTGGCAAACTCCCATCCGAACTGAGCGATGAACCGCTTGTCACATGGCCCGCAGAGGAAGCCGCCTTACGCTTTTTGTTGCGGTTTACAGAACTGGAACAAATATCACGCTAAATTATCCAATTGAAACGTCACAAAAAGGATAATTGATATGTCACTTCCTTTTGAATCTTATTCAAAAATAAAAGTAGAAACTTATTTGGATGCCAAAACTAGAAAAGTAAGAGTTAGACCAGTTGAGGGTGAGATGTATCCTCCTGAAACTTCTGTAGAATGCTCACGCTCTGCTCGTTATGAATATCCTGTAGGAACAAAGTTTTTGATACATGCAAAACTAACTGACAGAGCAGGCAGCGCCCCATTCTTGTATTCGCACCATAGTTGGCCAATGATAGTCATTGCATAATTTTGTATATTTACAAATTAGGATTCTATGAATGACCATCCACGTTTGCTCTCTTTATCAAGTCAAGCCGGTGCTGATGCGCAGCGGCGCAAAGCGGGTGGTTACCCTGCTCACCGACCCCACCAAAGTGCCGCATCTGCCCGACATTGAAACCGCGCACCGGCTGGTGCTGCATTTCAACGATATTGTTGAACTGACCGAAGGTTTGATTTTACCCTCCGAGCAGCATATGCGGGATTTTATTGCCTTTACGGAAAGCTGGGATAACAAAACCCCGATGCTCATCCATTGCTGGGCGGGTATCAGCCGCTCCACCGCAGGCGCTTTCATCACCGCCTGTATGCACGCTGGCAGCCGCAGCGAGCGCGATATTGCGCAAGCCTTGCGCAATGCTTCCGCAACGGCCAGCCCCAACCTGCTGCTGGTGGCTATGGCCGACAAGCTGCTGGGACGCGGGGGGCGTATGGTGGCCGCCGTGGAAGCCATTGGACGCGGCGTTGTTGTGGAGCAAGGCACGCCGTTCTTTCTCAACCGCGATGACTATACATGACCGCCAACTTCTCCCTGAACCTGACAGCCGCCATTGTGCTGGTGGAAAACGAAACTCCCAAAACGCTGGCGGTTCACGGAGAAAAACGTCATCTGCCCAGCCTTCCTTCCGGCCCCTTCCAACCGGAAAGCCACCGCACACTGGGCAGCAGTTTGCGCCGCTGGGTGGCCACCCAAACCGGCTTGCCGCTGGGCTATGTGGAGCAGCTTTACACCTTTGCCGACCGCGCCCGCACATCCGACAACCATGACATTTCCATTGGCTATCTGGCGCTTACCCGCAGCTCCGCCGAACAGCCCACGCAGATTTCCGCCGACGCCGCCTTCAAGGATTGGTATGTGTTCTTCCCGTGGGAAGACTGGCGTGATGGCACCCCACCCCTTTTGAATGCGATCATTCCGGCTTTGCGCTGTTGGGCGGCGCAGCATCCGGCACGTCTTGCGCGGGTGCGGCAGTGCTTCGGGCTAGATGGTGTGGAGTGGGACGAGGAAAAAGTGCTGGAACGCTACGAATTGCTGTATGAGGCGCGGCTTGTTCATGAAGCAGCCTATGATGGGGCAGTCTCTGCGTTGAAGGATACGCCTTTTTTCGGTTCGGCCATGCAGCTTGACCACCGCCGGATTCTAGCCACCGCCATCAGCCGTCTGCGGGGCAAGCTGAAATACCGTCCTGTGGTGTTCGAGCTGATGCCTGCCGCCTTCACCCTCACCGCCTTGCAAAATACGGTTGAGGCCATTTCCGGAAAAACCCTGCACAAGCAGAACTTCCGCCGTCTTGTGGAGCAGAACGCGCTGGTAGAACCCACCGGCGAAACCATCCATTCCCGCGGCCGCCCCGCAAAACTCTTCACCTTCCGCCATGACGTGATGGCCGAACGCGCCGTTGCCGGTTTGCGGGTTTAAAATAAAAACATGTTTTTTTAAAAATAAACATTTACAAACATGTTTCCATTTGGTAGGTATTTTGCATTGCTCTTCTTCTAGAGGTCTGCACATGTCGAAATACAATCCGCTCACCAACTACCTTAAAACCAATCAAAGCAGCTCCATTGCGATGACCTTTCTCGAAATTGAAAACATTATCGGCAGGAAATTACCGGAGTCGCGCAAATACAACGCATGGTGGAGCAATAACCCCACAAACAATGTCATGACCAAAGCATGGCTCGAAGCCGGTTACCGCACAGAACAGGTTGACCCCGCCCGTGAACGGGTTGTCTTTGTGCGCAACAATACAGTTGCCCCACCTGCTACAACTTCCACACCCCGCAACGGGCGGCATCCTGCATGGGGCGCACTGAAAGGCACCAGCAACATTGAAGTGGGCTTTGACTTGACAGCACCTGTGGATGAAAGCTGGAGCTCCGTTTATGACAAATGATTTGTTGCTCGATACCTGCGCGGTCATCTGGATGACAGAAGACGCGCCCCTTGCTCAAAAGGCTGCGGATGCCATTGATTGTGCATTCCAGCAAAATAAAACGCTGTATCTTTCGCCAATAACCGCTTGGGAGCGCGGCTTGCTGGTTGCCAAAGGCAGGATAACATCACCCATTACTCCCCACGCTTGGTTTCAACGGATCATGGATCTAGACGGATTTGCCTTGGCTGATTTAACGCCCGATATTTTGATTGATGCGTCTTTTTTGCCCGGTAAAATTCACAACGACCCAGCCGACCGCTTCATCATTGCAACAGCCCGAGCGCACGACTTGACAATCATTACCCGTGACAGAAAAATTCTCGATTATGCGGAGCAAGGTCATATCCGCGCCATGGAATGTTAAGCAGAAGAACAATCAAGAGCCACACACTCCCGAACTCTGATTGCTAATGGCTTGCCTTTGACTCAGGCACACTTAAAGCTGCAAAGGTTTCTTCCAGACGGCGGCGCATTTCTTCCTGCTGGCCAAAAGGCGCAATCACATCCACCAGACGCGCATGTTCACCGCAGCGCCACTCCCCGTTGGCGAGCCGGTTGTCGCCTTTATCCATCCGCTCTGCAACCGCAGAATCCACCAGCGCCCACAAAGCCAAACCAACAGGCTGATCGCCGTTATAGAAAATCTTGAACTGACGCAGCATAATCGCCGGCATCAACAACCACTCCAGATCACCCAGCTCCATTTTTTTATGGCGCGTGCTTTGGGTTAAAAGCCAAACCGCTTCTCCCAGAACCGTGGAAATGGTTTTGGTAACAAGTTTATCCTGAGCGTTTGAAGCTGTTGTGTTTTCTTCTTTTAAAGCGCTCATGGCCGTTGTTCCTTGCTGATCCGATTCATTCGCCTGCTTTTGGTAACAGCTCTTGCCAAAACTGTAAAGCAAAGCGCATTTTCATACCTCCCCCCTGTTGGCTTCTTGCAAGCCAGAGGTTATTGTGGCTCGGAAAATTACAACAACACAGCTTTTTTAGAAACTCTACCCTCAATTAAGGAAGCGCCTCATGCGTGCGATGTTTTTTTGCGCTGTGCTTGTGTATGGGGCGGTAGATGCCATTTCCAGCACCCCTTATGCCCAAACCACACCAGCACCGGCCTCGCAACAGCAAACGGCTCCCCAAACCACCCCCTATGACAAAGACCTGCTGCGCCTTGCAGAAATCTTAGGCTCACTGCACTATCTGCGCCCCCTATGCAATGAACCCGATGGCCCAGAATGGCGTAGCAAAATGCAGTCTCTGCTGGACAGTGAAGGCGAACCCGTTACACGGCGCAACCAACTGGCCGGCGCATTCAACACCGGCTATCACGCCTTCCAACAGACCTATACCCGCTGTACAGAATCGGCACACATTGTCATGCGCCGCTTTCTCAGCGAAGGCGCGCGGCTCTCCCGATCCCTCACAGAACGCTACGGCCATTAACCTTCGTTAATTTTTCAAAACGGGGAAAATAAAAATAAACCATTGAAATTGCTCTATCAATCTATAAACTAATGCCGTGTTGTTAACGTCCTGCGCCAGATATTAACCTTTTTCCTAATATCTTATTGGGTTATTTCAAAGTCATGTTAGGATTGTCTTTACACACGAGTCTATTTTGATAGGAAGCCCATGCCTCTGACAGCATCGAAAGATCCTCACTGTGACGTTCAATCGGATTTTGAAGACGAACGCATGGCTGCCCTAAACTATCTTTCCGAAGCATGGGAAGAAGCCATGATGGATGGCCTGCCTCCAGAATGTATGGCGCATGTGGCTCTGTTCCGCTCCATCAGCGAATTTGTCCTCTCCTTCGGAGAAGAAGCAACCGCCGAATTTATTGCCCGTCTGCCTGAACGCATTCGCGCACGGGATTTCAGCGTGGATATGCTGGTTCAGCAATAAAGCATTGCTGCGGAAACGTTTTTCAACTGCTGTGGCTGCACGCAATATAATAAGCCGAACCCGCCTGCCGTGCCGCCGTATCGGGATTATGGTCACTTTTAACACGCGTATTGCAGATATTTATTGCGCATTCCCGGATACACTGCCCTGCACTATTCGGACGTATTTTAGCCACAAAAGCATTGATGTGGCCGGTCTCTGCATTTTCAACGTTTTTTGCATTTTAAACATTGCGATGCAAGGCGCGCGGAAAGTATTTTATGGCTTTTATGTGTCATAAATCACGCTTTTACATTACACAATAAGAAAAAATTATGATTAATATTGTGTTAAAAATAGCTTTATTTGTCCAAAAACGAAACATAACCTTCATTTAATTATACACATCTTGCCCTCATTAACCAGTTGTCAAGGTTAAGCACTGATAAATAGGGAATGTGCTTTTTAGGTATTCCGTTAAGGATACAGTGAATTTTGCCTTTCTTCTGCGTGATCAGAAAAGTCAGGTTCACGAAAAGCGCACCTTTTTATAGACGCAAAATGAGGTGCTTCGTGCTGAAACAGAGCCATAAAAAATGGATGAAACTGAGTGTGGGTGTAGGTGTTGTGTTCAGCTCACTTTTAACAACCCCTTCTGTTATCGCGTTTCAGGATGCTGCCTCTGTTGCCAATATCGAAACCCTTTCCACTGTGCGCTGGAGACTGCATTTTGCCGCTACCAAGCTCGATACGGCCGGTATGGTGGCGCATGAAAGTTTTGACCATGTGCCTTATCCTGCGGGGCATATCAGTGAGGCTTTTGTGGTGCAGGATGCTTTGCCGCACATGCTGACCACCCGCAATCTCACCACCCGTCACCTCAAGAGTGATCGTCTGGACAGCGCAAAAATTGTGCAAAACGCCAATACGGCCACGGTTAACAAAACGGTGGAAGCGGCTGATGGCACAACGCCACGGCAAGGGGTATTGCTGGCGTCGTTAACGCCGGATGCTGTCGAGCTGCCGCTTTTTCTGGCGCCCATGCCCATGATGCCGCCACCGGATTTGCTCAAGGCGCCGGATTTCAACAAGAAAACCGAGCAAAGCCTAATGTCGCGGGATAAAAATCTGGCGAAAGAACGCAAATGTCTTGCGGAAGCCATTTATTTTGAAGCCCGCGGCGAGCCAGAACGCGGCCAATATGCTGTGGCGCAAGTGGTGATGAACCGTGTGCGCTCGCAATATTATCCTGATACGGTGTGCGGTGTGGTGTATCAAAACAAGCATTTGCGCAACCGTTGCCAATTTTCCTTTGCATGTGACCGCATTCCGGATCGCGTGACCAACCGGAAATCCTGGACGCTGGCGCGCCGCATTGCGTTTGAAGTGATGCAAGAAGGGCATAGTTTGCCGGAAGTTGGCGGTTCCACCCATTACCACGCCACCTATGTGCGTCCACGCTGGATACGCGAAATGCGCAAGGAAGCGCGTATTGGTAGGCACTTGTTTTATACGGTGCCACGCTGGACAAATCAGGGCGCGTGATGAAGTATCCTGTTTGACGCACACATGCTTTTCATTGCAGTTGAATAATGCTTGATGGTTGATGATACAACACTGGATACACTATTGGGCAAGCGGCTGCAATTGCGGCAGCCGCGCAAGGGGCATCGTGCGGGTACGGATGCTGTTCTTGTGGCGGCTGCAACGCCCGCAGAGGCTGGACAGCGGGTTGTTGATCTGGGAGCAGGCGTTGGAACGGTGGGATTGGCAGTTGCCCAGCGGGTGCCGGATACCCATGTTACGCTCGTGGAAATTGACACCTTTCTTGCAAAACTGGCGCAAGAAAATATTGCCCTTAACGGACTTGAAAACCGCGCCTGTGTCATCTGCGGTGATGTGGGTGCACTGGCGCGTAAAGGATGCACTTTAAAGCCCCATAGCATTGACCATGTGGTTGCCAATCCGCCTTTTTATCCTAATACGGGGAAAGTATCCCCTGACCCGCGCACAGCGCGGGCGCGGATGACAACCGATGGACTGATGGAACAATGGGCGCGAACTGCTGCGCGGCTCTTAAAAGCGGGTGGGAGCTTTACGGTTATCCACCGCCCTGATGCTCTCGCCGAAATATTGGCCGCTTTCGAGCGCCGCTTTGGCAATCTGGCGGTGTTGCCGGTTTTACCGTTTGCCCACGAACCCGCCGTACGCATTCTGGTGCAAGGCATTGCCGGTTCAAAAGCCCCGTTGCGCCTTTTGCCACCGTTAGTATTGCGCGACAAAAACGGCGCAATAACGCCAGAAATGGAGGCGTTGCACACCCACGCGGAGAGTATATTATTGTAAAAGAGAATATAGAATAAAAAATATATTTAAAATTATGGTTAATTATCTATTTATGTTGTATAGCAACACTGCTATAAACTACGGGAGTTGAGAATACACATGTTTCCAGGGTCACCATCACGGCTAAGTTATGCCTCATCACCAGAAAGTCCTTCTCCAATAAACCAGCGGCCAGAGAATTTTTACAGTAATTTTGAGCAAGCTGTTGCAGCGGTTTCTCCACCCCCAAGCCCTACCAGTACACGCATTTATTCACAAAGAATAGAAACTAAAGAAGAACGCTATCAGCGTGAAGCGGATGAAAGTCTGGCCAAAGCGTTTGAAACGCAGGCTGTGGTAGCCGAGAGTGGGCAACTGGTTTCGCTCTTCAATAAGGCAAATAAAGCACATGTTGAGCAGAAAAACTTTTTGGATTCCAAAAGAGGACAGAAAGTTGCGGATAGGGATGAAAAAAGAAAAAATACGAAAGAAAATCATAAATTAAACAAAAATTGGATTGATTTTTTGAAGCCACTTGCAGATTTCAACCGAAAGCTGTCAAAAGCTGATAAAAACAGAGAAAAAGTGAATTCTCTTATAAGTGACAGCATAGCAGACGGTACTTTTTTATCGCGAGAAAAAGAATTTATTGCTGCAAGTAAAATATCATTAAAATACTATATTGAAGCGCAAAAAAAATTACCTAAAACCAGTTCATATGAACCTCGGTTAGCAACTGAATATTATAACCATGAACGAAGAATTAATGGACTTATAGATTATTATAAAGGTGCGATTGAGGAACCACGAAAATATATGTCAGAACTCATGTCGCCTGATATTTCCGGGGTAACGCACCAAATGGAAAATCTTCATTTCCCAGCTTATGATGGTTAAGCGAAGGCATCAACGCATAAAGAGAGAGCCTTAGCCATAAAGTGATGATCTGTCCGCTCAGCCATCAAGCTGTTGTGGGGCGTGTTTGCTGTGGTCAATCAGCGCGATGAAATCTTCGGCCATGCGCTCGGTGGGCGTGAAGGTATTGGCAAGCGTCCATGCGCACAGCAGCGTAAAGGCTTGAGAAAAATGTTCACTATGGATGCAGCGCACCATTTCAAGGCCAATGATGATTTTCATCATGTCCGCATCCTGGCTTTGCAAAAATGCGGCAAGCTCTGGCACTGTTGCATCAAGATCAAGCTGAATGTTTTCTTTCATGCTGCCCTCCCATAATCATGAAGCGAGGGCAGGTGGCCGAGTGTTAGTATCCCCGTGAAACCAGCGAGGCATGGCCATCTTTAGGCAATGCCTTGGACATACATGGCCATCACCCGGCCATACGACCGTGTGCGGTTTCAACAGGAGAGGATACTAAGCCTCGCGCCGGGATTTTGCCCCACGCACTCAAAGCTATAGCAGGACAAAAACACTCTGTAAATGCAGGAAAGAGCCAGCGGTTGAGCGAAACTAATCCCCTGTCACCAGAAATTGCCACGTGCCATCGGGAGAAATGCCAATGCGGTAAAAGGTATATGCGCCAAATTCGTTCATTTCATTAAATTCAAACGCTGTTACAATCCGAAACAGCTCCACAATTTGCGGCGGGGTGAGCTTATCAATGGGGTATTGGGCATAATACGGCCAGATATACATTTCTTGCGGCGTACCCTTATCCACATGCACAAACCGCGCTTCCAGCACCTCCGCTAAAATGGCCAGAACTTCCCGCCCTTCACCATCAAAAGACGATTTCTTCAACGCTGTGATCGGGTCTTCCTGTTCATCGGGTGCTGCGGTCTGATCGGTGAAGGTAAACATCGGCGGTTTGGGCAATGCCTTAATAATCCCGCGCAAGTTTTCCGCATCACCGGAAATAGCCGCATCCAGTATGCGCTGCCGCATCTGCCGCACCGGCGCGGGAAGCGCGTCAGGATTGTTCAAGATTTCCGGCGCTTCCTTGGGAGGATGTGCGGTTTTATCACTGTTGGGAGGCGGTGCAGGAGCGTCATCCGCATCAGGAGAGGCAGAAGGCTGCTCCGGCTCACCGGCATGAGGCTCTAATGCTGGCGGCGATGCTGGCGGAGGCGGCACAGGCCGGTCTGGCACCAGACGGGGCGGCGGTGTATGCTGTTCGGGAAACGCGGGAACACCCCAAACAACACTTGGGAACAAAACCACACTGAACATTGCAGCGAAGAGTGTGTTCCATCGTCCTCTAAACACGCTATACACCCCATTTTTTTGATTCTTGCCAAAGATTAGCGTATTTCTGCCGCAATGACGATGCTCTTTCTTCCATGCAGAGTCTGGTTGTGCAGCCGATGCTAAAAGAGGTTGCATTATCCACACGGCCAGCAAAACCACAGGGCAAACGCAGAATTCATTTGCAACGCTCCGGTTTTGATATTTTTTGGTTCCACTCTGCATGAAAAGTCATTATGTAAATGAGCGCGCCTGTTGGAAAAAGGCAAACGCTCTTGAGTTCAGTTCAAAGGGGACAAACGTGGTTGATGCTTCACTGGCACTCATCGGGATAGGAATTGGCCTTGCCATGGCAGCACCCGTTGGACCAGTCAACATCATGTGTCTGCAACGGGCTGTTCAGAAAGGTTTCTGGGCGGGGGTTACAGCCGGTTGCGGCGCTGTTCTCGGCGATGCCATTTTTGCCTCTGTTGCAGCCTTCGGCATTACCGCAATCTCCCGGTTTATCGCCGGACACACCACAATGCTGCAACTTGTGAGCGGTATCATTCTGCTGATTTTCGGAACCTATAGCGGCCGCAGAGCATCACGGCAGGCGCGGATTGACCTGACACACGCCCGCGAGGACGCTGCCGTCCAACCTATTGTACACGCCTATCAACGCGAAACCATTCTTTCCATGCTGGGCGCTTCCCTGACCGCTTTTGCGCTCACCATTACCAACCCCGCAACCATGTTCGGATTTCTCACCATTTTCAGCGGTCTGGGAACACTCGGCGATACCCACAGCGACTATCTAGCCGCCGCAACGCTGGTGACTTCCGTGGCCGTGGGCAGCCTCTTGTGGTGGGTTGTGGTTTCAGGACTTGTCAGCATCTGGCGCGGCAAAATCACGGATCGCGTGCTGGTGTGGATCAACCGCGCTTCCGGCTACGGTCTGGCCTTTTGCGGCTTGCTCATTCTCGGCAAGCTCGCCTTCTGGGGTTAAGATTTCAAACGCGCAGCCAACATCCGCAAATCCTGCCACACCAGCTTTTTCTGGATGGGGCTGCGCAATAAATAAGCGGGATGCAGAGTTACCAGTGCCGGATAGGTTTTAGAGCCCACCTGAATATCAAACCAGCGACCGCGGGTTTTGGTCACGCCCTCTCGCGTTCCTGTGAGCGCGCTTGCTGCCGATCCGCCCAGCAAAACAATATATTCCGGATCTGCCAAAGCAATCTGACGCAGAATAAACGGCAAACAGGTGGCCACTTCCTGCGCCGTAGGGGTGCGGTTGCCCGGCGGACGCCACGGCACCACATTGGCAATATAAACATTCCCGCGCTCAAGCCCGATAGCGTTCAACATGCGTGTAAGCAGTTGACCCGCACGCCCTACAAAAGGCTTTCCCTCGCGGTCTTCATCTCTGCCGGGTGCTTCACCAATCAGCATCACACGGCTGCCGGGCGTACCATCGGAAAAAACCAGTTGTTGTGCGGTGCGTTTGAGCGCACAGCCTTCAAAACCTTGCAGAGCCTGACGCAGTTCCTCCAGCGTTTGCGCATTCCCTGCCAGCGCCGCCGCGGTTTGCGCATTCTGATCCGGCAGTGCGGTTGCAAGCGCCGGCGGCGAGGCTGGCAATACACGCGGTGCCGGAGCCGCTACGCGGTTTTCCTCATCACCCTCATGGGGTAACAATGCAGAAGAACTCTCCTGCTGCGCAGACACCACCGACACAGCATAACGGTCTTGCTGCGCATCATCCAGCGCCACATCCACGCCCATTTCCACATACCAGCGCAGCAAAGCCTCGGCATGGAACCGGCTTAATTCCTCAACACTATGCGGCATAACACATTCATAAACAAAACAGCAGGAGCGCAACAAAAAGTGTGTTTCATCCATTCACACTAGAACAGAACGCCTCCAGATGCCACTGTTTTTTACACCCCAGACCGCCACACAAATAGACAGTTCGTTAAATTTAATCATGTATTGAAGAAAAAAAGTAAAAGCATAACCCTGAGGAAACAATGGCCGAACACACCCAAGAAGCCCGTGAATCAATCGAATGCGATGTGTTGATTATTGGCGCTGGCCCCGCAGGTCTGAGTGCGGCAATCCGGCTGAAACAGCACATGGGCGATGGCGTGCATGTGGTGGTGCTGGAAAAAGGCTCCGCCGTTGGCACGCATATCCTTTCCGGCGCGGTGATTGATCCCGCAGGATTGGATAACCTGTTCCCCGATTGGCGCACCGATGCGGCGTTTCCGCAAATCACTCCCGTGACCGATGACCGCTTTTACATGCTGGGCGCAGGGGGGCAAATGCGCATCCCCCACGCTCTTATGCCCCCACTGATGTCCAATAAGGGCTGCTTTATTGCCTCTCTGGGTAATGTCTGCCTCTGGCTTGCGGAAAAAGCGGAAGCGCTGGGTGTGGAAATTTATGCAGGCTTTGCCGCCAGCGAAATTCTTTATAATGAAAACGGCTCTGTGGCCGGAGTGGCCACAGGCGATATGGGCATTGGCAAGAACGGCGAGCCAACCGGCGACTTCACCCGCGGGATTGAATTGCGCGCCAGCTATACACTGTTTGCCGAAGGAGCCCGCGGCTCGTTAACCCGCCAGGCCATTGAAAAATTCAGCCTTGATCTGGCGTGCGCTCCTCCAAAATTCGGTCTGGGTATCAAGGAAATCTGGCAGATTCCAGCCGAACAACACCATGCGGGGCGCGTTGTGCATACGCTGGGCTGGCCGCTGGATAACAGCACCGGGGGTGGTTCCTTCTTGTATCATCTGGCAGACGGTACGGTAGCTGTGGGGTTTGTTACCCATCTGGATTACAGCAATCCGTGGCTTTCACCCTATGAAGAATTTCAACGCCTCAAACACCATCCGCTGATTGCTGAAACACTCAAGGACGGCAAACGGCTTTCTTACGGCGCGCGGGTGATTACTGAAGGCGGTTTCCAGTCTGTGCCGCGGCTGGTTTTCCACGGCGGGGCATTGATCGGCTGTGCCGCAGGATTTGTAAACGTGCCGCGCATTAAAGGTTCACACAACGCAATGCTGTCGGGAATAATGTGCGCCGAACATGTCGCCGATGCGCTCGCCGATGGCAGAAAACATGACATGCTCAACAGCTACGAAGAAGGCTGGCGCACCTCTCCCGTCGGGCAGGATTTATGGAAGGTGCGCAATGTCAAGCCGCTCTGGTCACGCCTTGGCACGTTTGCAGGGGTTGCACTGGGCGGGCTGGATATGTGGTGCAACACGCTGGGCTTTTCCCTGTTCGGAACGCTCTCCCATAAAACCCATGATCGCGCTACTCTGAAACCCGCACAGGACGCGCCTGTGATTGCTTATCCCAAGCCGGACGGAATCTTGTCGTTTGACAAATTATCTTCCGTGTTTCTTTCCAACACCAACCATGAAGAAAACCAGCCCGCGCATCTTGTGGTGAAGGATATGGCTATACAGATAACCAAAGAGTGGGGTCTTTATAAAGGCCCCTCCCAGCGTTATTGCCCGGCCGGTGTTTATGAATGGGTCAAACAGGAGGATGCAGCCCAGCCTCATTTTGTTATCAATGCGCAGAACTGCGTCCATTGCAAAACCTGCGACATTAAAGATCCGGACAATAATATTCTCTGGACAACACCCGAAGGCAGCGGTGGCCCCAATTATGTGAATATGTGAACAGGGGTGCGCCACGGGATATGCACGTTTTTCACCGGATATCCTGAAGATGGGCTTGCTCTTGGCTGCACAACGTTTCACATTGACCACAATACTGGAAGAGATGATTCTCTTTATAGGGATGGTTTGTGTGCAATCGTGCAGACACAATCGCCCCTTATTGTGCTTTTATACAGCTTGGAATAAATCTGCGATTTGTTTTTAAAGCTGTGCCGAGCGGAAGGAATATTGTTCGTGCGCCCTTACCGTAACCACCTGCTTCTCGCCGTATCCTTTGCCAGTATGCTGCTGGCCGGTAACCCTGCGCTGGCACGCGCGGAAAACAGTGTGAGCGGCAGCTATCTTGCCGCACGGGCGGCAACCACCAACCGCGACACCCCGCAAGCCACTCTCTTTTACCAGAGCGTATTGGAAAATGATCCCGAAAATACCGTCATTCTGGATCGCACATTCCGCTTGGCGCTTGCCAGCAACGCTATCCCTGAGGCACTGGCACTGGCGCGGCGTCTTGTCCGGCAGGATGAACATAACCGTCTGGCTCGTCTGGCTCTGGCCATTGATGCGGTTAAACAGGGAAAATTCAAAACCGCGCGCTTCCAGCTTGGCCGCTCCCAGCAAACCGCAGCGCCGGATGTTGTGGCCACACTGATTGCCGCCTGGACATGGAACGGTTCCGGCGCACCATCGCAAGGGCTAGCGATACTCGATAAACTGGAAGGCAATGATCTGGCCGAATTGTTCCGCGATCTCCACGCGGGAATGCTTGCCGGTATTGCCAAACGCAACAAGGAAGCCACCCGCAGACTGGAACAGGCTTACCGTCTGGACCAATCCAGCTTTGTGGTGGTGGATGCCTATGCCCGGCAGATGGCGCGGGTTGGACGCCGCGATGACGCCCTCAAAGCGTATCGTCTGCTGGAAGCCAATGCCCCCCGCAATGCGCGCATTGTGCAATCCATTGCCGCTCTGGAAAAGGGAGTAACGCCGCCAGCGCTGGTAACCAATACCCGTGAAGGCATTGCAGAAGCACTGTTCGGCTTCGGGCAGCTTGCAAATCGCAGCGATACCGCAGAAGTGGCACAAGCCTACCTCAATCTCACGCTTTATCTGGAGCCGAACCACGAGCTGGCCTTGCTGACGCTGGCCGATCTTTATGAAAATCTCAATCAGCCTGCAAACGCAGTAGAAATTTATAAAAAAATTCCGCAGCGTTCTATTTTTGCGCGGGATGTAGCACTTCGCATTGCGGTGAATCTGGCTTTGCTGGAAAAACCCGACGAAGCCATTGCCACGCTTGACAGGTTGCTCAAAGTCGAGCCTGATAACATTGATGCCATCATGACGCTGGGCAATCTGGCGCATCGCCAGAAAGATTACCCCCGCGCCGCCGAAGTGTTCAGCAAGGCCATTGCGCTGATTGATACGCCCACCAAAACCAACTGGGCGGTCTATTTTGCCCGCGCGGTGGCGTATGATGGCGCCAAGAATTGGGAAAAAGCCGAAGCTGATCTGCTCAAAGCCCATTCGCTGGATGGCGAACAGCCGATCTTGCTCAATTATCTCGGGTATTCCTGGGTTGACCGCAACATGCACCTTGATAAAGCGTTGGGTATGATCCGCAAGGCTGTGGAGTTGCGCCCCAACGATGGCGATATTGTGGATAGCCTTGGCTGGGCATTTTATAAAATCGGCAAATATGATGAGGCCGTCAGCGCGCTTGAACGCGCCGTGGAGCTGAAACCCCAATCTTGGGAATTAAACGATCATCTGGGGGATGTCTATTGGCGGGTAGAGCGCAAGCTGGAAGCAAAATTCCAATGGCTCCATGCGCTATCCCTCGAACCGGATGCCGACAAACGCGATGCCATCGCATTAAAAATTAAACAAGGACTGCCGGAAGCCGCCGACAAAACCTCTAACAATCCAAAGCCGTCCACCACCACACCGGCACCGCAAGCACCCAAAACCGATACTGTTCCCGCAGCTCCTGCTGTTGAGGGCGAACACAACACATCCGCACCTGAGCCAGAAAACAAAAAACCTGCACCGCCTGCCGCTGCACCGGAAAAAGACGCAGCGCCCGAACAGCAGCCTGAAAACAAACAGGGCAATCAGGCTCCATGACACCCGTGTCTATGGCACCCTTGCATGAAGCAGCACCCGCAAAGATCAATCTGACCTTGCGGGTGCTGGGCAAACGTGATGACGGTTATCACGCCTTGCATTCACTGGTGGCGTTTGCGCAGGTGGGTGATATTTTGACCCTTACGCCAAACGAAGGCGCGGCCACATTATCCCTTCAGGGAGACATGGCATCTGGTCTGTCGGCGCAGGATGATAATCTTGTGCTGCGGGCAGCGCGGTATTTTGCAGATACCTTTCCTGATGCGGGCAGTGGCGCTTTTACGCTCACAAAAAATCTGCCCGTAGCCTCTGGCATTGGCGGCGGTTCTGCCGATGCGGCGGCGGCATTGCGGTTGCTTGCGCGGCTCAATGGAATGGCCGCAAACGATCCGCGGCTTTATGGGCTGGCAGAAAAGCTGGGCTCCGATGTGCCGGTATGTTTGCAGCCGCGCGCGCAATGGATGACAGGACGCGGCGACAGGCTTATGCCGCTAACGCATTTTCCGCGCCTGTGGGCGGTGCTGGTAAATCCACGGGTTGCTGTTTCAACAGCCACGGTTTTCAAAGCCTGGAAAAATGCAGATCCCAACATGCTGGAGCAGCCTGATACGTTTGATACGTTTGAAAGCGTTGTTGCGTATATCAAGGCGCATCCGAATGATCTTGAAATACCCGCGTGCAGCCTTGCGCCGGTGATTTCAGAAGTGCTTGCAGCCTTGCACAGGCAGCCCGGCTGTAGAGTTGCGCGGATGTCTGGCTCTGGCGCTACGGTGTTTGGCTTGTTTTCAGATGGTGAAGCTGCAACGCAAGCCGCCCATGCACTTTTGCAGAAAAACCCGCAATGGTGGGTAAGAGATACTTCTATCAATGTTATTGTAAAAGCATGATATAGCGCACGTATTATAAAATGTGAGTGTAAACACCCTTTTTATCGTGGATTTTACCACGAAATCAGAATGACTCATTTATTGATTTGAAAAGAAAAGGCGTTGGATGGTCGCATCCCGTGCGGTTATGACGATGAAGAGAAAAAGGGCATCATTTTAGGTGAACCAGACTCTCTGTTCTTTCTTACAATCCAACACAAACCCATAGCAAAATTTTGCCGTCTGGGGTGCTTTTCTCTACTCTAACCCAGTCTAAATACCACGAATATCTATTATATCTTGTAAGCGGTTTATCGTATCTTCTCTGCGACGAACTCTTGCTTCTAAATCAGCAATCCGCTGATGAAGTTCATCATTTTCACGCGCTAATCCACTATTGGCTGTTTTAAATTCTTCTCTCTTGGCTTGTACAGCAACAAATTTTCTTTCCATTTCTGTATACGCTGCTCTCCATCCATTCACTTTGTCTAATAATTGATCTCGCTCTTCTTGCAATCCACTGATTGTTTCTCTTTGATTCTTAATGCGTGTGCTTAAATCGTTTTGTTTTTCTTTTTGTATTGCGTTTGCAACATTTGATTTATCCGTCTTACGCTGTTGATTGTCATATTGTTTTTGTAAAGTCGCAATTTCGCTTTTTAGCCTTGAATTTTCTTCTCTTATTTTTGCAACATGATTGGCTTCTGTTTGTGCGGAAGGCCTTGCGTATGATGACATTGGCGGCTGCGCACCAAATGATGCTCGTCGCTGGGATGGAGGAGGTGGTGGTGGTGGAAAAGCACTTTGCGTACCCCATGTGCTTGCGCGCTGAGGCGGGGGTGGATAAGCGCCATTTTGATGAGGTTGGGAACCGAAGAAGGGCTGATCGTTTGCAAAAGAACCCGGATTGTTTAGCGATGGATAATATCCAGAACTTGTCCCCGGCCGGAGAGGCAATGATCCCGCTCCATAGAACCCACCATACATATTTTGGTTTGCATTATCAGAGCGTTGTTCGTTCAATGCTTTTGTAAAAGTGATGTGATTATTTTCTATAGCGAGGTTTGATGCCTCAGGTTTTAACGCACTCACATCAAGCATAGTTGCTCCAATATACTCTTACACTTTGGTATAATCAGAGCTACAAGATGGCGTTAACTGCGTCAAGCTTTTGTTTAAACGGTTCTTAACTTTTCCGCTGGATGACGAAATCTACCACGTCACTCAAAGCTTCCTTTACAGGATGATCTGCAAATACTTTCAATGCGCTGTGAGCCATTGCACCATATTTCCGCGCTTCTTCAAAGGTTTGCCCCAATGTGTTGTGCTTTTTCAAAATGCCCAGCGCGGTTTCAAGATCATTCTCCTGAATATCCCGCTCGCCAAGTGTTCTTTGCCAGAACGCGCGTTCCTGATTGTCGGCCTGTTGCAAGGCAAAAATAATCGGCAGCGTGATTTTGCCTTCGCGGAAATCATCCCCTACCCGCTTTCCCAAAGCTTCGGCCTCGCCGCCGTAATCAAGGGCATCATCCACCAGCTGGAAAGCAATGCCGAGTGCGTCGCCATATTGCCGGAGTGCCGTTTGCTCCGCTTCACCGGCTTTGGCAAGGGCGGGGCCAACTTCGCACGCCGCCGCAAACAACGCTGCGGTTTTAGAACGGATAACCTGCAAATACTGCTCCTGCGTGGTTTCCAGATGCTGAGCGGCCGCAAGCTGCATCACTTCGCCTTCCGCAATCACCGTTGCTGCCGTGGACAAAATATCAAGACATTCGAGTGAGCCGACATCCACCATCATGCGGAAGGCTTGCCCCAGCAGAAAATCACCCACCAACACCGACGCCTCGTTGCCCCACACCATACGCGCAGACTTCTTGCCGCGTCGCATATCGCTTTCATCCACCACGTCATCATGCAGCAATGTAGCGGTGTGCATAAATTCCACCGCAGCCGCCAACGCCACGGGATGCTTGCTCTCAGGATAGCCGCACAGCTTTGCACCCGCCAGAGCCAGCATGGGGCGGATGCGTTTGCCGCCCGAACTGATGAGATGGTTGGCCACTTCCGGTATCATCGTCACATCGGAGCCAGTTTTGGAAAGGATTAGCGCATTAACTTCCGCCATATCCGCTTCAACCAGCTTTGCCAAAGCTTCCACGCCCGAAGAACGCGGGTGGGAGATTTTAGAAGAAATGGCTGTTTCCACGGGCTAATCCTGTCTTTTTATTTCAATTCTTTTATTTTGCAGCGTTAGCTAACATAAGCGCATAGCGCCCTGCACATTCAATTTAACCCGCAATCTTGCTGAAATCGGCGACTTTGTGTACCGCATCGCGCAATTGTGTGAGAAGGCGCAAGCGATTCTGGCGCAAGTTGGGTTCGTTAGCATTCACGGTGATTTTGTCGAAAAACGCATCTACCGGCGCGCGTAAGGTTGAAAGCGCCTGCATGGCCGTGGTGAAATCCTCATTGCTCACTGCTTTTTCAACGGTTGTTATTGCGGTTTGCAGAGCGTGGTGCAAGACTTTCTCTGCATCCTCCTGCAAGATGCTTGCATCAGGAGCGGCATCGAATGCGCCCTGCCCGTCTTTTTTCTCTTCGGCTTTGACGATGTTGGCTGCGCGGCGATAACCCGCCAGCAGATTCTTGCCGTCATCAGTATTGAGGAAGGTGCCTAACGCTTCAATGCGGCGGGTCATAATGAAGAGGTCATCCTGATTGGGCAGCGCAAAGACGGCATCCACCAGATCATGCCGCGCACCTTGTTCGCGGAGCTGCACTTTGAGGCGGTCGGCGAGGAAGGCAATCAAGGTAGGCTTAAATAATTCAAGTTTGAGGAACTCGCTAACAGGCTCACCATTCGCATTTAATTTAATATCCGTATCGTTATATGATTTTATATAACAACCTGAATCAATTATATCCTGAATATAATCATATCTGTCATCAAAATTTCTATCATCAGACTCAAAATCCATAATACAAGAAACATAATTTTCTGTTTCAAACTGGAATGGTTCTCCAGCACCATCATACTGAAAATCAGTTGAGTATTTTACTGTATAGGCCATTCCATTATCAAAAAGCGTCTCTGCATACCACCAAGTACTATACTCTATAATTGCAGTTAAAGAGCATCGAAGCCCATTCTCAAGCAGCAGCCTAATCACGCCCAAGGCAGCGCGGCGCAGGGCGTAAGGATCTTTAGAGCCGGTTGGCTTTTCATCAATCGCCCAGAAGCCCGTGAGGGTGTCGATTTTGTCGGCGAGCGCCACGGCAATGGTGACTTTGTTGCTCGGCACTGTATCGGAAGGGCCTTGTGGTTTGTAATGGTCGGAAAGCGCTTCAGCAATGTTTGGAGAAAGATTGCCGTTGATGGCCAGCGGCGCGAGATAGCGCCCCGCCAAGCCTTGCACTTCGGGAAATTCGCCCACGGTTTCGGTGAGCAAATCCGCTTTGCAGAGTTGTGCAGCGGTGCGCACCTCATTTTCATCGGCACCAATCTGTTTTGCAATATAAACTGCCAGCTCTTCAATGCGCTTTACGCGATCCGCTTGCGTGCCAAGCTTGGCATGGAATACCACGTTTTGCAGTTTTGCTGCACGGTCGGCCAGCGGGATTTTCTTATCCCCTTCCCAGAAGAACCGCGCATCAGCAAGGCGCGCGCGCACCACGCGCTCGTTGCCCGCAACAATGGCAGCGCCGCCATCTTTAGCAGCAATGTTGGATACCAGAATGAATTTGTTGGTGAGTTTGCCGTTGCCATCGCGCAGCACAAAGCATTTCTGGTTGGCGCGGATGGTGGTGCGGATCACTTCTTCCGGCACATCCAGGAAGGCTGCATCGAACGCACCCATCTTCACAACCGGCCATTCCACAAGTCCGGCCACTTCTTCCAAGAGGCCAGCATCTTCCACCAGCTCCAACCCTTGGGCAAAGCTGAGGTCTTTGGCATCGTGCAGAATGATGTCGCGGCGGCGAGCCGCATCCAGCACCACAAAGGCTTTTTCCAATGCGGGCTGGTAGTCATCAAAGCGGCGGATACGGATGCTTTGCGGGGAAAGAAAACGGTGGCCATACGTGGTATCACCGGAAACAATGCCTTCGACTTCAAACGGCACAATTTCCGTTTCTTCCATCGCCGAACCAAAGGTGCATAAAATGCTGTGCAGCGGGCGCACCCACCGCATGGAACCGTTGCCCCACCGCATGGATTTCGGCCACGGAAACGCGCGGATGATTTCGGGCAGCTTTTCGCTTAAAAGCGCGATGGTGGTGCGGCCTTTTTTCTCCAGCACCGCCAGATAAAAATCGCCTTTTGGATCCTGCTGGATTTTGGCTTCATCAATGCTGGCCAACCCTGCCGCTTTTAAAAAGCCATTGATCGCCCCTTCCGGTGCGCCCACGCGGGGGCCTTTGCGCTCTTCGCGCGTATCGGGCTGCTGTGCGGGAAGCCCCTGCACCGTCAACGCCAGACGGCGCGGCGTTGCAAAAGCTTTTGCGCCTTCATAGGTAAGGCCAGCGTCCACCAGCATATTCGTGACAAGGCGGCGCAGATCTTCGGCAGCCTGGCCTTGCATACGGGCAGGAATTTCTTCGGAAAACAGTTCAAGCAGCAAATCGGGCATTTTTATCTGTAACTTTTCACATTGATTCAAAGAGGCAATCGCAAGAGTTTATGCAGCCATTCCACCGCCTGCGGTTTTCAGCCATGCAGCACCGCAGGCCTTGGCCAGCTCACGCACCCGCAAAATATAGCTCTGCCGTTCAGTGACCGAAATCTTGCCGCGCGAATCCAGCAGGTTGAAAACATGGCTTGCCTTAATGCACTGGTCGTAAGCAGGCAACGCCATCAGATGCTTTTGGCCATTATCACCGGCATCCAAAAGTGCCTTGCACTCTTTTTCAGCGTTGTTGAAATGGCTTAGCAGCAACTCGGTGTCAGCATGTTCAAAATCGTAGCGGGAAAATTCCTGCTCTGCTTGCAGGAACACATCGCCATAAGTGACCTTCTCCGCACCTTCACGGCCATTGAAGTTGAGGTCATAAACATTTTCCACGCCCTGAATATACATGGCAAGGCGTTCCAGACCGTAAGTCAGCTCACCGGCCACGGGGCTGCACTCAATACCTGCAACCTGCTGAAAATACGTGAACTGCGACACTTCCATGCCATCGCACCAGCACTCCCAGCCTAAGCCCCATGCACCAAGTGTCGGGCTTTCCCAGTCATCCTCTACAAAGCGGATATCGTGCAGCAGCGGATCAATACCGATGGCGCGGAGGCTTTCCAGATACAGCTCCTGCAAATTCGGCGGCGAAGGCTTTAAAATCACCTGATACTGGTAATAATGCTGCAAACGGTTCGGGTTTTCACCATAACGCCCGTCTTTCGGGCGGCGGGAAGGCTGCACATACGCCGCACGCCAGGGCTTTGCTCCCAACGCCCGCAAGGTGGTGGCGGGATGAAACGTGCCTGCCCCCATTTCCATATCATAGGGCTGGAGAATCACGCAGCCCTTTTCCGCCCAAAAGCGTTGCAAGGTGAGAATTAAACCCTGAAAAGAACGGGAAGGTGACATAAAATCAGGCTGGGTTGTCATGGATATCACGAAGGTTATGCGGCTCAATAAACAAAAAATGCGCTGAAGGCATTGCCACACTAAAGGATTTCTTGTGCGGTTCAATATCTTTCTGCATGAGAAAGCGTTTAAGTAAAGGTATTATTTCTCTGTAAGATACCTTCACATCCAAAACATATGACTCTTGACATTGTATTGGATTCATCATTTATACACATTGTATTTTTATTGTGTTAATGTTCTTGTAAAATTTCAATGAAAGGAGGGTGTAAGGTGGTTTCTTCATTTGAAGCAGCAAAATATCTTTGCTCTCTTAGTAAGTGGCAGCTTTCAAATTTGAAGCTCCAAAAAATACTTTACTTGGCAGATTTGAATTTTCTTGGGAATACAGGAAATCGTTTGATTGATGAGGATTTTGAGGCGTGGGATTATGGACCTGTTCTCACCTCTCTGTATCACAGGTGTAAACCCTTTGGCTCTAAAGATGTACCCAATGTTTTCTGGGGCGTAAATGATCTGGAAAAGACTTCTCCAGAAGCTTTGATGCTGAATCGGGCTTGGGAGAAATTGCGTTCACAAACACCTGGGCAATTGGTTGCTAATACTCACTGGGAAAGAGGAGCATGGGTTAAGCGATATGTTCCAGGAGCGAAAGGTATAAAAATATCAACAGTTGATATGTGTGAAGAATACAGTGAACGTCGCGCATCCTGATAATTCTGGCATTCAAAACAACCCTACGGAGTTTGATCCGCCCTACCCTTCTTCTCAAGGAAGTGAGGCGCTTTCAGATAGTATTGCCCGTTTGGAAACAGATTTAATCAATGAACGGGAAAAGCGGTGCGATGAAAGATTTTTTTGGGTTGCGTGCATTTTTCTTTTAATTCTTCCCTATATCTATCAGGCTGTACAGAGTTTTGCGCCATTTATTGTCATTTGTATTTTTGGTTTGGTTGCTCTGATGGGGCTAGCTTATAAGCTTGGGGTTGATATTGCTGTTCAGCTCATTGGCTGGTTGTTGCATTGGCTTACATCCAAATTAGGTATAGGCGAAAAATAGATATTTTCGGATTTGCACCATGCCTGTTGATGACCTGTTTTCGTTTCTCCCTGCAATGCCACCGGACAGCAGCCGTATTGCCGGTGTTGATGAAGCCGGACGTGGCCCTTTGGCGGGGCCGGTGGTGGCCGCTGCGGTCATTCTCGATCCGCAAAACATACCGGATGGCCTTGATGACTCCAAAAAGCTCACCGCTAAAAAACGCGAAGCGCTGTATGAAGCTCTTCTTGCCACCGCGACCGTTTCCATTGCTTTTGCTTCCCCTGAGCGAATCGCACAGCTGAATATTCGCGGTGCAACCTTATGGGCAATGCGGCAAGCGGTGCTTGGCCTGAGCCTTCAGCCGCACCACGCCCTGATTGATGGCCGTGATGTGCCGCCCGACCTGCCCTGCTCCGCGCAAGCCATTGTTGGCGGGGATGGCCTTGTTGCCGCCATTGGCGCGGCTTCCATTGTGGCAAAAGTCACCCGCGACCGGCTGATGGTGCAGCTTGGCGCATATTACCCGGCTTATGGCTTTGAAAAACATATGGGTTATGGCACTGCACAGCACCTTGCGGCGCTGGAACAATGCGGCGCTACCCCCCATCATCGCCGTGGCTTTGCTCCGGTGGATCGGGCTCTTGCACCAACCAAGCTGCGGAAAAGTGCTTAAAAAGCCTTAATTTTGGCCGCTTTAATATTTAAGGCAGTTGCAATCTGGATATTCTTGCCCTTAAGTATGGTTCAAAGCTGCGCTCTTTCCTGCATCTCAGGAAAAGTTAAGAAATGAAAAAAGGTTGATGCAATGAAACGATCCCTCCTTTCCATGGCGGTTGGCGCCCTGTTGCTGGTAGTGCTGATTGCGGCGGGTGCCTGGCTGCTCAATGGCGGCAATACATCAACCCAAACCCAGACCGCAACTTCTTCCGCAACCGATCCGGCTTCCTCTGACGCTGTGGTGCCTGGTCGCACCGGCGCGAACGCCGCAACCGCCGAAGAAAAAGCCCGGTTTACCGAATTGCTCACTCCCGGCGCTCTGGAAGAACAGGTTCTGGGCAGCGATACTGCACCCGTGACCATTATCGAATACGCCTCTTTAACATGCTCCCACTGCGCGACCTTCCACAAACAAGTGTGGCCAACGCTCAAAGCCAACTATATTGATACCGGCAAAGTACGGTTTATCTTCCGCGAATTTCCGCTGGATGAATATGCCACAGCCGGCTTTATGCTGGCACGCTGCCGTGAAGACGGTAAGTTCTTTGAAGTGGTGGATGCCTTCTTTGCACAACTGGACGGCCTGGTGACGGCCAGCGAGCCACCCGTGTGGATCCAAAGCTTTGCAAAGCAAATCGGCTTTACCGATGAAAGTCTTAAAGAATGCGTCAGCAATACCGAACTGGAAGAAAACATCACCGCTGTACGCCAACGCGCCAGTGAAAAATTTGGTGTAAGCTCCACGCCTACATTCTTTATCAATGGCCGCATCCACCGCGGTGCCATGACGGTTCCAGAGCTTGAAAAAGCCATTGCGGATGCACCAACGCTTTAAAATTGCAGTCTCAGATTGCCTCAGGAACAGGCTGTGGAAACGCAGCCTGTCTTTTTATATTCGCAGACGCATGGAATCGTGTAATCTTTAGAAACTGCGTTTTCGCCATGGATTTTATGCGGCATGAAGCTTACACGCCTGCGCCTTGCAGGTTTTAAAACCTTTGTTGACCCTTCGGAAATTCTCATCCAGCCTGGTCTGACAGGTATTGTGGGGCCGAACGGTTGCGGCAAATCCAATCTGGTAGAAGCACTGCGCTGGGTAATGGGCGAAAACTCCTATAAAGCCTTGCGCGCTTCCGAAATGGATGATGTGATCTTTGCCGGTTCCGCCAAGCGTCCGGCGCGCAATATGGCAGAAGTCAGCGTCTGGATTGATAACGGAGAACACCGCGCTCCAGCACCCTACACGCAGGTGGATGAACTGGAAATCAGCCGCCGCATCGAACGGGAAAAAGGCTCTGTCTATCGGGTCAATGGCAAGGATACCCGCGCGCGCGATGTGCAACTTTTGTTTGCGGACGCCTCCACCGGCGCCCGCTCGCCCTCCATGGTGCGGCAAGGACAGATTGCCGAAATTATCAGCGCCAATCCGCAATCCCGCCGCCGCGTGCTGGAAGAAGCCGCTGGCATTTCAGGCCTGCACACCCGCCGTCAGGAAGCCGAAACACGCCTGAAAACCTCTGGACTCAATCTGCAACGGGTGGATGATGTGCTGCGAGGACTGGATGGCCAACTGGATAATCTGCGCCGTCAGGCAAAACAAGCTCTGCGCTACCGCAGTCTTTCATCCGATATTCGCCGCTGTGAACGGGAAATCCTGCGGCAAAATCTCAGCGAAGCGCGCAAGGAATACGCCGCCGCGCACGCTGCCGTTCTGGAAGCCGAACGCAGCGTTGCACAATGTCTGGCGCAACAGCATGAAACCGCCCGCAACGAAGCCGTTGCCCAGCACGAACTCAAACGCCTGCGGGAAGAATCGTTGAGCGCCACCGCCGCACTGGAGCGCGTAAAACGCAGCGGTGATGCGCTGGAACAAGAAGAAACCCATGTGCGTCAGCGTTTAAAAGAGCTTGAGCATCAACAGGCGCAGCTTGCTCAGGATGAAGTCCGCGAAGCACAGCTTTCGCAAGATGCCGCAAGCAATCTTGCACGCATTGAAACAGAGATAGCACAGGCAACCAACAGCCTTGAGGGCTTGCGCAACACAGGACAAAGTGAACAACAGCGCATTGACGCTACGGCCTTGCACCTTCAAGCCGCCGAAACCGCCCTGCTGGAAGCAACCGCTGCCGTGGCCGAACGCAATGCCCGCCGTGACGCTCTGATGCGCAACCGTATGGACAGCGAAGCACGTCTCAAGCGCATGGAGGCAGACTATGCCGCCGCTCAAGCGGCGCTTGCGCAGTGGGATAACGCTCCCCAAACCACCGACTACCAACAGCTTGCAACTGCCCTAAGCCACGCCCGTCATGCTCTGGGCAATGCCGAACAACATGTGGTGCTGACCGAACACGCGTTAAACGAAATACGCGAAGCCGAATCGGCTTACCGTCCTCACTTGCGTGAAAAAGAACAGGCCTTCCGGCAGCTTGATGTGGAAGTGCGCACGCTCACTAAAATGCTCGCTGCCCCCTCACACACAACACACGATGCAGTGCTGCATTCCCTCAACGTAAAAACAGGCTATGAACGGGCTTTTGCCGCCGCATTCGGAGATGACGCACAAGCTTCTGTGGACAATACGGCCTTGATGTTCTGGGCAGATACCCCTGCCTTGCCGGATGATCCACCCCTGCCCGATGGCATAGAACCCCTCGCGCTTTATGGGGACGCCCCCGCTGTGCTTCAGCGCAGACTCGCGCAAACAGGGCTTGTGGAAGCATCGCAGGGTGCTGATTTGCAACCAAAACTTGCTCCCGGCCAATGCCTTGTCTCTCAATCGGGCGATTTGTGGCGCTGGGATGGCTATACAGTGCGCAGCGATGCCCCTTCCGCCACCGCCATTCGCCTTGCAGAACGCAACCGTCTGGCCGAACTTGAAGCCGCACTGGTCTTCGCCACCACCGCTTATGAAGAAAGCCGTCTGCATTTTCAAACCCTTGAAGCACAAGTGAAAACTGCCCAGACAGCAGAACAACACGCACGCACACACGCACGGGAAAGCCGCAAAGATGTTGATCGGCTGCAAGCCGAACTTACCAAAGCCGAAGCTGAAAAAAATCGCCGCGAAGCCAAACAGGCAGAATGTCTGGCCACGCTGGGGCATCGGGAAGCATCACTGCGCGAATCACGCACAGCTTTCGATCTTGTACTGCGCGAATTTGATGCTCTACCGGAAGGGCATGATCTGGAAGAACAGCGTTTCCAATGCTTGCAAAACGCTGAACATGCAAGGCGGCAAGCCGCCGATGCGCGGGCAGCTCTGGATGCCGCACATCAACGCCGGCATGGGCTGGAACGCCGCCAGAAACATCTGCTTGATGAGCAACGGCTCTGGCAAAAACGGTCACAAGAAGCCGGATGCCAGAATCAGAAGCTGGCTGAACGGCGGAAAAATGTCACGGAAGAATATGCGTCCCTGTGCGAAAAGCCGGATCAACTGGCCGCTCAGCGCAAGAATCTGCGCGATTCACTGCACACCCTTGAAATAGCCGCATGCACAGCACAGGATGCTTTAAATCTTGCTGAAACACGCCATACCGAAAGCAGCCATGCGGCGCGGGATGCCTTGCGCGGTCTGGCTGACGTACAAACAAACCAGGCCAGAGCAGAAGAACGCCGCCAGAATGCCGATATGCGCTTGCAAGATGCCCAGCAGCGCTTTGACGAGGCGCATAAGGCGGCTCCCCTGCTCGATCACGCCTCTGAACCGGAGGGCAGCCAGCCCCTGCGTTCGTTGAAAGAACTGAACGCCAAACTCGACCAGCTTCGCAAGGAGCGCGAACGCCTCGGCGCTGTGAATCTGCGCGCAGAAGAAGAATTAAAAGAAGCACAAAGCAGCTTTGATGCCCTGCAGCGAGAACAGGCCGATCTCACCGATGCGATTCGCAAGCTGCGGCAAGGACTAAATACGCTCAATCAGGAAGGGCGCGAGCGGTTGCTGGCCGCTTTTGCACTGGTAAATGAACATTTTATCCGCCTGTTTTCCTTGCTGTTTGGCGGCGGGGAAGCGCAGCTCGAACTGATTGAAGCCGAAGATCCATTGCAGATTGGCCTTGAAGTGATTGCCCGCCCTCCCGGAAAACGCCCACAAACGTTGTCGTTGCTTTCCGGCGGTGAACAGGCGCTGACCGCTATGGCTCTGATATTTGCAATTTTTCTGACGAATCCTGCCCCCATTTGCGTGCTGGACGAGGTGGATGCGCCGCTGGATGATGCAAATGTAGAACGCTTTTGCAATCTGCTTGAAAATATGCGCGCCGATACAGATACACGCTTTTTAGTGATTACCCACAATCCGGTGAGCATGAGCCGCATGGATCGGTTGTTCGGAGTTACCATGGCAGAACGAGGGGTTAGCCAGCTTGTTTCTGTCAATTTACAGGAAGCAGAGACCTTGCTGGAAGTCGTCTAGAGGCCGTATTCCGGCGATTGTTTGTCCTCATTCCGGCATTTTTTCTTTCCCTTCAGATGCGGCATGTTGTGAACAGCCTGCAAAAAGGTTGATTTTCATATCTTCAGAATCCCTTAACCGCCTTGACTTTGAAACATGGCGTTACTATGGTGCCGCCCAATTGGATGAAAAAGCTTTTCGGCAAAAGGAATATTCGAGCATGGTCAATGCACCGCATAATCCTGATGAAGAAAACCTTGAAAACCTTTCTGATAATGCCCTTCGCCAACGCAGCAACGCGCTGGAAGCCGCTCTGAATAAAGTGGCTGAAGCCGATGCCAAGGACGCGAACAAGACACGCAATTCGGTCAATGCCAGCAATTATGCAAAAGCATTACGCATGGTCAGCGATTTTGTTGCAGGCCCCATTGCAGGTGCCGGTGTCGGTTGGGGCATAGACTATCTTTTCAGCACCTCTCCGTGGGGGCTGATTATCTTCATGCTGTTTGGGTTTGCCGCCGGTTTTATGAATATCGTGCGGGTGGCGCAAAAGCAGAACCATAACGGATAACGGCGCGCCTTTCAGGCCGCCATGTAAGACATTAAGCGAGAGGCACTCCCATGGCCGGTCCTATGGATCAATTTGTGATTAAACCACTTGTCCCGCTTGGGAATATTGGTGGCATTGATCTGGCGATAACCAATTCCGCCGCCTTTATGATGGGTATCGTAGCGGTTGTGTTTTTCCTTCTTACCGCAGGTACAGCCTCCCGCAGTCTTGTGCCGGGAAGATTGCAATCTGTTACGGAAGTCTTTTACGAGTTTATCGCCAACACTGTGCGGCAAACAACCGGAAAAGAAGGAATGCGCTTCTTTCCGTTCGTGTTCTCGCTGTTTATGTTCGTGTTGTTTGCCAACCTGCTCGGCATGATTCCCGGCGCGTTTACGGTCACCAGCCACATCATCGTTACCTTTGCTCTGGCCATGCTGGTTATCCTCACTGTGCTGGGTTATGGTATTTACAAACACGGCTTTCATTTCTTCAATCTGTTTTTCCCAAGTGGCGCGCCAGGCTGGTTGCTGCCTTTCATGTTTGTGATTGAAGTCATTTCCTTCTTGTCCCGTCCCATTTCGCTATCTTTGCGTTTGTTCGGGAACATGCTGGCTGGTCACATTGCACTGAAAGTATTTGCAGGCTTTGTGGTCTCCATGACGGGTCTTGGTGTTCTTGGTATGGCAGGAGCCACATTGCCGATGGCAATGATTGTGGCGCTCACCGGCTTTGAATTCCTGGTCGCTTTCTTGCAGGCATATGTTTTCACTGTTCTTACCTGCATTTACCTCAACGATGCGCTTCATCCTGGCCACTAACACCCGTTAGTGACTTGTTTTGAAGTGCTTTGATTTACCTTTTCCATTACTTAAGGAGCTAAACAATGGAAGCAGAAGCCGCAAAATTCCTGGCCGCAGGTATTGCATGTCTCGGTATGGGTCTCGCTGGTATTGCAGTGGGTAACATTTTCGGAAACTTCCTTTCCGGTGCGCTGCGCAACCCAACAGCCGCAGCATCCCAGTTCACCAGCGCCATGATCGGTGCTGCACTTGCAGAAGGTCTTGGCATTTTCTCATTCGTTGTTGCCATTATCCTGCTGTTCGTGGTCTAAGTCTTTCAAGACTTCACATTCTCTGGTTGCCCAAAACTTTTACGTTCTGGGCAACCTTTCAAATCCGTATCCATGCAAGTCCAGAACCGCTTTTATGGATACGAATTTGGGGCAAGCCGCCTTACTGCTGTTTGCTATTGCGCATTTTTCTATTCCAGTGATGAGGGCAAAACTCATGGAAGAAACAGTCAATGTTATCGAAGTTCCTGCAAATACTGCCGGTTCCGGCCCTGCATTTCCTGCATTCGATACCACAACTTATCCTTCCCAGCTCATCTGGCTGGCATTGACATTTGGTCTGCTGTACATCCTGATGTCACGCATTTCATTGCCGCGTGTACAATCTATTCTGGATGCCCGTCACAAGCGCATTTCTTCCGATATGGCTGAAGCAATCCGTCTGAAAGATGAAGCAAACGCTGCTCAGCACGCTTATGAAAAAGCACTTGCCGAAGCGCGTGGCAATGCGCAGACATTGGCCGCTTCCACCCGCGACAAACTCAACGCCGAAGCAGACGCTTCTCGCAAAGTTCTGGAAGCCGAGCTTGCCAGCAAGCTGCACGCTGCTGAAGAAAAAATTCAAGCCACCAAAGCTGCCGCACTCTCCAACGTACACACCATTGCTGTTGATGCTGCAGGTGCGATTGTTGAAAAAATTGCCGGCAAAGCACCCACCCCCGGTGACGTTGAAAAAGCCGTTGATGACGCCATTAAAGCGGCTTGAATAAAGCCGTTTGATTAAACCTTCTTTTTAAAATTTTCAGGGTTCTGCCCTTAAAACAGAAAGTTCAGATTATGGGTACAACAGGTTTATGGAGCGCAATTGCTTTTGTGATCTTTTTCGGCCTTGTGTTCGGTTTTGGTCTTCACACCAAAATTCTTTCAATGCTGGATACACGCGGTAACCGCATCCGTGAAGAGTTGGATCATGCGCGTATGTTGCGTGAAGAAGCACAAAAGCTTCTCGCACAATATGAAAGCCGTCGTCAGGAAGCAGAAGCAGAAGCAAAATCCATTATTGAAATGGCAGAAGCCGAAGCCAGACAACTGGCACATGAAGCAAAAGTTAAAGCAGAAGAATTTGTTGCGCGCCGTACCCAGATGGCAGAACTTAAAATTTCTCAAGCAGAAGCACAGGCTCTTGCAGAAGTGCGCGCTGTGGCTGCCGATGCCGCAACCGATGCCGCAGAGCGGGTTCTCAAAGCCCAGCTTAAAGGCAAAGCAGCAACCGCTTTCATGGAAGAAAGCATTGGCGAAGTTAAAGCCCGTCTGAACTAATTTATTCAGCGGTTTTCAATCAAAATCATTTTAAAGCCGGATGCACATTTTGCATCCGGCTTTTTTCATTTGTTCATGGGCGGGGAATTTGTATGTATGGCCTGAGACATATAAAATGATTACTTACCTCAGGCTATAAGTCTCTGTTTTATAGCAAATTCTTATCTGTGCTGGTCGATGGTTTCAATAAAAAGATTATTTTATTTTAAACTTGGCGGCATGGGATATCAGCGTTGTTTTTTAGCCTGTATGGTGCGTCCCAACTGCAAAACCGCCTGCCTTAATCTGTCATTTTCAATGTTTGCGACGCTTTCCGTCATGCGCTGTTCCGTTTCAGCATCCAGCCTGATTTCTTTGGGTGCAGCATTGCGTTCGTGTTTTTGCACTGGCCCCTGTTTGAGCCGGATCTGCTGCACACATTGCCAGCCCAGATAGCGGTTAATGCGCTCAAGAATCACAGGCGCCTGTATCTGGAACTCCAGCGCAAAAGCACCTTCCACACGCACATGCAGCACTGCGGGCTGACGTGGACTGGCGGGATCAGCGGCCTGACCTTTGGGCGGCCATTGCATTTTCACGGGTTCAGAATAAGGCGCAAGCTCTGCTCCGGCAATATCGCCCCAATGCGTAAGAATTTCACTGCTGGCAAAGCCCTGTTTTGCCAGCACGTCATTGAGGCACTGCGGCAACAGGGCTGCGAGCGTTGTCGCGTATTTTTTTTTGAAGGGGGGTGACTGCTGCATCGCTCTTTATCGCCGTATGACTGAAAGTGGGTAATATACTTCAAACTTTGGATTTGTCATGCCTTGTTATGCCTGCATCAGCTGCTATATGTTTGCTATCTTGCTTTTGTATCGGTGTTTCATTGAACCATTCCATGCCACTTTCTCCTCCTGATCCTGCCCTTTTGCTGGCATGGTATGACACACATCGTCGTGCAATGCCGTGGCGCGCCCTGCCCCATACTGACCCCAATCCGTATTATGTCTGGCTTTCGGAAATCATGTGCCAGCAAACCACTGTAGCGGCTGTTATTCCGTATTTTGAACGTTTTATTACCCGTTTTCCTGATCTTGAAACCCTTGCGGCAGCTCCTCTGGATGATGTGCTGAGCCTGTGGTCGGGGCTGGGTTATTATGCGCGCGCCCGTAATCTGCACCGCTGCGCAATTGCACTCATGGAAATCCATCAGGGCGCTTTCCCCAGCGATGAGGCCGCACTTTTGAAACTGCCCGGCATCGGGCGCTACACAGCCGCCGCCATTGCCGCAATTGTTTTTAACACGCGCACCAGTCCAGTTGATGGCAATCTGGAACGGGTGATGGCGCGGCTTTATGCGGTTGAGCAACCCCTCCCCGCATCAAAAGAAACGCTCCGAAAGCTGGCGCTTGACCTTACACCCGCTGATCGGCCGGGGGATTTTGGTCAGGCTCTGATGGATTTAGGGGCTACTGTCTGCACGCCAAAAAAGCCGGATTGCCCCGCCTGTCCCTGGGATAAAAATTGTCTTGCTGCCCTGCGCTCTGATACGGAAACTTTTCCGCGCAAGATTCGTAAACCCAAACCACAGCCCCGTTATGGCGTGGCATTTCTGGCTTATCGTAGCGATGGCGCAGTGCTGCTCAATCGCCGGACTTCAGAAGGTTTGCTGGGCGGTATGGCGGAAATTCCCTCAACCCCATGGGAGCCGCAGCAACGCGCCGCAGAAGCCGCCCTTCCCCATGCTCCTCTCAGCGCGCAATGGCGTATTCACGACGGCACAGTGAAACATGTTTTCAGCCATTTCCCCCTGTTTATGCAGGTGTGGGCGGCTACACTTCCCCCTGAAACCCCTGCGCCTACCGGCATGTGGTGGTCAAACCCCAACCAGTTGCCGCAGGAGGCTCTGCCTACATTGATGCGTAAAATTCTGGCACATGCGCAATGATTTTCTTGAGGTTCCGGCTTAACATCGCTACAACTCAGCGGAATGTTTTTCTTTGATGCGGAGTGTTTCCATGCCCCCATACCCTCAACCGCATATCGCACCGCGGGATCTGCTGCAACGCTATGGGATCTATCTGATGAGCGGGGTGCTGTTTTTCTTCGCAGTTGAAGTGGTGGCCAGCCAGTTTCTGGAGATTACCTTCAAAGGCTCGCCGGTTGGCTTTTTGATTATTTTTTGTGCGGCCATGCTCGCAGGGCATTATTGGTATAATGCAGAAAAACATCCCCCCGCCTCACGCCGCATCTGGCAAATGGCAGCTTTCTGCGCAGCCCTCACTCTGGTGTTGCAATGCGTGCTGGTGCTGGCTCTTATGGCGGTTTTTTCCGGTGAAGCAAAACAATTTCTTGCCGCACTCGGTGACAAAAGCCCACTGATGTTTCTTATGTTTGCGGGTTTAATGCTGATGATTATGGTTTTTCTCATCTGGGGCGGCCTTGCCTGGGGCATCCGGCAAGCCATCAAAAAAGCAGAAAAAGCGTGATCCTTACAATAACCACGTTTTTTGCTTAACCCCCTTCGCAAGAAGTAAAAAACAGCGCATACTGCTTCGGCTCACGCATATATAGCTCAGGACAGATAAAATGGTTATCTGTCTCAGGCTGTAAATCTTTAATTTATCGCAGAGTTTTTTAGCTGCGCTGGCCATTGGCTCCAATACAATGACCATTTCATTGGAACACTGCTCTATGAGAGAAAACGCCCATGACACACGAAAATATTTCCCCTGAATCGCTGGATGATGCTGCTATACGCAACGCAGAAAGTACCATTGCGCATATTCGTGCGGCACGCTCGGCATTGGGAGAGATTATTTTTGGTCAGGACACCGTGGTAGAGCAAGCACTGATTACCTTGCTTTGCGGCGGACATGGCTTGCTGGTTGGCGTTCCGGGGCTGGCAAAAACCCGTCTGGTGGAAGCGCTGGGTATTGTTCTTGGTCTGGATGGCCGACGTGTGCAGTTCACCCCCGACCTCATGCCATCGGATATTCTGGGGTCAGAAGTGCTGGATGTGGATGCGAATGGCAAACGGCATTTTCGTTTTATCAAAGGGCCGGTATTTGCCCAGCTCCTCATGGCCGATGAAATCAACCGCGCCTCGCCGCGTACACAATCGGCCTTGCTGCAAGCCATGCAGGAACATCATGTGACCGTGGCCGGAGCGCGGCATGATCTGCCCCAGCCATTCCATGTATTGGCAACCCAGAACCCGCTGGAACAAGAAGGCACCTATCCGCTGCCGGAAGCCCAGCTTGACCGCTTCTTATTGCAGATTGATGTGGACTACCCTGATCGGGAAACCGAACGCCGGATTGTTCTGGAAACCACCACAGCAGATGCGCAAAAGCCGAAACAGGCGCTTTCCGCAGAAGCATTACAGGCCGCACAACGGCTGGTGCGTCGTCTGCCCATTGGCGAAAATATCGTTGAGGCCATTCTTGATCTGGTGCGTTCGGCACGCCCTGAAGAAGCTCCCGCAACAGTGAAAAACTTGATTGCATGGGGCCCAGGGCCACGCGCAGGTCAGGCGCTGTCTCTGGCCGTCAGAGCGCGCGCCTTGCTGGATGGTCGCTACGCACCATCACTGGATGATGTGATTGCGCTCGCGCAGCCGGTACTCAAACACCGCATGGCGCTTCACTTTTCGGCTCGTGCCGAAGGCCATACGGTGGAAAGCGTTATCGCCCTTCTGAGCGAACGTCTCACGCTAGAATGATTTTTAGCATAAGCCTCTCGCATATTGCGGTAGTGATGTGAAACTCTTTATCTGTGCTAAATTATAGAAAAAGCATGATAAAATAATGATGCTTTTTCTCGCTATAAGTTTTTGTTTTTTTTCGCATTGTTTTTTTACTGCTCCCATTGTCTTACGGGTAACTGCGCTGGCCGTCGGCTCCAATAAAATAATCATTTTATTTGGTAATTTCTTGAGCCTCTAGCAAAAAATATATAATTGACTTTCATTTTAAAGAATGTTTTACAGTGTAATTAACTATAGACTGTATTATTCAGATCTATAGTTACATTTTCAAGCACTTACACTCTTTTATTCCAATTGAATATTTTTTAAGGATCGGCAATGAATCTTGCAAAAGGCGCAACGGCTGCTCTTGCTGCAACTGCACTCATACAACCAACGTCTGCAAACAAAATCCAAACTGATTTTACCGACACTGTTCACAAAATGCAGGCAACTTTACACAACGCGCAGCGTCATATTCCAGCATCCCCGGATCTTGTGACGTTTCCAGTTCCGCAGAAAGATGCGTGGCGCTACGATACTTCAGAATTTTCTTTTAAACCTTCTGCCGCAATCAACCAATTGCTTGCGTTTGCTCGCTATGGGGATGATGTTTCAGCAACCCAAAAAAGCGCTCTGCAAATCGTGGGTGAACACGCTATACAAAGTGCAGCATTGCAGGCATTGGAAAAGCATGTTGAACGAGCATCCATTTTAAGACATCAGGGAGAAACAAAAGCTGAAAAAAATTTTTCTTTGGTTAGTATAGTAGACCAGATGATAGACGATACACTGTTTTTAAAAAGTTCTCTAGTTGATGGTGATGTAATAAAATCTGTCATTGACTTAGAAAAAATCTTTCATAACTACAGAATGGAAAATGATATAAGTAATCAATTGAAAAAGGTGCGTGCCTTAACACATGCTCTTTTCATGAATAATAGGGGCAAGCCGTTACCTCCGAAAGAGCACGCATATCTGTCGCGTGAAATCTCAAATATCAAGGAAGATCATCATAACAAAGATTTAAAGGATGGAATCAGTTATGCCGCAGCACAAGTAGTAAGCTTTGCTGGAAGGAAAGCCATAGGTTTTATTGCGGATAAATTACAAGATCTCAGAGAATAACGCTTGCTATCGTGTGAGGCTCTATGGTGTTCCAGCTCAGACTTTTGCGTCTTCATCATCCAATGCAGAGCCATCTTCTTCAACCACCGGAATGGCATAAGAACCGTTCAGCCAGCGGTGCAGATCCACATCCGCACACCGCTTGCAGCAAAAGGGATGCCAGTGCTGCTGGCTGGGTTTCTTGCAGATTGGACAGGGGGCAGCGATGAAAGGTTTTTCGGTCATAGCGGTTAATCCAGAGGACTTTGCCAGTGTTTATGCACCTGATAACCTGCCCCACCGAGCAGATTGAGCGTTTCATAAAGCGGTAAGCCCACAATAGAAGAGTATGAACCAATAATTTTAATGGCAAATGCTCCTGCTATGCCTTGTATAGCATAACCTCCGGCTTTACCGCGCCATTCTCCTGAACCCAGATAACCCGCAAGCTCCGCTTCTGAAAAGCGCTTAAAGCGCACGCGGCTTTCCACTGTGCGGGTATAAAGGCGCTTGTCGGGCGCAATCAGCGCGATGCCCGTATAAACCCGATGCGAACGTCCTGATAACAACCGCAAACACGTTTCGGCTTCATCCACTGTCTCGGCTTTTGGCAATGGTCTGCGCCCTTGTGCAACCACTGTATCTGCACTCAAGATAAACGCTGTTCGCAAAGCTTCATCCTGATCGATAATTTTACGCACAGCCTCCGCCTTCAACGTTGCAAGCCGCAGCGCCAGCGCCGCAGGTTTTTCCGCACGAAGGGGTGTCTCATCCACCGAAGAGGGAACCATGGCCGCCACCGGCACACCAATTTGCTCCAGAAGTGCAAGCCTGCGGGGGCTGGCAGAGGCCAGAACAAGGGTTGGGTTTTCCATGGGACATTCCTAGCAAACAACAACAAAAGATTCTGGGTTGTTTATAGCCGATTTCCAAAAACTTGACAGACTTTTTGGTTAAAATCTGCAATAAAATAAAGATTACCCACGAAGCGATTGCGCTATTTTCAAAGCGCTTCGCTCGTTCGGAATCACCCTGTGCGGAAAACCATGCTTTCACGCTTTTTGTGGTTCTGCCGCTTTGTTCAGATAATCTTCGATCTGGGCGTTAAGCTGGGCGCCCACAATGACAATGACCGCAGAAATCCATAACCAGATCATAAAACCAATAATAGCACCAAGCGAACCATAGGTAGCACTATAATTGGCAAAGTTGGACAGATAAAACGAATAACCCCACGATGCACCGATCCATGCCAGCGTGGCAATTGTTGCACCCACCGATAACCATCGCCATTTTGAACGCTCACGATCCGGCCCATAGCGGTAAATACACACAATGCTGCCCCACACAATCAGAACAATCATCATCCACCGCAGGACTTGGATAATTCCTTCATGCAGCGACCACTCCGCATAATGCGCATAGTTCAGAACCACCGGCACAACCGCCACCAGCACCATAAACAACAGCACAAAACCAATACCCACAAAGGTAAACAGGGCTGAAAGCGCATTGAACACCACAAAAGAGCGGGTTTCTTTCTCGCGGTAAGCAATATTCATGGCCTCAAACATGGACTTCATTCCGCCATTTGAGGTCCACAGGGCAAGTGTAAGACCGAAAATAAAACCAATGCTCAAGGTGGAGGTGTTCTGTGTGGCCAGCGCCTGAAGCTGATCCTGAATAAGCTGCACCCCGCTCTGTGGAAGCAACGCATCAAGCTGGGAAACATAAGCCGGAATAGCTTCGGGGTTTGCAAAAAATCCATACAGCGAAACAATCGCCAGCATGGTGGGAAATAACGCCAGCAACACATAAAATGCCACACCCGCAGCAACCAGCATCACGCTATCTTCCACAAAGCGCACCAGCAGGTTCTGCAAAATACCCCACCACCCCGAAAAGGGAATACGGAACGGATGCCGTATTTTACGGGCGACAAGAGACCCTGATGTATCCGGCATTGCATCAGCTTTCATTACCAAAAGAATCCTATTTTTAAAAAACCAGCATATTCAAATATGGAAAAAACACCAATGTCCTGTATTCCGTCTGCAAAAATACAAAAATCCGCGTGATCTCATAATGAAAATAGTCTATGAGGCAAACAGTTCCGAATTTTCTTTAATTCCATCATGAGGCCGTTCCATGGATATTGACGCAATTGCCATTGGTAAAAATCCCCCTGAAGACATTAACGTCATCATTGAAGTACCCATTGGTGGCGAGCCAATAAAATACGAACTCGATAAAGAATCAGGCGCATTGTTTGTGGATCGCTTTCTCTATACCTCCATGCGGTATCCAGGAAATTACGGCTTTGTGCCACACACCCTCTGCGACGATGGCGACCCCGCTGACGTGCTGGTCATCAATACCCGCCCGCTGGTGCCGGGTAGCGTTATCAACTGCCGCCCGATTGGCGTTCTCAAAATGACCGATGAAGCCGGTGGCGATGAAAAAATCATTGCGGTTCCTTCTTCAAAGCTCACCAAACGCTACGACAACATCAAAGATATCAAGGATGTTCCACAAATTACCCTGGAACAGATTTCCCATTTCTTCGAGCATTATAAAGATCTGGAAAGCAACAAATGGGTGAAACTGGCCGGCTGGGGCGATGCAAAAGAAGCGCGGGAGATTATTATCCGCTCCATTGAAGCTGCTGCCGCCGAATAACAAGGATACACGCTTTGCCGGAACTGCCCGAAGTTGAAACCGTCCGGCAAGGCCTCGCACCCACATGGGTGGGCAACCGTATCACCCATGTGCATCTGGCGCGTTCCGGCTTGCGCTGGCCGTTTCCTGAACAGTTTGTCACCCGCCTGCAAGGCAGAACGGTAACATTGCTCAATCGCCGCGCCAAATATCTGCTTGCGCATCTGGATAGCGATGACGTGCTGCTCATGCATCTGGGCATGTCCGGCGCGTTCCGCGTTGAATCACCCCAGACAGGCACTTCAACACACGGCAAACCGCTGCCCGTGGTAAAAAATCCGGCACATGACCATGTGATTTTTACCTTCGCCGACCAAAGCCGCACATTTTACAACGATCCACGCCGATTCGGCTTTATGGATCTGCTGCACGCCGCTACCTTCGAACAGCACGTTTTACTGAGCAATATTGGCATCGAGCCACTGGGCAACGGGCTTAATGGCGCAACCCTCAAAGCCTTGATGGGAGCAAGCCGTTCGGCATTGAAAATAGCACTGCTGGATCAAAAACGCATTGCCGGTCTTGGCAATATTTATGTGTGCGAAGCCCTGCACCGCGCACATATTTCACCGCTGCGCCCTGCTAACAGTCTGCGCGATGATGAGGCGGAAATACTGGCCTCCGCCATTCAGTACGTTCTGCGGGAAGCCATTGCTGCGGGGGGATCATCCTTGAAAGACCACACCGCCGCCGATGGCTCGATGGGCTATTTCCAGCACCGCTTTGCCGTTTATGACCGCGCCGCCTCTCCCTGCCCTACAACAGGATGTTCCGGCCAGATCCAGAGAATCGTACAGGCTGGCCGCTCAACTTTCTGGTGCGAAATTTGCCAGAAGTAATGCTCTATCTGCGGCAAAAACTTCCCTGTCCGGCCTGGAGCGAAAAGACCATTTTGTTCAGCACCGGATCAAACAGCTTCTTGGCTTGCGCAGGATAGGTAACCACCAGATGATTCCACATGCGGCCATTGCAGCCCAGAACATGCTTGCGATAAAAAATCTTATCTCCGTGAAAACCGGACATCACCACAACATTTCCCTTGTTAAAACGGTAGGTTACCCGCTCACCGCGATCCGCCGATAACAAGGTTGTCACATCCGTATTGCGCGCAGAGGATGCAAAAATAATGGCATTGCCCTGACCGTTCGGAGAAGTATATGTGGCGCCCGCACCGTTGTTAACATCTTCCTTGAAGCGCCAGCTTTGCGGCAAGGTCACCTCGGTGCCAAACTGGGCATTGCGGTACGTCTGCCAAGGGATATTCGGCTCCCTCGCCTGAGCCACGGCTCCCGAAAACACAACACAAAGAAAACCAGCCACAACAGCAATACGCATCGCAAACGCCACTACACTAAAACAGGGTTACAGAACGTCTTTAATGATTCTTGCACTGTTTTGCCAGCTCTTTTGTGCTTTTTGCAAACGGATTACGCTAAAATCCACTCCGGACAAGACCCCTTTTCATTTCTTTTTTTCATATCACTGCTATTCTGCATGAATAAACGCATAAATCCGTTGACGTGTGCCTCTTGTGAGGGTATGTAACCCTTTATGCAGTGCGGCAGGAATGCCCTCTCACATAAATTTTACTATGCCGGTTTTCATTCCGGCTCTGCAACAGGATTTATCTTTATGGCGAATACACCCTCAGCCAAAAGAGCCGTGCGTGTTATCGAACGCCGGACAGCTGTAAACCGCGCACGCAAAAGCCGTATGCGCACATTCATCCGCAAGGTTGAAGATGCCATCGCTTCCGGCGATCACAGCGTTGCTCGCGAAGCTTTCCGCGCTGCTGAGCCCGTTATCATGCGTGCCGCTCAAAAAGGCGTTCTTCATAAAAATACTGCATCCCGCAAGGTTTCACGCCTTTCAAAGCGCGTAAAATCTCTGGACACAGCAGCTGCGGCCTAATTTACCGGCAGCTTAGCCAAAGCGTTTTCACTGTTATGAGACGGCTTTTTCATTGGAAAAGCCGTTTTTCGTTTTTATTGTAAAACTTATCCTCACAAGCTCTTTTAAATTCAGGATGCTTTCAAAATACCGTTCTGTGGCTTGAGACATAGAAAATGATTATATGCCTCAGACTATAAGTTTTTGTTTTATAGCAGTATTTAAGCTGCGTTGCTTACTGCCTCCAATTAAATAATCATTCTATTGGAAATCGGCTATAGTTGCTTCATATAAAATTCCTGATTGAAACGCTTATGCGTGTAGTCGTTATTGTTTTTCTTCTTGCAAAAACATTAATAATCGATTAACGCATTATCAGTATTCATATGGTAGTTATGTTGACTTATTATGCCTGCTTTTCCATCGAGTAATCATTCCTCTTCCAACGCTACAGAGACTCCGACAGTCCCAGCCTTTGATCCCTTTGATGCCTCTCTGGTTGCATTTCAGAGCTTGCCGCACAACCAATACGGTCATGGCAATGCTGCCTCTTATTACCATGACTCTGCTTTCTCCGATGGAGGCAGTAATTCTTTGTCTCCGTTTTCTGTACCAGCACCACTGGCTAATCCGCATGTGAGCGCGTTACCTATCCCTCATTCAGGCTTGCCTATACAACCCACGTTCGATCCATCACATGGTAATGTGTTTGCACCTTTAGCTTCGGAAACAGCCTTTACTGATACACACACATTTTATTCTTCGGAAGCGCCCTCATGGCCCTCTTTACAGCCATATCCGAATAACTTCGCAGGGGATGGCCTACTCTTGGGCGGATCTCATTCCTCCAATAACACCTCTTTTACTGACTTTTTTTATGCCAGCAATGAAGAGTTTGGGAATGCCTCTTTGAATGGCGATCTGCCGCCGACAGAATTCTCGCCAGATCAGCATCTTGCCAGATCAGACGTGCAGTCCACTATTCAGAGCCTGGTGAAAAAACCCGATTACTTCATGAATGTTCATGGCTACCAAGCCATTGCAGACGCGGTTTCTGACACGTTTCATCTCATACCGCGCCTTACAGAACACAGCATCCAAGCCTTCTTTCAGCGAGAGAACGCGAAACTCGTGTCAGACCTTGGAAACCTTAATTTGCTGAACGGTCATAATTCTGACTATTCTGGTTTAGAAAATTCAACAGCCTCATCCCAAACAACAACCATGTCCAAACGCACTGCCTCCACTGCCGGGTTAATGGCAACGGATAAACCCAAAAAACGCATCAGGGGAAAAGTTGATCCTGAAACGGGTGATCTCAGCACCGCTAGTAACGCTATTCCCTACACCACCTATAAGAGCCGTGAGTTCGTTGATCCCGATACGGGCAAGCCTAGCAAGGCTAAAAATGCTATTCGTCGCTACGTTTATGACTACGCAAAAAAAAGCTAAATTAAACACCCGCACATAAAATTTTTCTTGTACATGAGAAGTGGCTTGAGGAGTCTGAACAGGTGAGATAAGTGGATTTTGTCACGGGTGATGTAATGTTCATTCGCTCTCCAAATCAATCATTATAGAGGCTGAATGGGCTATAAAAAATAATATGCTTTCTCATTCTCTCTGCGACTTCAATACTGTTTGGAAAATGGTCAACCCAACCCTCCCATTCTGACTGGATATAATCATCCCACACGCCCACATTGATTTCTCTGATGTCACACACTAGATTGTGGAATATATAATGATCGGCCTTCAGCTGATGAATTGCATTTTCTAAAGCAAGAATATGCGTGTAAGCTGAAACATAACAACTGACAATAGCACCTGTACATTTATTCAGGATAGGACTGTTTTTGCCCGGCTTAATGTCCGCTATAATTTCAAATAATCGAAGATTCATAATGGCATAACTATTCCTGTTTCCGTGTTCTTGTACTCTTTATTCAATCCTGCCTGTGCCTTGAACAATAGCATTTCTCAAGTCTTTTATATGAGAGCTTGTCTTAAGCGCATACTGATCGGGGGCTTTATTAATATCAACAAGAACGGGTTTTCTCCGTCCCTCTTTATGACTAAAATCTTTTTCTCTAATTGCCTCTTTGCGTAATTTTTCGAGATAGGATTGAGGCACTTCAAATGATTTAATTGTCACAGGACTTTTTTGCTTTAATCTTTTATCTCTGAATTGCAGCGCCCGATCTCTTTGCCCTACATTGATGTAAAGATCCCGCGTATGTCCTTTTCTCTTTACATCAGGAATATCAATATTTCCGTTGCTATCAATATTAATTCTTGGGTACTTATTTTCATCAACACGATAAACCGTTACATACTGCTGCCCGGAGCTGCTTAAAGAAGCCTCCTCTATCATTTCTGCTGGAGAAGAGATTGTAAATTCATATTTATCAACAAGACTGGACTGAAGAGACGGGTCAGAAATACCCATATTGTATCGGGCAATAAATTCGGCCAAATGTGATGTGGATTGACTATCTTTTGTTAAAACTCGGACATATCCCTTGTTGCTTATGGCTTCTACTATTGGGGAGCTGCCGCTTCTTAAAAGAGCTTGAGCGACCCAAGGAGATAATTTCCTGTTGTGATGTTTAGGAAAACTTAAAGTTAAAATACCTTTTTTATCGCGTGTTATTTCAAAATAATTCTTTATATGAGGCTGCGCTTTTACAAGAGTTTCGGTCGAGCGTTCAAGTGCATCCTTGGTACCTACTCTCTCGCATGCTGCAATTATCCGGCTATAAGTAGATAAATCTGTTGGAATATTAAATGCAATCATTTCTTCCATTAAAGTGATGGATGTTTCATAGTCATAAGCCAATTCACAAGCCAGAATAATATGATTATAGATGGCCGTATCTGCGTTAAATCCTAATTCTTGAAATTCACGCAATAAGGCAATTGCTTCATCATGCTGATATTTATTCAGAATTACCAAGCCAAGGACTTCTTTGTATAAAGTGTCCTTTGTTATTTTCTTTTCTCTGTATGCACCCGTGAGCTGTTCAAGCTGTGACTCTTCGGGGATTTGAGCTACCTCTTTATGCAATTTGGAGCGAGGCGCCGGGGAAGCTTCCCGGCTTAAATCAATTGCTCCAAAAGCTCTGGCCATAGCGCCAAAGGAATTAACGGAAGAACCACTGTTTCTGAATGCAAACTGTGGCGTTGTTATACCTGAAGAACGGCTGCTTGTTGCTTCCGCTGGAAATTCCCATTGAGTGCTTTTTGTTTCTTTATGCTCGTAATAAAATGCCTGATGCTCTTCACTAAAGTGTTGACGCCACCCTGAAGGCAATCGCAGAACTTCTTTTCCTTTTGATGGCGAGGAACTACTTTGATGGGTGTCCTTCTCTTTGCCTTTTTTAGAATGTCCTCCGCCGCGCAATGCCGGATCATCTCCGG
>JBMDXK010000014.1:0-41340 GCA_048594375.1 Methylopilaceae bacterium
AGACACATACAGTATAATAGCCAGCCCAATATAAGCAATCCAGCGGTGCTTGTTCAAAAGGCTTGCAATGAAATTTGCAGCCAACCCCATTAGCGCGATGGAAAGGACAAGTCCGAAAACCAGGACATAGGGATGTTCACGGGCAGCTCCGGCAACCGCTAAAACATTATCCAGTGACATGGAGACATCCGCCAGCACAATCTGCCATGCAGCTTGTGCAAAAGTTTTGCGTGGCGGTGTTTGCACATTCTCGTGTGTAATGCTTTCACCTGTTTTTGCGTCTGCAAGGGTTGCAAGCGCTTCTGCTTCTTCGGAATGGGAAAGTGTCAGTTCCCGCCACATTTTCCAGCAGACCCACAGCAATAAAAGTCCACCTCCCAGTACCAGCCCCTGTACGCTGAGCAAATGCACGGTAATTGATGCAAGGCCAATGCGCAGCACAGTTGCGGCAATGATGCCAATCAGAATAGCTTGTTTGCGCTGTTCTTTGGGAAGTCCGGCGGCTGCAAGGCCAATGACTACGGCATTATCTCCCGCCAGTACCAGATCAACCATCAGCACTTGCAGGAAGGCATAAAAAGCTTCAATGGTGACATGCTCAAACATAGAATGCGTCCTTTAGAACAGATGTTCTGTTATGCGCCTGCCTTGGGTTAAATTCAAGCCATAGCGGCATAATAAAACGGCGATGGGAAAGCCCATCGCCGTTTTATTATTCGGTGTATTCCGTTTTATGCCAAATTAGGGCGCGGTCACAGTATTGCCTGTTGTTTCAAACAGATAAGGCCATACTTCCATACCGCCTGTATAGATCATCTGCAATGAAACGTAGAGAATAATTGCAAGACCCACATAGGCAATCCAACGATGGTTGTTGAGCAAGCGTGCAATAAAGGTTGCCGCAATACCCATCAGAGCAATGGAAAGGATCAGACCAAACACCAGAACATAAGGATGGTCGCGGGCGGCACCTGCCACTGCCAGCACGTTATCCAGAGACATGGAAACATCGGCAACAATAATTTGCCATGCAGCTTGTGCAAAGGTTTTGCGCGGTGGGGCTTTTGCATCGGTGATTGGCCCATCCGCAGACGTCATGGTGCCTTCGACTTCTTCAATCGCATGTTCTTCATGCACATGGGGCGTGCGCAGCTCGCGCCACATTTTCCAGCATACCCACAACAGCAGAATACCACCGGCCAGAACAAGGCCGACAACGCTCATGAGTTGTACGGTGATGGATGCAAAGCCAATACGCATTATGGTTGCCGCAGCAATACCCAATGCAATCGCTTTGGCGCGTTGTTCCTTGGGCAAGCCAGCAGCGGCCAGACCAATAACAACAGCGTTGTCACCTGCCAATACAAGGTCAATCATCAAGACCTGCAAAAAGGCAGACATCGCTTCAGGAGTAATCCATTCAAGCATGTTTAACATACCTCGTTATGATACAGGATTCATAAAGCACGATAAAAAATCTTTGCCTTATGAACGGGCTTTACGGCTTATTCAAAATATAGAAATTGGCCTGACAGGGGGGTAACATTGTATGTCCCCCTAAAGTTCAGAGCAATATGCAATACGCTAGAAAATGCCATGCTACAATGCCTAGTCCGACATCGCAGCATTATGAAAATGGCTGCCAGAGGGGCCCGGTCCAGGTGAATCCTTTTAGCAAAACCGCCGTTTAAGCTCAAGCCCTGTTATTGGCGTCATCTGCCCCATAGACAGAACTGCAAGGCTGTGCCAAAGAGAAGCCATGGAAACACAGGTTAAAATATGCGGGTTACGGACGCCTGAAACAGTTGCTGCGGCTGTCGATGCCGGTGCGGACTATCTTGGTTTTGTCTTTTTTCCGAAAAGCCCACGGCATGTAGAGATCGCGCAGGCCGCAGCTCTTGCCGAAGCTGTGCGCGGCAAGGTGAAAATTGTAGCGCTTACAGTGGATGCGGATGACCTACTGCTCGATACCCTTATCGCGGAGCTCATGCCTGATGTGGTTCAGTTGCATGGCCATGAGACTGTGGAGCGCGTCAAGGAGCTGGCGCAGCGTTTGCCCGTAGCCATCTGGAAGGCATTGCCTGTTTCCACTCAGGAAGATGTCGCGGCCGCACATGCCTATCTGCCTGCTGTGGAAAAAGTTCTGTTTGATGCGCGGCCGCCTAAAAACGCAACGCGTCCCGGAGGCAATGCACAAAGTTTTGATTGGGCTTTGCTGGAGGGGCTTGATCGTGCTATTCCGTTTGTGCTTTCTGGTGGTCTGACCGTGGAGAATGTGGGAAAAGCTGTGCAGCAAACACATGCTGCTTGCGTTGATGTTTCTTCCGGTGTTGAAATAGCCGCAGGACAAAAGGATTCTGCGCTGATTGCAGCCTTTGTCAATGCTGCAAAGAAAAGGAACGGATGATGGGTGCCATTTTGGCAAATTCCTTGCGTGCCATGCCTGACAATCGCGGGCATTTTGGCATTTTTGGTGGCCGTTTTGTTGCCGAAACCCTGATGCCGCTGATTTTGGAATTGGAGCAGGCTTACAATGCCGCCAAGGACGATGATGCCTTCAAGGCTGAAATGGACGGCTTTTTAAAGCATTATGTAGGGCGTCCCAGCCCGCTTTATTACGCTGAACGCATGACCCAGCATCTGGGCGGGGCAAAGATTTACTTTAAACGGGAAGAACTCAACCATACCGGCGCGCATAAAATCAACAATGTGATTGGCCAATTGCTGCTTGCCAAGCGTATGGGTAAAACCCGCATTATTGCCGAAACGGGTGCCGGTCAGCATGGTGTTGCCACAGCAACGGTATGCGCGCGATTCGGCATGGAATGTATTATCTATATGGGTTCGGTGGATGTTGAACGTCAAAAGCCCAATGTTTTCCGCATGGAGCTGCTCGGCGCAAAAGTTGTGCCGGTAACATCGGGTTCTTCCACGCTTAAAGATGCTATGAACGAAGCTTTGCGTGACTGGGTTACCAATGTGCATGATACGTTTTATTGCATTGGCACGTCTGCGGGGCCGCACCCTTATCCGGCTATGGTGCGCGATTTCCAATCCATTATCGGGACGGAAACCCGTCAGCAGATTATGGAGATAGAGGGTCGCTTGCCTGATTCGTTGATTGCCTGTGTGGGGGGGGGATCAAACGCTATCGGCCTGTTCCACCCATTCTTGGATGAGCCAAGCGTTTCCATTTATGGCGTTGAAGCATCCGGTGAAGGGCTGGATACAGAGCGTCATGCGGCTTCTTTGAACAAAGGCACGCCGGGCGTTTTGCATGGGAACCGCACCTATTTGCTGATGAACAATGATGGTCAGATCACCGAAGCGCACTCGGTTTCTGCTGGCCTTGATTATCCCGGCATCGGGCCTGAGCACGCCTGGCTGAAAGATATTGGCCGCGTGCAGTATCTTACCTGCACCGACGAAGAAGCATTGGCAGCCTTCCAGCTTACCTGCAAACTGGAAGGTATTCTGCCAGCCCTTGAAAGCGCCCATGCGCTGGCTAAAATAATTACCCTTGCACCGACATTGCCCAAAGACCATATCATGGTTATGAATCTTTCCGGCCGTGGCGATAAAGATATTTTCACCGTTGCTAATGTTCTGGGAGACAGCCTGTGAGTGATCGTATCGCTGCTACTTTTGCTGCTTGCCGCGCAGAGAATCGCGCTGCATTGGTAACGTTCATCACCGCGGGCGATCCTGATTTTGATACGGCCTCCGCTCTTCTTGGCAGATTGCCCGAAGCCGGTGCGGATATTATCGAGTTGGGAGTGCCGTTCACGGATCCTATGGCGGATGGACCTGCCATTCAGGCTGCCGGGCTACGCGCACTGAAAGCGGGGCAAAATCTTGACCGTACGCTGGAAATGGCTGCAAATTTTCGCAAAGCCAATACTGCTACCCCAATTATTCTCATGGGCTATTTCAATCCGATCTTTATTTACGGCGTGGAACGCTTTTTGAGAGATGCCAAGACGGCTGGTGTGGATGGTCTGATTGTGGTGGATCTGCCGCCGGAAGAAGATAATGAATTGTGCTTGCCCGCTTTGCAGGCAGGTCTGCATTTTATCCGGCTTGCAACGCCCACCACGGATGACAAGCGTTTGCCTGCGGTACTCGCCAACAGTTCCGGCTTCGTGTATTACGTTTCGGTCAATGGCATTACCGGCTCGGCAATTGCCAACTTTGATGCGCTGGATCTGGCGGTAAGCCGTATCCAGAAACACACGGCACTGCCAGTAGTGGTTGGGTTCGGGGTGAAAACAGAAGACGATGCCCGTACAATTGCGCGCAATGCCGATGGCGTGGTTGTGGGTTCCGCTCTGGTGGAAGAAGTGCGTAAAAGCCTTGATTCCAAAGGAAATGCGACCCCACAAACGGTTGAGGCGGTGGTTACACGGGTGCAAGAGTTGGCAAGAGGCGTGCGCACAGCGCGTCCGGCAGCGGCAGAATAAGTGAAGGAGTGTCAGGCATGAACTGGATTGCCAATGTTGTGCGGCCTAAAATTAAAAGCCTGTTGGGTGCAAAACGGGAAGTACCGGAAAATCTCTGGATTAAATGCCCTGAAACCGGACAGCTCGTTTTTCACAAAGATGTAGAAGCCAATCAATGGGTGATTCCTGATTCCGGCTATCACCTGCGCATGGGTGCCATCCAGCGCCTGACCTGTCTGTTCGATGGCGGTGAATGGGAAACCATTGCTGTTCCCGATGTTCCTGCTGATCCCTTGAAATTCCGTGACCAGAAACGCTACGCTGACCGTATCCGTGAAGCGCGCGCCAAAACATCCATGAATGATGCGGTGCAGGTTGGGGCGGGTATGCTGGATGAACTGCCTGTTGTTATTGCAGTGCAGGATTTTGAATTTATGGGCGGCTCGCTGGGTATGGCAGCCGGTGAAGCGATTGTTACCGGCCTTGAAGAGGCAGCACGACGCGGCACACCGTTTATCATGGTAGCCGCTTCGGGTGGGGCGCGGATGCAGGAAGGGATTTTATCCCTGATGCAAATGCCGCGCACAACGGTGGCTATCCAGATGCTGCGCGAAGCCCAAAAGCCTTATATTGTGGTGCTGACCAACCCGACAACCGGCGGTGTTACAGCATCTTATGCCATGCTGGGTGATGTGCATATCGCCGAACCCGGCGCGCTGATTGGCTTTGCAGGGCCGCGTGTTATCGAACAAACCATCCGTGAAAAACTGCCCGAAGGTTTCCAGCGCTCGGAATTTTTGAAAGCGCACGGCATGGTAGATATGGTCGTGCATCGTCATGATTTGAAACCAACACTGGCACGTCTATGCCGGATGCTTACAAAAGCGCCGCAGAATAAAGCCGTATAAAACGTCTGTAAAAAAATATTTTTTCTAAAGGACAGATTTTTCAAAATCTGTCCTTTTTCAGATTGAAGACCTCACATGAACGAAACCGATGCCGTCCTTGCCCGTTTCCTCAACTTGCATCCCAAGCAGATTGATCTGTCGCTGGACAGGATTGTGCGTCTGCTGGATGATCTGGGCAATCCGCACCGTGCAGTGCCGCCGGTTATTCATGTTGCAGGAACCAATGGCAAAGGCTCAACCATTGCTTTTTTGCGGGCTATGCTGGAAGCGCATGGGCTGGCGGTGCATGTCTATACATCGCCGCATCTGGTGAATTTTAACGAGCGTATCCGCCTTGGTCAGCGCGGTGGCGCGGGGCGTCTGGCGCCTGATAGTGACATTCTGGAAGCGCTCACCCGTATTGAAGCTGTCAATGCGGGGCGTCCGATCACTTTATTTGAAATCACCACGGTGCTGGGATTTATGCTGTTCGCGCATCATCCGGCGGATGTGTTGTTGCTCGAAGTGGGGCTTGGCGGTCTGCATGATGCCACTAATGTCATTGATGCGCCGCTGGCTTCGGTGATTACGCCGGTATCCATTGACCATACCGGCTTTCTGGGTGACAAGCTTGCGGGCATTGCACGGGAAAAAGCCGGTATCATCAAGAGGGGTGTGCCGGTTATTGCTGCCCCGCAGATGGGGGATGCGCGTACGGTTATTGAAGCGACCGCCGAGGGTTTGCGTGCGCCTTTGTTCCTCGGGGGGCAGGACTGGCAAGCACGGGAAGAGCGCGGACGGCTGGTGTTTGAAGACAGCGACGGCTTAATGGACTTGCCTTTGCCGCGCCTGTTAGGCCGCCATCAGCATGACAATGCCGGTACAGCCATTGCAACCTTACGCGTGTTGAGAAAATGGAATATTACGGCAGCAGAATATGAAAAAGCATTGGGACAAGTGGCATGGCCTGCCCGGTTGCAAGCCCTGACGCAGGGCGCATTGCTGGCGCATTTGCCGGAAGGCGCGGAAATCTGGCTGGATGGCAGTCATAATGAAGCTGGCGCGAAAGTGCTTGCGGCTGCCATGGGTGAATGGGAAGAACGTTCTCCCCGCCCATTGGTGATGATTGCGGGTATGCTCAATACGAAAGATTCAGAAGGATTTTTCCGTGCCTTTGGTGGGTTGGTGCAGCATGTCTATGCCGTTCCTATTCCTAATAACGCCAGCAGCCGCTCACCGGAAGCGATTGCCGCCTATGCCCAACATGCTGGCATTGCTGCCAGCGGATATGCTGATCTTGATGCTGCTTTTGCAGCTCTTTGCGGTCAGAAATTTGAAAAACCGCCGCGTATTCTCATCACAGGGTCACTTTATCTTGCGGGTGAGGTGCTCAAACGCAACGGCACGCCGCCGCTTTAGCCGTGTAATATTTTAGGGACGGGTTTGACTTTCTGAATCAAGCACCTTGTATTCCGCATCAATCACAATTTCTCTGTTATCAGGTTCAACAGATGAAGATTGCGCGGTGCGCAGTGTTTCAGGATACGCTTTTTTGCGATTCATGCCCCAAAACCAGCGGGTCAGCAGACCGGCAACAAGTGCAATGGGTACAACCAAAAGCATTAGTCCCGCCATAAAGATAGCCAGAATAATACCTAAAACAACGCCGAGTATCGAAAGAATGGCAATCTGCCAGCGCGGAACAGATTGAAAATGAAGACGCGCTGCCCGATTAATATTAAACTGAAACATCGTGGCGTTTTTTCCCTTGCTTGTTTGATCGCTACACCATACCGCAATATATATTCAAAAACAGGCGAAAAAAGGTTTTTTATGAATATAGCGTGAGACATATAAAATGATTATATGTCTCACGCTATAGATCTTTATTTTATCGCATAATTTTAACCAATAAAATGATCATTTTATTGGAGTTCGGCTATTGTTGACACAATAAGCATAGCATTTTTCTTAAAGAGCGTATTAGCGTTTTGGCAATCCGGGAATGAAGGCCGGTGGCTGGTTATGCGCGTGAATGTGGTGAAAGCGTCATAAAGGTTTGCTCGGTAGCCGGATCACGGATGGTACCTGCTGTATTTCTGTCCTCAGGAGCTTGTGCTTTGGCACCATTGAGCTTTAACGCTGCAGGTTCAAGAGCATAATCTGATTTTTTGCCTGCGAGTGTGGTATTATCCGGCTGTGCTTTTAAAAATGTGGGTTTGTATGCAAAGTCTGTTGAAAGAGTTTTTGCTGGTGCATCTGGAATACGGGAGGATGCTGCATTCACACGCAGAGGATTAATTTCACCCGATGTTCTTGAGGGGGATGCGCTCGCTATCCTCCCCGCCATATTCTGGTTGGCAAGGGCGTTGGCAAAACCGTTTTCGGTGACGGGGGAAAAAACGGCTATTTTCAATGGCTGAAATTGTCATGATTTGATTACTCTTGTTACATTTAGACTTTAGTATATAGTCTGATGTTTAAGGCAAGATCATGGCAAAATCTTTATTTTTCAATTCTTTAGAGTGAATTTCCTGTGGTGCGGTTGCGTGCCAGCAGGCTGAAATGCGAAGGAGTGGTGGGTGCGTTGCGTTTGCCGCCCGGCACCAGTTGCAGCACCACAGACCGTGAACGCTTACCGCCGGGAGGTGGGTTTTCGTTCATTGTTCCAGTGAGATGTGCAAAAGCGCTGATGGGCATAGGGGAGCCAAAAATATGGCCTTGCGCTTCACAGCACGCTTCGCCGGTAATAAATTCAAGTTGTGACCAGGTTTCCACGCCTTCGGCAATCACTGGCACGTTAAAATCAGTGCCGAGGTTGGCCATGGCGCGTACCAGCGTTTCCGCTTTTGGTGATTTGCCCAGACCGCTGATAAAGGAACGGTCAATCTTGATTCTGTCCACGGGGAAGCTTTGCAGGCTGGCAAGAGATGAATAGCCCGTGCCAAAATCATCGATAGCAATGGTGGTGCCAAGTGCTTTGAGCTGTTGCAACACTTCTGCGGCACGTTCAGGAGCGTTAATCAGAACGGCTTCCTTGATTTCTAGTTCCAGACGGCACGCTTCAAGGCCGGAAGTCAGCAGGGCTTTGCGTACAATGTTCGGCAGATCGCCATGCAGGAATTGCGCCATAGATAAATTGATGGAAATGCGCAGCTTATTGCCCCAGCTTGCGGCTTCGCGGCACGCTTCATTCAGCACCCATTGGCCGAGCGGCAGAATTGCACCCATTTCTTCGGCCAGCGGAATAAAGGTGCTGGGCTGAATTTCGCCTAATGTGGGGTGTTCCCAGCGCATCAGCGCTTCAAAACCTACCACCTGACCGCGTGTAAGTTCGGTCATGGGCTGGTAGCGCAGCACAATCTGGTCGTTTTCAAGAGCTGCCAGCAAATCCTGCCCCAAGGCATGGCGTTGGCGCATCCGGCGATCCATGTTTGGTTCAAACATCCGGTAAGTGCAGCGGCCTTCTTCTTTGGCGCGATACAGCGCCAGATCGGCGTTGCTGAGCAGTGTTTCCATATCGGTACCATCGCGCGGGCTGCACACAATGCCGATGCTCAGGCCGGTGATGGCGCTGGTGCCATCCAGATCAATGGGTTTGCGCAAGGCAACAATCAGTTTTTCAGCCAGAGCGCGTGCGGTGTTTTCAGGATCCAGTGAAGGGTGCAGAATGGCAAATTCATCGCCGCCCAAGCGCGCTACAAGATCATTTTCGCCCACGCAAGCGCGAAAGCGTCTGGCAACTTCCTGCAACAGCTTGTCACCCGCGGCATGGCCAAAGACATCGTTTACCTGCTTGAAGCGATCCAGATCCAGGCACAAGACGGCAAATTGCATGGCGCAGACTTGTGACTGGGTGATTTTTTCCTCCAGCCGTTCATGGAAGACCACGCGGTTGCTCAGGCGTGTCAGCGGATCATGGTGTGCTAAAAAGGCAATCCGGGCTTCGGCCTGTTTGCGCTCGCGTATGTCGCGCACTGTGAACACGCGGCGTTTCTGCCCCATGAATACCATATCCCGTTGCACAATCTCTGTGGCGATGGCCATTTCCGCAGTGCTCACAATATCCGCTTCGATCCGCATATTGTTTTCAAGCGCGTTCAGCAATGCAGGTTCTGCCAGATGTGCTGAAAAACGGGTTGCTACAAGGTTGGCGGGTGTAGAGCCTACAAGTTCCGCAAAGCTGGTGTTGCACGCCAGAATACGATCGGAATCACAAATGACAATGCCTTCAAGAGCGGCATCGGCCAATTCTTTCATGCTGCGCGCTTCTTGCGCCATGCGGCGGGCAATAATCTTGCGCATGACTCCCCAGACAAGGCCGAGGCACAGCACACCACACACAGCTGTAAGAGCCAGCATGAAAAAGCCGGAAATGCTTATTGCGTCCATCATACCAATACCACTCATGACTCAACTCATGATTAGAGGCGTTCTGTGAGCCTGCCATTGTGCTAGCTTCTTTTGCCGCAGAGGCTTTGAGAAACTGGCTCGTTAATATTAGGCCTTCGTCTTAATTCTTTTGAACACTTCTAATCGCACATTAATGGAATAAGTGAACCTGCAAAGTGTTTACGAAGTGTTAAGGTTAACGTCTTTCAACAGGATAACCTATTGAATTTTGTAATTTATCCCCAGCGCTGTTTAGAAATAAAATAACAAAAAACACTAAAATCTGCTTGGGATGAATATTAACGGATGTGTAAATATGAGACACATTAGGGCGAAAAAGCTTCATAAATGAGTCGTTTTCGCGTCAGCGGGAAAGAATCGCCACGGTCTCTATATGGCTGCTCTGCCAGAATTGATCGACCGGAACAATTTTTTGAATGCGGAAGCCGCCATTGGTGAGGACATGCAGATCGCGCGCAAGGGTGGTGGGGTTGCACGATACCGCAACCAGCTTTTTCACTTTAGAACGCGCCAGTTCATGCACTTGCGCCAGAGCGCCAGCGCGGGGTGGATCAAAGACCACGGCATCAAAGCGGTTCAGCTCTTGTGGAACCAAGGGAGTTTTGAACAGATCGCGGGGTTCTGTGGTGATGGTTTTGAGTTTTTGCGCGTGACGCCAGCCCAGCTCCAGAGCTTGCAGGGCGGTTTTATCGCTTTCCACAGCGTGAACCTGATAATGCCGTGCAAGCCGCAAGGCAAAAGTTCCCATGCCTGCAAAGAGGTCTGCAACTTTCTTTGCCTTGCCAATGCCTTCCACAACCAGATTTGCCAGAATATCTTCACCGGCCTGGGTGGCTTGGGTAAAGCTGCCCGGAGGAAGCGGTACAGCAATGCCATCCATCAGTATGCGTGGCAGCGTGCTGTGCGCCAGAACCTGCCCATGCAAGGAAAGGCGAGCAAGATTGAGTTCGGTGGAAAGCTGGATCAACTTGCGTTCCAGCGTGCTGTCCAGCTTGCCCGTACCGCGCAGATCAATATCAAGGCCATCAGCAGTCCATGTGGCTTGGGCATCAATGGGTTTTTGGGTGGATGTGAGTGATTTTGCCAGTGCTTTAACAGTTTTGACAACTCCGCCGAGTTCCGGCACCAGCAGAGGGCAGCCGGTTTCTTCAAGGTCAATCACTTCATGGCTACCGGCGCGTGTAAAGCCGACGCGCAATGCCTGATCGTGTGGTGAACGGCGCGCGTGAAGTGTTACGCGGCGGCGGCCATGGCCATGAGCAATCATGCACGGCTCGACCGGCGCATCAATGCCTTCCTGTTTGAGCACCTCCACCACCAGATTGCGCTTCCATTCTGCATACAGTGTTTCCGGCATGTGCTGGCCAACGCAGCCGCCACAATGGGTAAAATGCACACAGAACGGTTTTGCGCGGTCAGAAGCTGTTTTTACAAACCGCAAGGCGCCATCTTCAACGGCTACCTCTTCGCCGGGCAGCGTATAAGCAAATGCGCGCACATCGGGTGGGGCAGTGAGGCCTTCGCCCTTGGTGCCAAGGCGGGAGATGGTGAAGGTGTCTGCGGGTGTATTCAACGGTATGCCCCTAACAAAAATTCCTGATTACCATCGGTGCCGGTAATCGGGCTGGGACACAAATCCAGAATTGTCCAGCCCCGTTCTTGTATCTGTTTGGCAATGCGATCACAAGCGGCCTGTTGTGCTTCACAATCGCGCACAATGCCGCCTTTGCCAATGTTTTCGCGCCCTACTTCAAATTGCGGTTTAATCAGCGTAATCAGGTGCGCTTTTTCCGCAGCCAGCGGCAGAATGTGCGGCAAAATAAGTCCGATAGAAATAAAACTGGCATCGCACACAATAAGCTGTGGCGGCTTTTGCAGCATGTCTGCGGTGAGCCTGCGGGCGTCTGTCCCTTCATGCAGGGTGATGCGTGGATCTTGCGCAAGGCGTGGATGCATCTGGCCGGTGCCGACATCGACCGCTATAATATGTGCGGCATTCCGTGACAGCAGTACATCGCAAAATCCCCCTGTGGAAGAGCCAATATCAAGGCAATGTCTGTCTGCGGGATCAATGCCAAATACATGCAGTGCTTTTTCCAGCTTCACACCACCGCGCGAAACCCAAGGGTAGGGCGCTTCGGCCTGAATAACAGCATTAGCGGCGATTTTCTCGGAAGCTTTGGCAACAATTTTGCCGTTGGCTTTCACCAGCCCAAGGCTGATTGCCTCCTGAGCCTTGGCGCGGCTGTCATAAAATCCGCGTTCACTGAGAAAAATATCGGCGCGTTGGCTCATGGCGTGGGTTCGTTGCTTACTTTATTCAAGCCCTGTGTTTAGCGTCTCCAGATGAGAATGCAAGCTTTTTGCCGTTTTTATCGGGAAAGGCAGGAGTTAATTCTTGCACATTGCGCCTGAGGCGGCTATTGCAGAGGGTAATTGAGAGTTTGTTTCCAGCCTGAAGTGACGCCCCATGTCCCAAAGCCCTGCAATTACCCCTGAACTCGTTGCCCAACACGGCCTGAAGCCCGATGAATACCAACGGATTCTGGATCTGATTGGCCGCACTCCCTCCCTTACGGAATTGGGCATCTTTTCGGCCATGTGGAACGAGCATTGCTCCTACAAATCCTCCCGTCTGCATCTGAAAGGTCTGCCGACATCCGCACCTTGGGTGATTCAAGGGCCGGGCGAAAACGCTGGTGTGGTGGATATTGGCGATGGCGATGCGGTGGTTTTCAAAATGGAGAGCCACAATCATCCTTCTTTTATCGAGCCTTATCAGGGGGCAGCAACCGGCGTTGGCGGTATTTTGCGCGATGTGTTCACCATGGGCGCGCGTCCTGTTGCGGCGCTCAATGCGCTGCGTTTCGGTGAGCCGGAAAACGCCCGTACGCGGCATCTGGTATCCGGTGTTGTGGCGGGTATTGGTGGCTATGGCAATGCGTTCGGCGTGCCAACCGTGGGCGGGCTGACTGGATTCCACAAACGTTACAACGGCAATATTTTGGTGAACGCCATGGCGGTGGGTCTGGCAAAGGCCGATCAGATTTTTTATGCGGCGGCTGCTGGCGTGGGTAACCCGATTGTTTATCTGGGTTCCAAAACGGGGCGCGATGGTATTCATGGCGCAACGATGGCGTCGGCTGAATTTGATGATGCGTCCGAAGAAAAACGCCCCACTGTTCAGGTGGGTGACCCATTTGCCGAAAAGCTGCTGCTGGAAGCGTGCCTTGAGCTGATGAAAACCGGTTCGGTGATTGCCATTCAGGATATGGGCGCGGCGGGTCTCACCTGTTCTGCGGTGGAAATGGGCGCTAAGGGTAACCTTGGCGTTGAGCTGCACCTTGAAAATGTGCCGACCCGTGAAGCAGGCATGACCGCTTATGAGATGATGCTTTCCGAAAGTCAGGAACGCATGTTGATGGTGCTTGATCCCGCCAAGGAAAAAGAAGCAGAAGCGGTTTTCCGCAAGTGGGGTCTGGATTTTGCGATTATCGGTTACACCACCGATACTTTGCGCTTTGTGGTAAAACACCATGGCGAAGTCATGGCTGATCTGCCCATTAAAGAGCTGGGCGATGAAGCGCCGCTCTATGACCGGCCATGGGTGAAAACCGAGCCGAAAGCCGTGATTGCTGCGGAATCTGTCGCTGCGCCCAAGAGCAACGCCGATGCGTTATCACGCATCATCGGTTCGCCGGATATGGCTTCCCGCCGCTGGATCTGGGAGCAATACGATCACCTTATTCTGGGCAATACCATGATCCGTCCCGGCGGTGATGCGGCTGTGGTGCGTGTGGGCGATGGACCAAAAGGCATTGCCATGACCGCTGATGTTAATCCGCGTTATTGCGAAGCGGATCCCGTGGAAGGTGGCAAACAGGCGGTTGCGGAAACATGGCGCAACCTTGTGGCCACGGGTGCGCGTCCTTTGGCCATTACCGACAACCTGAACTTCGGTAACCCGGAGCGCCCAGAAATCATGGGGCAACTGGTAGGCTGTTTGCAGGGTATCGGCCAGGCATGTCTGGCGCTGGATTATCCCGTCGTGTCCGGCAACGTCTCGCTCTACAATGAAACCAATGGACAATCCATTTTGCCAACCCCCACCATTGGCGGCGTTGGTGTGGTGGATGATGTGAATACAATCACCACCGTTGCGCTGAAAAATGACGGCGATCGTCTGGTGCTGGTGGGTGATACAAACGGCTGGCTGGGTTGCTCGGTCTATCTGCAAGTGATGGAAGGCCGTGAAGAAGGCGCACCACCGCCGGTGGATCTGGCCGTTGAGCGCAAGAACGGTGAATTTGTACGCCAGCAGATTCTGAACGGTACAGCCAACGCGGTGCATGATCTGGCAGAAGGCGGTTTGGCGCTAGCGGTGGCTGAAATGGCGTTGGCTGGCAACAAGGGTGTGGTGCTGGAAGCGGCAAACGGTTCTGTGCCGCTGCACGCATGGCTGTTTGGTGAAGATCAAGCGCGCTATCTGGTTGCTGTTTCGGCACACGATGCCGATGCCTTCGTTCAGGCGGCTCACGTTGCCGGTGTACCTGCGCAGATCGTTGGTACAGTGGGTGGTGATAGCGTGAAGCTTGGCAATGAAGCGCCCATCACTCTTGCTGAACTGCGTCAGACCCATGAGGCATGGCTGCCGCATTACATGGCCGCGCAAGCTTAAAATATTAGGAGAAAATTTCCCATGGCGATGGATGCAGGTGAAATCGAACGGATGATTAAGGATGCGCTGCCGGATGCGGTGGTGACCATTAAAGATCTGGCCGGTGATGGCGATCATTATGCGGCTGTGGTAACGTCTGAAAGCTTTCGTGGCAAAAGCCGTGTGCAGCAGCATCAGATGGTGTATCAGGCTTTGCAAGGAAATATGGGCGGTGTCTTGCACGCTTTGGCCTTGCAAACAGCTGTTCCAGAATAAATATAAGACTTACGCGCTGTGTGGCGCATTTAGAGGATAAGACCATGAGCGTACAGGACGACATCCGCAGCACCATTGAAAACAATCCCGTTGTGCTGTTTATGAAAGGCACGCCGGATTTCCCAATGTGTGGTTTTTCTTCTCAGGTTGTCCAAATTCTGGATCATCTGGGCGTGACCTTTGAAGGCGTGAACGTGCTGGCCACCGATGAACTGCGCCAAGGCATTAAAGATTATTCTAATTGGCCCACCATACCGCAGCTTTACGTCAAAGGCGAATTTGTCGGCGGATGCGACATCGTGCGTGAAATGTTCCAAGCGGGTGAGTTGCAGGAATTATTGGCCAATAACGGTATCGCAGCCAACGCTGCACAATAAGATCACGCCGTATTTTCACACGGGAGCGCAGGCATGATAACGTAATCCCGCCTGCTCGCTATTAAGTATTTATTGTGTATTCCGAAGCGTTTATTTTTACGCATATCTTTAAAGACGATGCGTCTCAGAAAAGCGTTCCTTCATTTGAAGCAACGTTTGAAAAACATATTCAGCAGAATATGCCTTTGTATTCTGTGGCAAAAGCGGTGCGGGGCGGTTCGGCTGCTGTTTCTTCTGCACACCTGCGCGTGGCCACTCATGCCGTGGGCAGTCAGCGCCCGTATCTTGACGTTCCCATTACATTCACGCCACCGGCGGTCAAACCCGCCTTTCAAAATAGCTTATCGGAGTTTGATGTAACAGCAGATCCGGCGGGATGGTATGGCGATACCACGCATCCCAAAGATCATGATCCCCAATCATTCCGGTATATGGTACATGCGTTTCATGTTACGCAAAAAAAGCTGTCTGATGCTTTTGCTTCTAACGCGCAGCCTTATTTTTCAGGCCATGCGGTAAATAAAGATAATCTTTCTATCCAGATCAAAAAAACGCATGGCTATTCAAGATTGGATGCATATTATAATCCTGAAAAGATAGGCACTTTATTGTCTTTGAGTACATCTGTTATCAATCAGGATAAGCGTAAAACATACGGTAGCGCAGGTTTAATACTTCAGACAACGCATTCAAATATTATTGCAGCGCGTGGGGATGATTTATATGTTAACAATGCCAGCCGAGAGTCTGTTATGGAAGTTGCAAAGAAAGGGCGTTTGACGGCTTTTGATCTTTTGGCAGAGACCTCTTCGGATAGCATCAATGAAGTTCTCATTGGCGGGAATCCCATGCAGCTTGGGCCAATCCGTATTATGGGGATGTTTTATAAGGTTGATAAAGAGGGTCTGCCGCTTGACTCTCAAAACGCAGATCATTTTAAAGCGCTAGCTGAAAAATATGGGCTAACGGTTGTAGCAATCCCCGAATAATTATTTTTGATGTGTAGTCTAAAAAAACAAATAATGCAAATGTCATACAGAACAGCATAATAATTTTTCTATTCTGTATGGTTTAATGCAATAAAAATTCATATTTTCATGATTACGTTATTAAACGCGCTCGATCAGAAACTGCATCATTGGGTACAGACATATTGTTTGTTTCTTTAATCTGTCCAAATCTATCTGCTGTATGTGTAGCATTCCCATTGTCTATAAGGTGTAGTTCAATTAACGAACGATAGCTAAAATCTGTTTTTGATTGAATATCTTTTAGTTGTCTTGCATCAGCCTTTGTAAAAGTGGTTTTTTGATTTAACTGATTTAAAGCATTCATATGCTTTTGCAGGTTTTCAGCATAACCTTTCAGGGATGCCGATTGGATATCTGGATTAACAAAGACATATCTTGTTTGACGTGATTGGCTATCAAGAGTTGGTATTTCATTTAAGCTGCGAACAGGTTGAGATGGAGTAAGCGTGTATACTGTTCTCTTTTGTGTGAGAATTTGTGGAGGTAATAAATATTCTTTTTCTTCTCGTTTTCCCATCGCTGGGATTAAGTGCTTATCTAATCGTGGATTTTTATTTTTTATCGTTATTTCATTAGCTTGATAGCTTGCCAAGGCTGAATTAAAAGTATTTTCAAAATTTGTTATGGCCTTAGAAAATTTTTGAATAGTTGTTTCAATATTTCCACGTAATTCTACCGTTTGCTCAGGTGAGAGTTCTCGGCTCAATCCCATTTTGGATTGCAGTCGCGACCAAGGAGCATTTTGGCTTGTTATCGTGGTATCTTTGGTTAATGCGGCGTCAAATTCATCTTGAGTTTGAGTTGATTTATTTTCAAGATAAATATTTTGTTGAATATTTATGTTCATCTTTTAATCCGTGCGTAAAATTTAATTTTTTGGTTAATTTATTGTTTCGATAAAGTCAATATTCGTTTTTGATAAATATGAATTCATTTTCTAAATGAAATAATTGCATATTTGTTTATTTTATTTTTTTATATTCATGAATTGTTTTGTGATTACTTTTATGTATCTGAGCATAATTGATATTTTAATTTTTTGGTAAGAACGGCTTAAAGAGTTTGTTCACTGTAACGTGGCCGTTGCAAACGGAAGGTAATTTCGCTCATGAGACAAAAAAAAGCTGACACCGGCATTTAAAAGGGCTAGAGAAGGGCAGATTTTCCTCTTCACGCTTATAATATTGCGAGTTCCGCTATGATCCCCCGCTATTCCCGCCCAGAAATGACACAAATCTGGTCACCTGAAAGCAAATTCCGTATCTGGTTTGAAATTGAAGCCTATGCTGCTGAAGCGATGGCGGAGCTGGGTGTTATCCCGAAAGAATCGGCAAAAGCCATCTGGGAAAAGGGCAGCAAAGCGCAGTTTAATGTTGAAAAAATTGATGCTATCGAGCGTGAAGTAAAGCACGATGTGATTGCGTTTCTGACCCATCTGGCTGAATTTATTGGCGATGATGCCCGCTTCGTGCATCAGGGTATGACGTCATCTGACGTTTTGGATACCTGCCTCAACGTTCAGCTTGTACGCGCTGCCGATCTTCTGATTGCTGATATGGATGGCTTGCTCAAAGCTCTTGAAAAACGTGCTTTTGAACACAAAATGACCCCCACCATTGGCCGCAGTCATGGTATCCATGCGGAGCCGGTGACGTTTGGTCTGAAATTGGCGCAAGCCTACGCGGAATTTTCCCGTAACCGCGCACGTCTGGTGCAGGCGCGTGAAGAGATTGCCACCTGCGCTATCTCCGGCGCTGTAGGCACATTTGCAAACATTGATCCGCGTGTTGAAGAATATGTGGCGGAAAAGCTGGGTCTTCAGCCGGAGCCTGCCTCCACGCAGGTTATCCCCCGTGACCGCCATGCGTTTTTCTTCTCGGTGCTGGGTGTTGTGGCCTCCTCCATTGAGCGGCTTTCTGTGGAAGTGCGTCACTTGCAGCGCACCGAAGTTCTGGAAGCGGAAGAGTATTTCTCCGCGGGTCAGAAGGGCTCATCTGCCATGCCGCACAAGCGCAATCCTGTGCTGACCGAAAACCTGACAGGTCTTGCGCGTATGGTGCGCGCTTATGCCTTCCCGGCCATGGAAAACGTAGCATTGTGGCACGAGCGGGATATTTCCCATTCTTCCGTTGAGCGTATGATTGGCCCTGATGCCACTGTCACGCTGGATTTTGCTCTGGTGCGTCTCACTAACGTGATTGAAAATCTGCTGATTTACCCGGAGCGGATGCAGAAAAATCTCGATGCTCTGGGCGGTCTTGTGCATTCCCAGCGCGTTCTGCTGGCGCTTACCCAAAAAGGCGTTTCCCGTGAGGATTCCTATCGTCTGGTGCAGCGCAACGCCATGCCTGTATGGCGCGGTGAAGGCGATTTCCTCACACTGCTCAAAGCCGATGCGGATGTATCCAGCCGTCTGAACGATGACGAACTCGAAGCGCTGTTCGATCTGAACTATCATTTCAAACAGGTGGATACCATCTTCAAGCGCGTTTTCGGCCGGAGCTGAATACTACTGTGATGGGCGTTAAGTGTTAACTTCTCTGCGCTCCGATGCTCACGTACTTAATGTACGCTGCGCTTCGGTGCTCTATAAGCTAACACTTTCCGCCTCATCACAGCGTATTCAAGGGTTGAGCTGTCTGTTGTTGGTTGGCTCGTGTGGGTTATCTGCGCTCCGATGCTCACGTACTTCATGTACGCTGCGTTCCGATGCGCGGAACCCTCGCGCTATTCCCCTCATCACAGCGCATTCAGGGGGGTGGGGTTTATGGCGATGTCAGGTTTGCGGCAATTGTATTTTGTTGCTGAATGAACTCTTCAGAAAGTCGTATAGTTTTTCTGGCAAAAATATGTTCAATGATACCTGCGCTCGTGGCCTTCCCTGCGGGCGCAGTTTTTATGTTTACAAGCAATGAGTGTCCTATGGGCGGTCTTGAATTCGATGTGGTCATGCTGCTGATGGCTGTGGCCTTTTTTGCAGGGATTATTGATGCTATGGCGGGTGGAGGTGGATTGCTTACACTGCCTGCAATGCTGCTGGCGGGTATTGATCCGGTAGCAGCGCTTGGCACTAATAAATTGCAATCGGTGTTTGGTTCTGGATCAGCCACGCTGCGGTTTACGCTCAAGCAGATGATTGACTGGCGTCGGGTCTGGGTGATGGCGGTTGCTGCGGCTGTTGGTGGTGCTGCGGGCGCGTTGTGTGTTAATTTTATTCCCAAAACAGCCTTGCAAATCATTTTGCCGTTTTTGCTGATTGCCCTTGCCATCTTTTTCGCGTTTTCCAAGAGCGTCAAGGATGATGATGCGGATGCGCGCATTACGCCGCTGGTTTTTACATTCACTGCTGCCTTGGGGATAGGATTTTATGACGGGGTGTTTGGTCCCGGTACGGGCTCGTTTTTCATGCTGGCCTTTGTGATGTTGCTGGGGTACGGGGTGCGCCGCGCAACAGCACACACCAAGCTGCTTAATTTTGGCTCTAATCTGGGTAGTCTTGGGGTATTTATGCTGGCGGGTTCTGTGCTCTGGGCATTGGGTTTGCTTATGGGTATTGCGCAATTTACGGGTGCGCAGGTGGGCGCGCAGTTGGCAATCCGGTTTGGTGCGAAACTCGTGCGGCCGTTACTTGTTATTATTTCAATTGGTGTTACCGTTCGTTTGCTGATTGACCCTGCGAATCCGATCAGGGTATTTTTGCTGGCATTTATTTCATAAAAGGGGATTTTCACATGGCAAAAATTAAGGTCGCCAATCCGGTCGTGGAGCTTGATGGCGATGAGATGACCCGCATCATTTGGAAATTTATCAAAGATAAACTGATTTTTCCCTATCTCGATATTGATCTGAAATATTACGATCTGTCTGTTGAAAACCGTGATGCTACGGAAGATCAGGTCACCGTGGATGCTGCCGAAGCCATTAAAAAATACGGCGTGGGTATTAAATGTGCTACCATCACCCCCGATGAAGGCCGTGTGAAAGAGTTTAACCTCAAGAAAATGTGGAAGTCACCCAACGGGACTATCCGCAATATTCTGGGCGGGGTGATTTTCCGCGAGCCGATCATCGCCAAAAACGTGCCGCGTCTTGTGCCGGGCTGGACACAGCCGATCATTGTGGGGCGCCATGCGTTTGGGGATCAGTATAAAGCAACCGATTTCAAAGTGCCGGGCAAAGGCAAGCTGACCATTAAATTTGTGGGCGAAGATGGCCAGACCATCGAGCATGAGGTGTTCGATTTTCCCGCCTCCGGTGTGGCGATGGCTATGTACAATCTGGATGATTCCATCCGCGAATTTGCCCGTGCCTCCTTTAATTATGGCTTGTTGCGAACGTATCCGGTGTATCTGTCCACCAAGAATACCATTCTCAAGCAGTATGATGGCCGCTTCAAAGATATTTTTCAGGAAATCTATGATGCGGAATTTAAGGAAAAATTTGCAGCAGCGGGCATCCATTACGAGCATCGCCTGATTGATGACATGGTGGCCTCTGCCCTGAAGTGGTCGGGTGGTTACATCTGGGCGTGCAAAAACTATGATGGTGACGTGCAGTCCGACACCGTAGCGCAGGGCTTTGGCTCGCTGGGTCTGATGACTTCGGTGCTGCTGACACCGGACGGGCAGACTGTGGAAGCGGAAGCCGCACACGGCACCGTTACCCGCCATTACCGTGAACACCAGAAAGGTCATGAGACCTCCACCAACTCCATTGCGTCTATTTTTGCATGGACACGGGGTCTGGCGCACCGCGCAAAACTGGATAACAACGATGCTTTGGCCAATTTTGCACTGACGCTGGAAAAAGTTTGCGTGGATACGGTTGAAGCCGGTTTCATGACCAAAGATCTGGCGCTGCTGATTGGTCCCGAACAGCCTTGGCTCTCCACCACGGGCTTTCTCGACAAGATTGATGAAAATCTGAAAAAGGCTCTTGGCTGAGTTTTCCCCCGCTAAACGGGTGTGGATAAAACTAACGAAAAGGTTGCCTATGGGTGGCCTTTTTTACTGGAATATCAAGAATCGAGGAAAAGATTTATCGCCTCGGCAGCTTCGCGCCCTTCACGGATCGCCCAGACCACCAGCGATTGGCCGCGCCGCGCATCACCGGCCGCAAACACTTTGGGATGTTCGGTGCGGTAAGATTTGCGGTCGGCTGGGATATTACCGCGTTCATCCAGCACAAGGCTGGTTTTGTCCAGCAAGCCGTGATGCTCTACGCCGGTGAAACCCAGCGCAATCAATACAATATCGGCGGGAATAAGAAATTCACTGCCTTCAATGGGCTTGCGCTTGGCATCGGCGCGGGCGCAGCGCACATGGGTGAGGGTATTGCCATCCCCTTTTAACCCCAGCGTGGCGGTGGCAAATTCACGGATCGCTCCTTCGGCCTGGCTGGAAGAGGTGCGCATTTTGGTTGGCCAGTAGGGCCATGTAAGGGCTTTGTTTTCATGTTCCGGCGGGCAGGGGCGAATGTCGAGTTGGGTCACTTCTTGCGCGCCTTGCCGGATGGCGGTGCCAATGCAGTCGGATGCGGTATCGCCGCCACCAATCACCACCACGCGCTTGCCGGTGGCAAGAATGGGCTCATCGCATAGCTCCTCTCCATTGCCCCGTTTGTTTTGCTGGATAAGATAGGGCATGGCATAATACACGCCGGAGAGATGCTGTTCGGGAAGCAGAGGATCGCGGGGTTTTTCCGCGCCAATGGTGAGCAAAACGGCATCATGATCTTGCGATAACGCTTCAAGGCTGGTGTCCTGACCAATGGCTATGCCATAGTGAAACACAACACCTTCCGCTTGCATCTGCATTACACGGCGTTCAATGTGGTGCTTTTCCAGCTTGAAATCCGGAATACCGTAGCGCAGGAGGCCACCTGCAAAGGCTTGGCGCTCATAAACATGCACGCTATGGCCTTGCCGCGCCAGTTGCTGCGCCGCAGCCAGACCTGCGGGGCCAGCACCCACTACGGCCACTTTTTTTCCGCTGCGTTGGTGGGGCGGTTGCGGTTGTACCCACCCCAGCTCCCAGGCTTTGTCGGCAATGGCTTGTTCAATGCATTTTATGGCAACCGGCGTATCCTCAAGATTGAGCGTGCAGGCTTCCTCGCAGGGGGCGGGGCAGATGCGTCCGGTGATCTCCGGGAAATTGTTGGTGCTGTGCAGGTTGTATGCGGCCTCTTTCCATTTGCCAGTATAAACCAGATCGTTCCAGTCCGGAATGGTGTTGTTGACCGGACAGCCCGTACCGCTGTGGCAATAAGGAATGCCGCAATCCATGCAGCGGGCGGCCTGCTGCCGCACCTCAGGCTCCGGCATTGCTTGGGTAAATTCCTGAAAATGACGCACCCGTCTGGCGGCGGGTTCGTATTCCGGTTCTTGCCGTTCAATGTCCAGAAAGCCTGTGATTTTTCCCATATATGTCTCGCTGTTGGTGCAAAATTTATTCTGCGGCCACAATGGCCTGTTGTTTTTCCATTTCCTGCAAGGCTTTGGCGTAGTCTAGAGGCATCACTTTTTTAAACAGTGGGCGGTAATGCGCCCAGTTGCTGAGGATGGTGGCGGCGCGTTGTGAGCCTGTCAGCCGTTGGTGCGCGTTTAGCAAGCGCAGGAGCCGGGTTTCATCATGGCGGCTCATGTCTTTCTGAATGTCAATCAAGCCGTGTGCTTCAAGATCGCCGCCGTGGTGATACATATTTTCCAGCAGCATGTCCTCTTCAGCAATGGGTTGCAGGTCAATCATGGAAAGGTTGCAGCGGGTGCTGAAGTCGCCGTCTTCGTCCAGCACATAAGCAATGCCGCCAGACATGCCTGCTGCGAAGTTGCGTCCGGTTTTCCCCAAGGAGACCACAATGCCGCCGGTCATGTATTCGCAGCCGTGGTCGCCCATGCCTTCCACCACGGCCACCGCGCCCGAATTGCGCACCGCAAAGCGTTCCCCCGCTACCCCGCGTAGGAAGCACTGGCCGGCGATGGCGCCGTAAAGGACGGTGTTGCCCGCAATGATGGCGCGTTCGGAGGGAATATCAAGCTGTGCTGAAGGGCGCACAATGATAGTGCCGCCGGAAAGCCCTTTGCCCACATAGTCATTGGCCTCGCCGGTGAGATCAAGGGTTATGCCTGCGCTGAGAAATGCGCCGAAGCTTTGTCCGGCTGTTCCTTCCAGAATAATCCGGATGCTGTCCTGCGGCAGACCTTCCGCGCCGAATTGTGTGGCTACCACGCCGGAAAGCATGGCGCCTGCCGAGCGGTCACGGCTGCGGATGGGGCTTTCAAAGGTAACGCATGGGGCAGTGCCTTCCATGACGGCGCGGCTATGCACAATCCATTCCTGATCCAGCACGTTGGAAAGGTTATGTTCCTGTTTGCGTGTGTGGCGCAGTTTCTGCGGTGCTTTGGTATCCATTTTTTTGAGCAAAGCGCCCAGAGTGATGGCTTCGGCTTTGGGGTGGTTGATAACGGCGGTTTGATCCAGATACTGCACCTGCCCGATGATTTCTTCCAGCTTGCGCACGCCCATATCGGCCATGATGCGGCGCACTTCTTCGGCCATAAAGAACATGAAATTGATAACGTGTTCGGGTGTGCCAAGGAAGCGTTTACGCAACACGGGATCCTGGGTGGCAACCCCAACAGGGCAGGTGTTGAGATGGCATTTGCGCATCATCACGCAGCCTGCGGCAATCAGCGGAGCGGTGGCAAAGCCGAACAGGTCGGCACCCAGCAGCGCCCCGATAATGACATCGCGTCCGGTGCGCAGACCGCCATCCACTTCCAGAGCCACGCGGTCACGCAGATTGTTCATGACCAACGTTTGCTGGGTTTCGGCAAGGCCGATTTCCCACGGGCTACCTGCATGTTTGATGGCCGTGAGCGGGCTTGCGCCGGTGCCGCCCTCCATGCCGGAAATGGTGATAAGGTCGGCGCGGGCTTTGGCAACCCCTGCGGCCACAGTGCCAACGCCGGCTTCCGACACCAGTTTTACACTGACATCGGCTTTAGGATTGACGTTTTTCAGGTCAAAAATCAGTTGTGCCAGATCTTCAATGGAATAAATATCGTGGTGCGGCGGTGGTGAGATGAGGCCGACTCCGGGCGTGGAATGGCGTACATTGGCAATCACTTCATTGACCTTATGGCCGGGGAGCTGGCCGCCTTCGCCGGGCTTTGCCCCTTGCGCAACCTTGATTTGCAACACATCGCCGTTCACCAGATAGTGGGCGCTGACGCCGAACCGGCCAGAGGCAATCTGTTTAATGGCCGAGCGGCGGGAGTTGCCGTCGTGGTCGGGGATAAAGCGTTGCGGGTCTTCGCCACCTTCGCCGGTGTTGGATTTGCCGCCAATGCGGTTCATGGCAACGGCCAGCGTTTCGTGGGCTTCCTGAGAGATCGAGCCGAATGACATGGCGCCCGTGGAGAAGCGGCGTACAATGGCGGAAGCCGGTTCCACTTCTTCCAGCTTGATGGGCGAACTGCCTACCTCGAAGGCCGAACGGATGCGCAAGAGGCCACGTAGACTCAGCAAAGCGCGGGTGCGGCCGTTCATGGCGGTGGCATAGCTTTCATAGGTTTGCCAGCTTTTGTGCCGTACAGCGTGTTGCAGGTTGGTGACCGCATCGGGTGTCCATGCGTGGGCTTCGCCTTTGGTGCGGTAAGCGTATTCACCGCCGGTTTCCAGCAGCTCCTGGTTAAAGGCGGTGTTGAAGCGTTCTACGGTTTCGCTGGCAATCTCGTTCAGACCCGCTCCGCCGATGCCTGTGAAGGTGCCAAAAAAATAATCGTTCACAAAGGCTGGAGAAAGACCTACCGAGTCGAAAATCTGCGCGCCGCAATAGGATTGGTAGGTGGAAATGCCCATTTTGGACATGACCTTCAGCAAGCCTTTGCCAATTGCTTTGATATAGCGGGTGACCACTTCCTCGCGGGAGACTTCGGGCGGGAAATCTGCATGAAGATTTTCCAGTGCCTCAAAGGCCAGATAGGGGTTGATGGCCTCCGCACCGTACCCTGCAAGGCAGGCAAAATGATGCACTTCGCGGGCTTCGCCGGTTTCCACCACAAGGCCAACGGATGTGCGCATTCCTTTGCGAATGAGATGATTATGGACGGCAGCCACAGCCAGCAAGGCCGGAATGGGAATATAATCGGGGCTGGCGGCGCGATCCGAAAGAATAATGATGGTAAAGCCGCCGTTGATGGCGGTTTCAGCGCGGGTACACAGGCGTTTGAGGGCGTCTTCCATCCCCGCTGCGCCTTTTTCAACGGCGTAGGTTATATCAAGGGTTTTGGACTCAAAATGATTGTCGCGGCTTTGTCCGATGGCGCGGATTTTTTCCAGATCGGCGTTGGTGAGAATGGGTTGACGCACTTCCAGCCTGCGGCGGCGGGATTGGCCTTTAAGATCGAAGAGGTTAGGGCGTGGACCGATGAAAGAGACAAGGCTCATCACCAGTTCTTCGCGGATGGGATCAATCGGCGGGTTGGTGACTTGCGCAAAATTCTGCTTGAAATAGCTGTAAAGCAGCTTTGGGCGGCGCGAAAGAACGCTAAGGGGCGTATCGCTGCCCATGGAGCCCAGCGCTTCCTGCCCTGTGATGGCCATGGGTGCCATCAGGGTTTTAAGGTCTTCTTGTGTATAGCCGAAGAGGCGCAGACGGGTTGCGTGATCAAGGGGGCTTTGTGCTGCGCTTGCTTTTACATCGGGTAATTCTTCAAGCACCATCTGGGCGCGTTTGAGCCATTTGGCGTAAGGATTCTGGGTGGCGATTTTGGTTTTGATTTCTTCATCGCTGATGATACGGCCTTCTTCAAAGTCAATCAGCAGCATTTTTCCCGGCTGCAAACGCCATTTCTGCACGATATTATTATCGGGAATATCCAGCACACCCGCTTCGGATGCCATGATGATGCGGTCATCGTTTGTCACCACATAGCGAGCAGGGCGCAGGCCGTTGCGGTCGAGTGTTGCGCCAATCTGGCGGCCATCGGTGAATACCATTGCGGCGGGGCCATCCCAGGGCTCCATCATGGCGGCATGGTATTCGTAAAAGGCGCGGCGTTCATCATTCATGGCGGCATTGCCCGCCCAGACTTCGGGGATGAGCATCATCATGGCATGGGCGAGGGAATAACCCCCCTGCACCAGAAATTCGAGCGCGTTATCAAAACAGGCGGTGTCAGACTGGCCTTCATAGGAAATAGGCCACAGACGGGAAATATCATTGCCAAAGAGATCGGAATCCACGGAAGCCTGACGGGCGGCCATCCAGTTCACGTTGCCGCGCAGGGTGTTTATTTCGCCGTTGTGCGCCACCATGCGGTAAGGGTGCGCCAGCGACCATGTGGGAAATGTATTGGTAGAAAAGCGCTGATGCACCAAAGCGAACGCGCTGGAAAAGTCTGGATTTTCAAGGTCAGGATAATAAGCCCCCAGCTGGTCGGCCAGAAACATCCCTTTATAAACGAGGGTGCGTGAGGAAAGGCTTACAGGGTAATAGCCTTCAAAGCGCGGATCTTTGGCGTCATAAATAAGGTTTGAGAGTGTTTTGCGCATGACATAGAGGCGGCGCTCGAACGCCTCTTGGGATGTGATTTTAGAGCCGCAGCCAATAAACACCTGCGCATGGAATGGCTCGGTGGGTTTCACGCTTTCACCAAGGCATAAAGGATTGGTGGGAACCTCGCGCCAGCCCAGCAGAACCTGGCCTTCTTCGGCTGCAAGTTTCCGGAAGGCTTCGCGGATATAATCCTGCCCTTCGGGATGGCGTGGCAAAAAGATATGGCCAACGGCATAATGGCCGGGTTCAGGAAGCGTAAAACCAAGGCGCTCGGCTTCTTTTTTGAAAAACGCATGGGGAATTTGCACCATCATGCCTGCCCCATCGCCGGCGCGCGGGTCTGCGCCCACAGCGCCGCGGTGTTCAAGGTTGGCAAGAATTTTCAGGCCATCGCGTACAATGTCGTGGGCGGCTATTCCTTTGATATTGGCAACAAAACCCACCCCGCACGCATCTTTTTCATGCGCCGGATTATAAAGCCCTGTCGCTTTAGGCATACCATGCGGATGAAAACGAATGGATGATGGAGTATTCTTGTCGCGCATTGTGTTTCCCCGTATGCCACGCTTGAGCGTTTTTGTTTCAAGGTTATGGCATGGCAGTGCTTAATAAAAGGCTTTCTTTGTGTGTTGGTTTTGAAAGGTTCGCCGCGGCAATGGCTGTCAGAAGAGGTATTGCAACACAACCGATCATTCTATGCTAAAAAAGTCAGCGAAGGGATGTATATATGTAATTTTGCAGTAGGGAATAAATTTTACCTGTTTGCTGCTTCCAACATCCCCCGTGTGGAAGAAAGATTGGTAGTTATTTCTGATATAAAACAAAAATTTAAAACGGAACACATTATAAAAATGTGCGCATATATTTATGTTTTGCTATATTTTTTCTAAAATATCATTATAAGACTTATTACTAAGTAAGCGTTCATTGTTGTAGGATTGTTGCTGTGTCTTCTGTTTCATTGTTGCATCACAATAATTTTGACTTTACATCTCAGAACATGATGGCAGGTCGTGTGGCGGTGGGATCATCATCGCGTGCTTCTTTTGATGGTGAGGCTCTGTTTGTTCCTGCAAATGGAGATCAAAAAACACATCCAAAGATTGATGTATTCCCGGATGAAAATTATGTCCTTGGATCTACTCGTCGAGAGCGTGAACCTGATCTTACTCAAAAAGAGCTCCGTGGTGCTCCTCACTCAATCTATGATTATCGGACGGACACCAATCGAGAAGGTGTTTATCAGATAGCGGTAGATGAGGTGGCTGTTTTAACTCCTGGCATAAAGTGGACTAATCCCCGCAAAACGCTTGAGCAAGTGTTAGATCATGGAGATGGTTATGTCATCGCTCGGATTGATGGTCCTGAGGTTGTGCTTGAGAAATGGATGAATGGTCGGATTGATGCTTTTAATGCGCATGTTGATAAACGTATCAGTAATATGCTGGCTGAAATTACTTTATACAATAAGAATAAGCAATCAATAAAAGAACTTGCCGCTAAATTATCAATAAAGGAAGCTGAAATTGAAACTTTTAATGGCAATGTCGAAAATAATTTATCCTATTTAGAAAAATTAAGTAAATTATTGCCTGCTGAATTAAAAATGATGGTGCTGAAAGAGATAGCGGCTCATGCAATACAGCGCGAACGCTCCTTGAAAGAAAAAGCACCTGTAAGTGCTTACTCTGATCTTGCAACAAAGACTGTTGCCCAATTGAGAGCAGGCGCGCCTCACAATCCAGATGTTTCTTCGCAACAGTATTTTCAGGCATTTCACAATCAATTGCAAAAGAATTTATTTAAAGATTCGCGATTGTATGATGGATATGCAAAAGACGGTGCATTGGAATGGAAAAAGCTGGTAGAGTTTTACCGTGAAATAGATGCCGATTTTCAAGAAATCATGGAGCGCGTTGACCCTAGACATGAAAGGGTTGATGAAATTGAATTGCTTGCACCATTCGCAAATGATGCAATGAATACTCTTTTCAATGAGATGATTGCAAAACGCAGGCAGAACCGGATCAAGAATAATCCCAACAGAGCATGAACGGTCTTTGCCTGATAATTGTACAATGCGCCCCTTTAAGAGGCGCATTGGTTTTTGCGTATCCCACTCAATGCGCGAAACTTTCTAAAACCGCAGTGGCGTTGTTGGCCGCTGCAATGGGGATGATACGCGGTTTTTTTGCTTCGGGAATTTCGCGCACCAGATCAATGTGCAGCAGTCCATTTTCCAGCCTTGCGCCATTCACTAGCACATGGTCAGCCAGTTGAAACCGGCGCTCAAAAGAGCGTGCGGCAATGCCTTGATGCAGCATTTCGCGTTTTCCATCCTCGGCTTGCGGTTTTTTCTCGCCGCGCACAGCAAGGGTGTTTTCTTTTAGCTCGATAGTGAGTTCATCCTCGCCGAACCCTGCCACCGCAACGGTGATGCGGTAATTGTTTTCATCCAGCCGTTCAATATTGTAAGGCGGATAAGCAGGAGAGCTTTCACTGCCGCCAATCTGGTCAATCAGCGAAAACAGGCGGTCAAAACCGATGGTGGAACGGTAAAGGGCGGTGGGGTCAAAATTACGCATGGTATGTCCTCCTTGAGAAGCAACATGATGTGTTTTTGTTTTTATGCAGCCATTGTGGCCTGCATGAAAAATATATGGGCAGGAGTATTTTTCTTTGCAAGAGGGGGAGAGAAAATCCGGAATAAAATTTTATGAAGGCTCGAAATTTAAAGGAAATATTGAGAAAAAAGGTTTTATTTTAAGCATGTTGCTGCATCACATAGCGTAACGGTTCTTATACTTTGTCTTAATAAAGTTCCTTAACGTTATGTTCCGGGTTAGACTTTGTGACGTTTCTCCCCTAAAAGATGAAGGCGATGAGCGTTGCTTTTTTGCTGCGTGTCACCCATTCTTAACTTAATTTTTTCTTAACGTGGATTCGCCGCCCATGCGCAAAACTTCCTCTGACCCGGCTTCTTCGCTCCAGGCGTCCTTTGAGCGGTTTCCGCAGACTGGCAACATACCATTGGTGATTGCGCTGGCCGTGGGTTTGGTTGGCTTTGCTCTGCTGCTTTCGTTTTTGCAGGGAGAAGCTGCCGGATTGTGGCTGCTGGTATTTCTGGGTACTCTTGCTGTGATCGGCGTATTTTCGTTGTTTGCCGGTGCTTTGGGGCTTTTGAATTTTTCTGCAACCCCTGCCAAAGACGATCTCACCCGTGCAGTGGCGCTGAGTGCCGAAGACGGCATTGTGGTTGTGGATCATAAAGGCAGTATCCTGTTTGCCAACCATGCTTATCTCAAGCTTACGGGTGCCGATAGCCTTTCGGATGTGCGCACGGTAGAGCGGGTATTGTCTTCGGATCCGGATGTGGCAGAAGCGGTTTACCGGCTCAGTCAGGCGGCGCGTGAAGGCCGTCGTGCGCAGGAAGAATTTCGTGTTAACAATGGTTCGCTGGGATCACCTGCGTGGTTTCGTGTGCGGGTCAGGCCGGTTGAGCGGGATGGCAAGGCGAGCCGTGAGACACTCTGGACACTTTCGGATGTTACCCGTGAGCGCGACCGGCAGGAAAATGTGTTTCAGGAACTGCAACATGCTATTGATTTTCTGGATCATGCCCCCGCTGGTTTCTTTTCGGCGGAGCCGGAAGGCGCACTGTCCTATATGAACGCAACATTGGCCGGTTGGCTGGATTATGATCTGGCGCAGAACAGTGCTGGCACACTCAAGCTTTCAGATGTGCTTGCGGGTGATAGTGCCGCGCTCATGACTGCCCTGAACGGTGCGCCTGGTTCTGTAAAAACAGAAGTGCTGGATGTGGATTTAAAAACGCGCTCAGCGCAAATTCTGCCGGTGCGTTTGTTGCATAAGGTTGCTTATTCTAACGATGGCACCGCGGGCGCTTCCCGCACTCTGGTGCTGGATCGTTCCAAAAGTGAAAGCGCGGCTGATTCCTTACGTGCAGCCGAAGTCCGTTTTGCCCGTTTTTTCAATAATACGCCCATTGCCATTGCCACGGTGAACAAGCAGGGTGAGCTTGGTCGCACCAATGCGTCGTTTGCGCGGTTGTTCGGCAGCGCTTTGAAAGCCACTGCTTCCCGTTCCATTTTCAACCTGATTAACGAGCGGGATGTTGAAAACGCCAGAACCACATTCACGTCTGTGCTTTCGGGGCAGAGCGATGTGCCGCCTTTGGAGGTTGCTATTGGTGATGGCAGCTATGCCGCGCGGCTTTATATCAGCGCGGTGAGTGATGGCGATGCGGATGGTGAAAGCGCCATTGTGTATGCGCTGGATACCACCCAGCAGCGCGAGCTGGAAATGCAGTTTGCCCAAAGCCAGAAAATGCAGGCGGTGGGGCAGCTTGCGGGTGGCGTTGCGCATGATTTCAACAACGTTCTGACGGCGATTATCGGCTATTCGGATTTGTTGCTGGCAAGCCATCGCCCAACCGATCCTTCTTTTCAGGATATTATGCAGATCAAGCAGAACGCCAACCGTGCCGCTGGTCTGGTACGGCAATTGCTGGCCTTTTCCCGCCGTCAGACGTTGCGGCCGCAAGTTCTGGCGCTGGGTGATGTTCTGGCTGATGTGCGGATGCTCATGGCGCGGCTCTTGGGCGAGAAAATCAAGCTCGAAGTTATCCACGGTCGTGATCTGTGGTTTGTGAAAACCGATCTCAACCAGTTCGAGCAGATTGTGGTGAATCTGGCTGTGAATGCCCGCGATGCCATGAACGGCGCGGGGCAGCTTACCATTCGTACCCGCAACGTCACTCAAGATGAAGTTGTTGCACTCAACGAAAAAATGTTGCCCGTGGCCGAATGGGTGCTGGTGGAAGTGGAAGATACCGGCTCCGGTATTCCAGCGGAAATCATGGACAAGATTTTCGAGCCGTTTTTCTCCACAAAGGAAGTCGGCAAAGGCACAGGTCTTGGCCTTTCTACGGTTTACGGCATTGTAAAACAAACCGGCGGCTATATTTTTGTTGATAGCGAAGTGGGCAAAGGCACCACGTTCCGTATTTTCCTGCCGCGGCATATTCCGGAAGAAAAAGCGGCAGCGGTTGCCGAGCCTGAAGCTCCGGTGCAAAATGCGGATCTTACGGGGCAGGGTACTATTATGCTGGTCGAAGATGAGGATGCGGTGCGTTCTTTTGCATCCCGCGCGCTCGAATCACGGGGCTATAAAGTTCTGACGGCCAGCTCCGGGGTGGAAGCACTGGAAGTGGTGGCCGAGCATGATGGCACCATTGATCTGGTGGTGTCCGATGTGGTGATGCCGGAAATGGACGGGCCAACCCTGCTTAAAGAGCTGCGCAAGCAGACACCGGCTTTGAAAATCATTTTTGTTTCCGGATATGCGGAAGAGGCTTTCAAGAAAAACCTTGGTGAAGAGGAGCGTTTCGGCTTTCTGCCCAAGCCGTTCACACTCAAACAGCTTATTCAGAAAGTGAAAGAGACAATAGAGGAATAGGTTTCTGCCTTCTTGCAAAAGCCCGCTTTCAGGCGGGCTTTTTTATGGCGATAGAATTTAGATCATAATAAGAACATTGCTGTTGACAGTCGGGAACATAATGCGTACATAGAAATGGAGCGCTGTTGCTGGTTTTGTTTGTTGCGTTTTGCAAAATTTAGAAACAGTCTGTGCATTACTCCCATCTAGGCCAATAAATCTTTCACAAGCATTGAAGCGCGGGTCAGGTCTGTGGCATAAAGGTTAACACATTATGACGCAAAAAAATCTCAAGCTGGTTGAAGGATCTTCCATGGATAAGACAAAAGCGCTTGACGCTGCTCTTTCTCAAATCGAGCGCGCGTTCGGTAAGGGTTCCATCATGCGCTTGGGGCAAAACCAGAATGTGGTTGAAATTGAGACGGTGCCAACAGGGTCTCTGGGGCTTGATATTGCGCTGGGTATTGGCGGCTTGCCCCGTGGGCGTGTGGTTGAAATTTATGGCCCTGAATCATCCGGTAAAACCACGCTGACGTTGCATATTGTGGCCGAAGCCCAGAAAAAGGGCGGTGTTTGTGCGTTTATTGATGCGGAACATGCCTTGGATGCGGTGTATGCACGCAAATTGGGCGTTAATCTAGAAGAGCTGCTTATTTCCCAGCCCGATACCGGCGAGCAAGCGCTGGAGATTGCTGACACGCTGGTGCGCTCCGGCTCCATTGATGTGGTGGTCATTGACTCGGTCGCAGCCCTCACGCCCAAAGCAGAGCTGGAAGGCGATATGGGCGATATGCAGCCCGGTCTGCAAGCGCGCCTGATGAGTCAGGCTTTGCGCAAGCTGACAGGATCTATTTCCCGTTCCAACACGCTGGTTATTTTCATCAACCAGATCCGTATGAAAATCGGGATTTCTTATGGTAGCCCGGAAGTCACCACCGGCGGCAATGCTTTGAAATTCTATTCTTCTGTCCGTCTTGATATTCGCCGTATTGGCTCTATCAAAGACAAAGAAGAGGTTATCGGCAATCAGACCCGCGTCAAAGTTGTTAAAAACAAAGTTGCTCCTCCTTTCAAACAGGTGGAATTTGACATCATGTATGGTCAGGGCATCTCCCGCATGGGTGAGCTGATTGATCTGGGTGTGAAAGCAAACGTTGTGGAGAAGTCCGGTGCATGGCTATCATTTGATAGCCAGCGGCTGGGTCAGGGGCGTGAAAATGCAAAGACGTTCTTGAAAAATAATCCGGAAGTTGCTGAAAAAATCGAAAATCTGGTGCGCCAGAATTCCGGTATTATTGCACAGCAAATTCTGGATGATGGCGCTCCGGATGGTGGCGATGATCTGGGTGATAGTGCGGAATAGCATAGAGTATTTATCCTGAAACTGTTGAGGAAAGGCGGGCAATTCCTGTTGCTCGCCTTCTTTCGCGTAGCGCTTGCGTTCACACTTTAAAATTTCGATCAGCCACTTCATTTTATTTCCCCTCGAACACGGTAAAGCGGTGCGTGCAGAGGCGCATAATCAATAGCCTTGTGAATTGAATACAGTATTGTCGCAAAAGACTGTTTCGCTATTGTTCAAAATGCGCTAGATAATCAGCATCTTTCTTTTTTACAACGCTTTTGCGCGTTGTTAGACTGGGCATAAACCATGAGCAGTGTTAACGATATTCGATCCGCCTTTATCGATTTCTTTGCCAAAGAGGGGCATGAACCTGTTGCCTCAAGCTCGCTGGTTCCCCGCAACGATCCGACCTTGCTGTTCACCAATGCCGGAATGGTGCAGTTCAAGAATATTTTTACCGGCATGGAAAAAGCCCCTTATGCGCGGGCAGTCACATCGCAGAAATGTGTGCGTGCTGGCGGCAAGCATAACGATCTTGAAAATGTAGGCTATACCGCGCGGCATCATACATTTTTTGAAATGCTGGGTAATTTTTCGTTTGGAGATTACTTCAAGGAAAACGCCATTGATCTTGCATGGCGTCTGGTGACCAAAACTTATGGTTTGCCGAAAGAAAAACTGCTGGTCACTGTTTATAAAGATGATGATGACGCCTTTAATCTGTGGAAGAAAATTGCAGGGCTTTCCGATGACCGGATTATCCGTATATCCACAGCAGATAACTTCTGGTCAATGGGTGATACGGGGCCTTGTGGACCTTGTTCTGAAATTTTCTTCGATCATGGTGAGGGGATTCCTGGCGGCCCTCCCGGCAGTCCGGATGAGGACGGTGACCGCTTCATTGAAATCTGGAATCTTGTGTTCATGCAATATGAACAGCGTTCCGCCCAAGAGCGGGTAAACTTGCCGCGGCCATCCATTGATACCGGCATGGGTCTGGAGCGGGTTTCAGCTGTTTTGCAGGGCGTGCATAACAATTATGACATTGATCTGTTTCAAGCGCTGATTCGCGCGTCTGTGGACGTAACAGGTGTTGCGGCTGAAGGGGCGGCACTGGCCAGCCACCGTGTCATTGCGGATCACTTGCGGGCATCGTCTTTCCTTGTGGCCGATGGGGTGTTGCCTTCCAATGAAGGGCGTGGTTATGTGCTGCGGCGGATCATGCGCCGCGCCATGCGGCACGCACAATTGCTGGGCGCGCAAGAGCCGGTGATGTGGAAACTGTTGCCAGCCTTGGTGCGTGAAATGGGCGCGGCCTATCCTGAACTGGTGCGGGCAGAAGCGTTGATTTCAGAAACACTGCGTCTGGAAGAAGGGCGCTTCCGCAAGACACTGGTGCGGGGTATGCAGCTTCTGGATGAAGCCACCGAAACGTTGGGGCATGGACAGACCCTTGCGGGTGATGTGGCGTTCAAACTGTATGATACTTATGGTTTTCCGCTGGATCTCACGCAGGATGCCTTGCGTCCAAGAGGTATCCATGTGGATACACAGGGTTTTGATGCTGCCATGAAAAAACAGAAAGCCGAAGCGCGTGCTGCGTGGAGCGGTTCGGGCGAAGCGGCTTCGGAAACAGTATGGTTTGGTGTGCGCGAGCGTGTGGGCGCTACGGAATTTTTGGGATATACCAGTCTGGCGCTGGCGGGAGAAGTCACCGCGCTTGTTAAAGATGGCGTTGAGGTCAACAGCCTGAGCGCTGGAGAAACCGGCTTTCTGGTAACAAACCAGACTCCATTTTATGCGGAATCCGGTGGACAGGTTGGTGACACTGGCAAAGGTTTTAACGGGCAGGTACGCTTTACGGTTACCGACACGGTGAAAAAGCTGGGCGATGTGTTTGCCCATGCGGTGCAGGTTGAAGAGGGGAGCCTCAGTCTTGGTCAAGCGGTTGACCTTGTTGTGGATGCCTCCCGCCGTCAAAAGATTCAGGCGCATCATTCGGCAACCCATTTGTTGCATGAAGCGCTGCGGCAGGTGCTGGGCGATCATGTGGCGCAAAAGGGTTCTCTGGTTTCTTCAGAGCGGCTCCGCTTTGATATTAGCCATCAGAAACCCATGACAACCGATGAGCTTCTGGTTATTGAAAACCTCACCAACGGGCATGTGCTTGCCAATACGGCTGTTGCAACAAAGCTGATGCCGGTGGATGATGCGGTGGCATCGGGTGCGCGCGCCCTGTTTGGTGAGAAATATGGCGATGAAGTGCGCGTGGTTTCTATGGGTACAGAAACGCAAGGCGAACGCACAGGTCAGGCTTTTTCAATTGAGTTGTGTGGCGGTACGCATGTGGGGCGAACAGGCGAAATTGGTCTTGTGAGCATCATTGGGGAAAGTGCGGTATCGTCCGGTGTGCGCCGTGTTGAAGCATTGGTGGGCGATGCGGCGCGTGAACATCTCTCCAACCGGAACCGGCAGCTTGAGAGCATTGCAGCGCATTTGCGTACGGGCGTTGCGGATGTTGAAAAGCGCGTACTGGCCTTGGTGGAAGAGCGCAAGCAGCTTGAAAAAGAGCTGAATGATGCTCGGCGCAAACTTGCTATGGGGGGCGGCAATGCGTCGGATGGTGCTGGTGACGCGGTAAAAACCGTGAATGGCACAGCATTTTTTGCCCGTCTGGTTGATGGCTTGGAAATCAAGGAGCTGAAAAGCCTTGTTGATGATGCCAAGAAGCAAATCAATTCCGGCGTTGCGGTTATCGTTGGCATTTCGCCGGAAGGAAAAGCGGGTGTCGTGGTTGGTGTTACGGCTGATCTGACCGATCGTTTCAATGCGGTGGAATTGGTGCGTGTGGCATCCGAAGCGCTTGGGGGTAAAGGCGGTGGTGGCCGTCCTGATCTCGCGCAAGCGGGAGGGCCTGATGCTACTCAAGGTCAGGCCGCGTTGCAGGCTGTCGAAAAAGCACTGAGCGCCTGATTTTTTATTCTTTTTATAATCGCGTTCCAATAAACGTTTTTTACTGGAGCCAACGGCCAGAAAAGCTAAAAACACTGCGATAAATCAAAAACTTATAGCGAAAGTACATCATTATTTTATCAGGCTTTCGCGCTATTGTTCCTCGCGCATAACCCTCTGTGTCTTTGGTACAGAGGGTTATTTATTGCCCTATCAACGATGGATTATGCTTTTTTATGTTCCTGCGCGGCAAATTGGAAACCGGCCAGATGCTCTGCATTATAGCCAATTTCCCGCCGTGCATTCACCCGCGCTAATTTCCATAAATAGCGGATGGCGGGTTCATATTCTGCGTATTCCATGTTTTCAATCGTTTTGTCGTCCAGGGTTTGAAAACGGGTTTGCGTGTTGGCTTGCGCCGTATCGGCTTGTGCGGTGTTGGTGAAGTAATAATCTTGTTTTTCTTCAATCAGGGTGCGTGCTTGGTATGTTGCGTCGCAGCAGATTCCCAGTTGATTTAAATCCTGTAGTAATTCTTTAAACTCCAGATTGTCATCGGCATATTCTTTTAAATCCTGATAGCGTTGTACAAGTTCAGTGCTTAAATGTCTTTGCGGGAATACTGTTTTTAATGTGGCGCGTATTTTCACGTTATGAAAATTCTCATCGCGTACGCGTTTTGGGTGCCATTCCCATTCTGTTTTGGGTTTTAAAAGCGTGCGGCTTTGCAGTTTACCGATATGCCCGACATGCGTATCGAGCGCGTAAGCAGTGTTGTAAAACGTTTTCAGCCGTGTTTCAGGGGTGTTGAAATCTTTGAATGTTTTATCAGATGGAGTGTCGTGCAAGTTTGGCTTTAAACGCTCAAAATAATCCATTGTTTTGTTGAACACTTCACGTTCGTTGCGCATCCGCTCAACAAAATGGTTTGAAAGATAGGTTTTTGCGGCGAGTTTTGAACGCCCATGCAGACCCGGCAAGAGGCCCATGGTGGCAAAGCCAAGCGCGCGGTTGCCGTTGCGCCAGAGTGTATAGGTGATTTTTGTTGATGTTTTTTGTGCATTCCAGAAGTAATTGCCAAAATCTTTGGAGATTTTGCGCGTAGCAGCGGCGTTCCGCAGGTTTGTTTCTACTTCATCCCGTGATGGCAAGTCACTTGAACGAGTATCAACCACTTGTTCAACCCCTATTTTAAGCCCGTTGCTTCCAAAGTGATCTGTCGGAGTTTTTCCTTTGAAGAAGGAGACGGCTGTATCAAAGATGTGTGTATTCTCATGGGCTTTGGCAATAAACTGGCTTGCGGCATAATTTTTTGCGGCATGGTCAGAGCGTGCAAGCGTTGCTTTGGCGCGGCCAAGGCTTGCAATTTTCAAAGCCATATTGCCGCTTTCCCATAAGCGGTAATTGAGTTTGGTTGAAACATTCAGTGGCCGCCAGAATAAACCGTCGAAGTCGTGCTTTATATCCTTGGCAGTCATCACTTCCCGGATGAGATTATCCAGTTGTTGGGGAGCGGGTGACGCATCCGCCGGTAATTTCTCAAGATAATTGCTGTTTTTAATCGTAGTGCTGAGACGATAACGGTTATAGTCAACGAGTTTTGGTTCGGGTGCAAAGCGGTCTGCATCGGTTGTTCGGGTGTTGTAGCGCAGGTTGAATCCGACGGCGATCACCAGTTTTCCCAAGCCAAGTCCTAAAAGAAATGGATCCATGAGTGCAGTAGCTGCTGCGGCCATTCCTGCCCCAATACCTTGTGCAGCCCATAGACCTGCACTCATTTTCTGTTCTTTCTGCTTTGGCAGGAAGTAAGCATCTCTTTGAATTTCCAATGCTTTGAGTTTTGCATGGAGGGGGGAGAGGTTTTCAACGTTGCTTTCTTGCGCAATTTTACTGCGCACATCGGCAATATCTGCATGAACACGTTTGATGACGGGCTTGTCATCATACACTTCTTTGACAATTTTTGCGACTTGCCCGGCATCAATGGCAGCGCCAAGAGCAAGGCTGCCGGGAAGGATTTTTGTAAAGCCTTGGGCTGCTGTCATTAAACCCATTGAAGCTGCGGGCAGCCCCCCTGCAAAGATTTTCTCCCGCTTTATTTTGTTGGCCATGCGGGTATGTGAAAAATCTGCCGCTTTGGCGCGCTCGCTCTGATCTGCAATTTCATTGCGGTAAAGTTGGAATTGTTCGGCGACGTGTTCGTAGGAAGGCGCGTCTTCTTTAATCGCTTCTATGAGCGGCTTCAATTCAGGGTATTGTTGCTCAAGCGAATCGAGTGTTTGTGTATCAATCTTGTTGTCCGCCGTATAAGCAGGTTTGATAAGAGCCTCGATTGTTTCTGCCAAATCCAGTTTTTTTGCCAATACAGGGTGATGCGCTTTGATGTAAAAGAGCGTTGCTTGCGCCATTTTCCCTTTTTTGTGGTAGCTATGGATGACTTTTCCTGCCGAGAGTGTGCCCAATGCCGCAATGGCGCCAATTCCTGCCGCGGCGCCAATTTCGGTGACTGTATGGGGAATACCGGTATCATGCTGCGTTGCCTGTTGATTTTTCAGTGCAGCACCAGCATCCACTGCACCAATCACATTATCCACCAACGCGCGTAAAGCACAGCAAATTGCGCCGGCGACATTGGATCCTCCGGAAATATTTTTAAGGCGCTGTTGTTCGGTTTTAAGGTGTCTGTCAGGAAGATCAAGCGGTGCTGTTCCGCGCATTTTGTCGGAAATCCTGCGTGCCGAAAAATTGGATTCAGGATTTACATCTTTCAAAAACATGTTCGTGGAAGATTGCCCATTTCGCTGAGAAAGCAGGGGTTGCTGTTCCGGTTGTAAAGGCACCGCTGAAAGGGGTGAAGCAGTTTGTGCCGCGGCGCGTTGCAACGAGTCCTGAAAATTGTGGTTTGATGGGAGGGTTTGATATGCGTTGAGATCTGGTAATGACTGCGGTCTGCGGGGGGCAAGCATGAAAAAAGTCCACACATGAAGGCATTGCTGGTTGCATGTGGAGCATTCACATGGGGCAACGCAATCGAACAACGATTTGAAGCGGCTTGCTTTTATCGTGCAGCCGTTTCTTGATGACGGGAATTGGTTGTGTTCAGGTGCGCGGGGGTGCGTGCGAGGGTGGTGGGGCGGCAATTGCTGCGGGCGCCCGTTGCGTATTTTTCTCTTCAAAAGAATCAGCAGGTTCTATCTGCTGGAAAGCAATGAACACTGGCTCTTTTACGGGTTCCAGCACATCAATCCGGGATGTATGGATGCAACAAGGCGCTAAAAGAATACGTTCGTGGCTGTTGGTATCATCGGATGCCGGAGCAGGCTGGTTGGCAATGTTCAGGCATAAAATAGCCGCCGGATTGAAAGCATTGTCGGTGTTGGTATGCAGGCTGGCAAAATGCACCGCATGGGCGGTGCCAATGAGAAACAGTTGCAAAAACAGAATATAAGCCAGCAGATAACGCAAGGCTTGCTTCATGATTGTGCAAAAGTTTTTCATTATCAGGACTATGCTACTCAGCTTGACCGGCTATCGTGGTGAACAGGCTGCCCAAAAGCAACCCTTCGCTCATATCAAGCGGCTTTATTGCCCAGATGCTGGATCAGACTTGCAAACAGCCCTCTGCCATCGGTACCACCCACAGCGGCATCAATGAGGTTTTCAGGGTGGGGCATCATGCCCAACACGTTGAAGTCTTTAGAGTAAATGCCAGCAATATTGTTCAAAGAGCCATTGGGGTTGGCTGCTTTGGTAACATTGCCTTGCGCGTCACAATAACGAAAGGCCACACGGCCTTCGTTTTCCAGTGCCTCCAGTCCGGCATTGTCGGTGATGTAATTGCCATCGCCGTGAGCAATACACACTTCAATGACCTGACCTGCATTGTATCCTTTGGTGAATGCGGTGTCGTTGCGTTCCACTTTCAGGTGCTGCATTTTGCAAATGAATTTCAGGTTCTCATTGCGCAGCAGAGCGCCAGGCAGCAGCCCACTTTCGGTAAGAATCTGGAACCCGTTGCAAATACCCAGTACCAAGCCCCCGCGAGCGGCGTGTTTTTGCACCGCATCCATCAGGCGAGCGCGGGCTGCAATGGCGCCGCAGCGCAGATAATCGCCATAAGAAAAGCCGCCAGGCAGCACCACAAGATCAGTACCCGCGGGCAATTCTGCGTCTGCGTGCCAGACAAGGTGTGGTGCGTGGCCTGTTACTTGGTGCAGGGCGCGAACGACATCACCTTCGCGGTTGGAGCCGGGGAATACAATGACTGCGGATTTCATGGCCGGTTTTCTCTTGATACTCAGGATTCAATAGCGATGGCGTATGTCTCGATGACGGTGTTGGCCAGCAGTTTTTCACACATGGCTTTCAGATCCCGTTCTGCTGCGGCTTTGTCTTGGGTTGCAAGCTCCACATCGAACACTTTGCCCTGACGCACGCTGCCAATGCCTTCAAAACCCATAGAGCCTAAGGAATGTTCAATGGCTTTGCCCTGCGGGTCAAGAACGCTGGATTTGAGTGTTACAGTAATACGCGCTTTCATCGTCAACTTCTGCTTATCGAGAGGGAGTGAGCCATAAAGATTATGGCTGTACGAGAGTAGGGCCTTTGGATTGCGGGTTATCGCTTTCGGAAAGAATGCCAAGACGTTTGGCGACTTCGGAATAGGCTTCCAGCAAACCGCCCAGATCCTTGCGGAAACGGTCTTTATCCAGTTTATCGTTGGACTTTATATCCCACAGGCGGCAGCTGTCGGGGCTGATTTCATCGGCCACTACAATGCGCAAGAGTTCATTTTCCCACAGGCGACCGCATTCCATTTTGAAATCCACAAGCCGGATACCCACGCCGAGGAACAGCCCCGAAAGGAAGTCGTTCACGCGGATGGCCAGCGACATGATGTCATCAATTTCCTGAGCAGAAGCCCAGCCAAAAGCGGTAATGTGTTC
>JBMDXK010000015.1:0-23982 GCA_048594375.1 Methylopilaceae bacterium
AAACCGTTTTTCAGAAAATTTGCTGTGGGTTGCGGGTTTGAAAAACATAAAATCAGCCGTTTAGGGTGATGTGCAAAAGTGGCGTTGCACCAAGGCATGATAAAATGCTCCGCCATGTCCGCTATAAATATGTGTTGGATCGCAAAGCTTAGACCATACAATACTCTTTTTTCGGATACTCAGCTTTATAGCCACACTTCATATTCCACCCGATACGGCGTCCGGTTGGAATTTTTACCGTGTCGGCACCGGCTTTTCGCCGCGGTAGTCATAAAATCCGCGTCCGGTTTTGCGCCCCAGCCAGCCGGCTTCCACATATTTCACTAACAACGGACAGGGACGGTATTTGGAATCAGCCATGCCTTCAAACAGCACCTGCATAATGGCAAGGCAGGTATCCAGTCCGATAAAATCCGCCAGTTGCAACGGCCCCATAGGATGGTTTGCACCAAGGTGCATGGCCGCATCAATGGCCTCTACCGAACCCACCCCTTCATAGAGCGCATAGATGGCTTCATTTATCATTGGCAGCAGAATACGGTTGACAATAAAAGCAGGATAGTCTTCCGCTTCCACAAACATTTTGCCAAGAACATCCACAAATTGCCTTGCGGTTTCAAAGGTTTCGTCACTGGTGGCAATGCCGCGCACCAGCTCCACCAATTGCATTTTCGGCACCGGATTCATAAAGTGAATGCCGATAAACTGCTCTGGCCTGTCAGTGGTGGATGCCAGCCGGGTAATGGAGAGCGAGGACGTGTTAGACGCAATCAGCGCGTCCGGTTTCAATACCAGACACAGTTCCTTGAATACCGAACGTTTGACATCCTCATTTTCCGTGACGGCTTCAATCACCAGATCGCATTGCTGCAACCCTGCCATGGTGCCGACCGTGTGCATTTTTTCGCGTGCAGCATCCCGCTGGGCAATGGTGATGGCCTCTTTGGCGGCTTTGCGCTCCAGCCCTTCTTCCACCAAAGTCACCGCCGATTTGAGATGCACACTATCGGCATCATACAAAAAAGTTGGCAAACCCGCAGTAATGCACACTTGCGCAATGCCAGCGCCCATTTGTCCTGCGCCGACAACGCCCACCGTTTGAATTTTATGCACCATGGCCACTTTTTCCTTCCGGCTTCCTGTTACCCCAGCGCCTGCGTCAATTCCGGTACAGCCTGAAACACATCGGCCACGAGACCATAATCTGCAATCTGGAAGATGGGTGCGTTTTCATCCTTGTTGATGGCGACAATGATCCGCGAACCCTTCATTCCCGCCAGATGCTGGATGGCACCTGAAATACCGATGGCAATATACAAATCCGGCGCAACCACTTTGCCGGTTTGCCCCACCTGATAATCATTCGGGACATAGCCCGCATCCACCGCCGCGCGGGATGCACCGATTGCCGCTTTGAGCTTATCCGCCAGAGGCTCCAGCAGTTCTTTGAATTTTTCCGCTGATCCCAATGCGCGGCCACCAGAAATCACAATTTTTGCGGAGGCCAGATCAGGCCGTTCGGATTCCACCGCTGTTTCTGTTACAAAACGGGAGAGTGAAGCGCTTTCCTGAGCCGATACCGCCTCAATCGCCGCTGAACCACCTGCACCCACCGCAGCAAAAGATGACGTGCGCACCGTAATAATCTTGATCTTTTCCGCCGACTTTACCGTCTGAATTGCATTGCCCGCATAGATGGGGCGTTCAAAGGTATCTTCTGAAACCACCTTGGTAATCTCGGAAATCTGCATCACATCCAACAGAGCCGCCACGCGCGGCATAAAGTTTTTGCCCGTAGTGCTGGCTGCTGTCAGAATTGCGGAATAATTCGGCGCAAGGTGCAGCACCAGCGCGCTGAGCGGCTCGGCCAGAGCGTGCGCGTAAGCGGCAGCATCTGCGTGCAACACTTTTGCCACGCCTTCCAGTTTAGCGGCTGCATCGGCCACCGCCTTGCAATCCTGCCCTGCCACCAGCACATGAATATCACTGCCCAGCGCCTTTGCGGCGGTCAGAGTTTTGGCTGTGGCATCGTTGAGGTGTTTGTTATCGTGTTCTGCAATCACCAGAATTGTCATGCTACAACTCCTGCGGCTTTCAATTTTTCAACAAGTTCGGCAACGCTGGCTACTTTTGAGCCGCCTTTGCGCACAGGGGGTTCTTCTGTTTTGAGAATCTGCAAGCGCGGTGCGGTATCAACGCCCAGCGTTTCGGGTGTGGTTTCATCCAGCGGCTTCTTTTTCGCCTTCATAATATTGGGCAAGCTGGCATAGCGTGGCTCATTAAGGCGCAAGTCCGTGGTGACAATGGCTGGCAGAGCAAGCGCCACAGTTTGCAAACCACCATCGACTTCGCGGGTAACATTCACGCCGCTGTCAGCCAATTCCACTTTGGAAGCAAAAGTGCCTTGCCCCCAGCCCAGCAGCGCGGCGAGCATCTGTCCGGTCTGGTTGCTGTCATCATCAATGGCCTGTTTGCCCATGATAACCAGTTGGGGCTGCTCGGTTTCCACGACTTTCTGGAGCAGTTTTGCAACGGCCAGCGGTTCAACAGCCGCATCGGTTTTAATATGGATAGCGCGGTCTGCACCGATTGCCATGGCTGTGCGCAAGGTTTCGGAAGCTGCCGCCGGGCCAATGGAAACAGCAACAATTTCTTCGGCTTTTCCAGCTTCTTTCAGGCGTACGGCTTCTTCAACGGCAATTTCGTCGAACGGATTCATGGACATTTTTACATTGGCAAGATCAACGCCGGAGCCATCGGGCTTGACCCGTACCTTTACGTTGTAATCCACCACCCGTTTGACCGGAACAAGGATTTTCATATCTCCCCCTGACTTTCCATTTACAGTTCTTTTTCTGAAACTTAAGCCCCCCGCTAGAGGCTGTCAACACAACGCGGAAAGGAACCTTTCAGCAACCCTGCCGCAGACTTATGTGCATGGGGGGCTGGACGGCTTGCTGATTCCAGCGCACAATAAAAATCCATACAGTTGTAAAACAAAGATTATTAATAGGATGTTGCCGGTTTGGCGATGTCCGGCTTATTTTGTCGGAGGATGCAATGCGCACGGACTGCGATCTTTCTGTTTACCTTGTCACGGACAGCCGTTTGTGCGGCGTTAAGGGGATTGTAGAGACCGCCCGCCAGGCTGCGCATGGAGGGGTAAGTATGGTGCAACTGCGCGATCCGGAAGCCTCCACCCGCACGCTCGTGGCGCAGGCGCAAGGATTGATAGGCATCTTGCGCCCGCTGGGCGTCAGGGTGATTATCAATGATCGCGTGGATATAGCATTGCTCACCGATGCGGATGGTGTGCATCTTGGGCAGGGCGATATGCTGCCGCAGGATGCGCGCACACTGCTGGGTGCCGAGAAAATTATTGGCCTTTCTGTGGGAACGCTGGAAGAATTTTCTGACAGTGAACCGCAGCTTAAATATGTGGATTACATTGGTACGGGGCCGGTACGCACCACGCTTACCAAGCCCAATGCGGGCGCAGCCATTGGCATCACAGGGTTACGGCAACTGCGCCGCCTGACCGATCTGCCCATGGTGGCCATTGGTGGCCTCACCTTGATTGATGTGCCGGAAATCATTGCGGCGGGAGCTGATGGCATCGCGGTCTCTTCGGCCTTGTGCGGTGCAGAAGACCCCAACGCCGCAGCCCGTTGCCTTGTGGAGGCTGTTATGCGCTCCCGCGCCGAACGTGCCGCCTGATCTTTGGTCATGTTCTAGCCATTTGGTCTAAAATGCCCCTGAATTTCTGCGCGATGGCTTTTCAATAAGCGGTAAAGCCACTAAAAGAAGAAGGCATTCTTTGCTTGTAAAAAAGAATGCGCGCAGGAATTGAGCCATGAATACCGAGACAGCAACGCCCCCCGCTTCCACATCTGCGCCCACGGCTGCCATACGTCAAAAGGCAACCTTGGGTATTTTACTCGCAATCAGCGCGTCGCACTTTATCAACGATATGGTTCAATCGTTGTTGCCGTCTCTGTATCCGTTGTTGAAAGAAAATCTTGATCTGAATTTTACACAGATCGGCCTCATTACCCTGACATTTCAATGCACCGCTTCCCTGCTCCAGCCGGTGGTCGGCCTTGTTACCGACAAAAAACCCATGCCCTATTCGCTGGCAATCGGCATGGGGCTGAGTCTGATGGGGCTCATTCTGCTGTCGGTTGCGCCGGTTTATGGCGTTGTATTGCTGGCGGCGGCTCTGGTGGGGCTTGGGTCATCAATTTTCCATCCGGAATCATCGCGCATTGCCCGCATGGCATCGGGTGGACGGTATGGGTTTGCGCAATCGGTGTTTCAGGTGGGCGGCAATGCCGGTCATGCCATTGGGCCTTTGCTGGCGGCTTTTTTCATTGTTCCCCATGGCCAGAGCAGTGTTGCGTGGTTTGCCATCGCAGCTTTTGTGGGCATTGTGGTGCTTGCCAATGTCGGGCGCTGGTATAAAGAAAAGCTGATGAGCGCGCGCAAGAAGCCGCCGTTGACATTGCAGGAGATGGAGCGCGCACTATCACGCCGCCGGGTGGCGTGGTCAATTTTTATTCTGGTCATGCTGGTGTTTTCCAAGCAGTTTTATATGGCCAGCTTTCATACCTTTTATGCGTTTTATCTGATGGATAAATTCGCACTGACCATTGGTCAGGCGCAGATTTGTCTGTTTATTTTTCTGGCCTCTTTTGCTGCCGGTGTGCTGATGGGTGGCTCGTTGGGAGATCGCTTTGGCCGCAAATATGTCATCTGGGGCTCGGTATTGGGAACGTTGCCGTTTACCGTGGCGTTGCCCTACGCCAATCTGCCGATGACAATTGCGCTGTCCGTGATGGTTGGTATTATTCTAGCTTCCGCCATGTCCTCGATTATTGTCTATGCTCAGGAACTTATGCCCGGAAGAGTGGGGCTGGTGGCTGGCCTCTTCTTCGGCCTTTCTTTTGGCATGGGTGGGCTGGGCGCAGCTTTGCTGGGTGTTTTGGCTGATATGACCAGCATTACCTTTGTGTATGCCGTGTGCGCATGGCTGCCTGCCATCGGGATTATCACATGGCTGCTGCCCAACGATGCTGTTGGGGCAAAAATCCGGAAATAATTCTCTGCTTTTGCTGGGCATCACACGAGCACAAGGAAGCTTTTTATAGAATTTTCCTTATTTTTATTTCAAGCAAATACAATCAATACTTCTTCAAATGCTTCAAAACATACAATTGTAACTACTAATTTTACATTTCCTGAACAGGTATCATCCATAATCATTACTGTAATGTTCAAGCATTTGCAGATGAGGAGGATATTTGATGAACCTTGGTCAGCTCATGGATACCCTGCGCTCTGCTTATGAACAGCTTGAGCATCCACAGATTAGCGGATTAAAAACAATCCACCAGAAAAACCCCGTGGACTCCGCCCTGCAAGCCGAATTTGACGCTGTGCTCAGCCGGATTGAAAAAGAAGGCCAGATTTTCAGAACACAGCACGCGAAGCCCAAACCCGACCAACGGCACAAAGCGGCTTAGGGCTACAAACGTCACAACCAGGAGGTTGAAAAAAATAAAATGGACATCACCACTCTTGCTAACACCGCAATGGCATCACACGCGACACAAAAATCGCAGGACATCCAGATTTCCATGCTTAAACAGCAAAACAATCAGGATAAAGCTCTTGTGAATATGCTGGCTGAGTCCGCACAAAATGTACGCGCAATGACTGCTGCAGGTGTTGGCAGCAGGCTGGATATTTCTGCCTGAACATACGTTGCAGAATATCCAGCCACACTTCTGACGCTCATAACTTTTACTGTCTGCCAATAAAACTGAAGCATCCCTGCTCTTCGGACAGGCGATGCTTTTCTTTTAAAAATATTAAAATTATACTTTCTAGATTTTTAGCGAAACCATGACAGAACAATCATTCACAATTTTTATCGGTGATAATTATTATTGATAATTTATAAATAATTGTTTATGAATAAATCAGCTTTGTTTTTTCAGCGCGGTTCCAAGGTATTGCTTTGAGTAATGTAACACTACAACACAATAACCTTCACTCTGATTTGCTTTCGCGGCAATCGGTAAGGTTGTTTGACAATTCTCTTGCCTCCCAGAATATGGCTGGACGCAATTTTTCTATATCGCGGAAGCCTGTAGCTGACTCTGCGTCCCCTATGCTTTCAGACAAAGATATTGACCCTAATGCTCTGGCTGACAGGCTAAGCAACATTTCGCCACTTCCTCCTGATACGGGGAGCCGACGCGATAGCTTTAACAGTGACAGTTCTGACCGCTGGTGGGAGAGCGACTCTGAATCTGTTTTGGGGAAATATCGCGATAGCAAACCTTTATCCCTTCATTCCCAATCTGACGATGAGACCTCTCTCTATAAGCATGTATTCAGCAGGGGCGCTACTCCTGATCTCATGACACAAGACCAGAGTAAGCCGCTCATACCCGCTGATGCTCGCCCTGATGAAGGAAAGACTTTACCTTCTGAGATAGATGCGATTAAGCCTCATTCCTCCGAGAATGCAGCAGTAAGCGGTGAGCATGGAAAAACCCTTGAGAAGGAACCAGAATCTCCTTCTCTTCAGACGCCTCCTCCTCAATATTTTAGCAGAGAACGCACTTTTGGTGATGGTGAATCTATTAAGATTAACCCCCGACTCAATACCATTGATTGGGAACCTACAATTACACCAAAATCCCGCATAGATGCTTTCTACAATAAAGTATTCGATGTTTTAGATCACAAACCAAAGCACGCCGGTCTTATGATTTTGGGTGCCGCATTAGTGGTTTCTTTGATTGCCGCAGGTTCAGCTGGCGAATTTAATAAATACGAAGAAACCCCTACTAAATAAAAGCACAATAAATTGATTGTGCTTTTTTGCTATGGCGCCAAACAGTTAATCCTTTTAAAAAACTGAAGAATTTCTGCAATTTTGCGGGATTCTTCGCTGCGCTCAGGATGACAGTGTACGGCTCAGGATGACAAATAAATGGACAGTGTTGTTACACGGGAGCCGTTCAGATACTCTATAGCCAGTCGGGGATAATATCCCTTGCGATCAGCTCCTCCACACTGGTACGCGCGCGGATAATGGCGTAATCTGCTCCGTTAACCAGGACTTCCGGCACAAGCGGACGCGTATTGTAGGTGTTGGCCTGTACGGCGCCATAAGCGCCCGCAGACATGACTGCCAGCAGATCACCTTCTTTTACGCTGGCCATATCACGGTTGAGCGCAAGGTAATCGCCGGTTTCGCATACAGGGCCGACCACATCGGCGACAATGCGCGGTTTGCTGCCTGATGCCTCTTCCACCGGCTGAATATCATGAAACGCTTCATAGAGGGTGGGGCGGATAAGTTCGGTCATCCCCGCATCCACAATCACGAAGGTTTTTTCCGCACCCTGCTTCACATAGACCACGCGGGTCAGCAAAATTCCGGCATTGCCTGCAATCAGGCGACCCGGCTCCAGCACCAGCGCCACTTCCAGCGGTTTAATGTGCTTGAGCACCACTTCCGCATAGGCATCCGGTGATGGCGGCAGCGTGTTGGTGTTGTAATAGGGAATACCCAACCCACCACCAACATCCACATGGGCAATGGTATGCCCATCGCCACGCAATTCATGCACAAGAGCGGCAAGGCGCTCGAACGCCATATCAAACGGTGCTAAATCCGTGATTTGCGATCCAATGTGCATATCCACGCCCACCACGCGAATGCCTGAAAGAGACGCGGCTTGCGCATACGCTGCACGCGCGCTGGCATACGGAATGCCAAATTTGTTTTCAGATTTTCCGGTGGAAATCTTGGCATGGGTTTTGGCATCCACATCGGGATTGATGCGCAGGGCAATATTTGCGGTTTTGCCCAGACGCGTGGCCACTTCCGAAAGCTTCACAAGCTCTGGTTCGGATTCCACATTAAAGCAGAAAATACCTGCATTCAGCGCATATTCCATTTCCGCTGCGGTTTTGGCGACACCGGAAAAGGTGATTTTTTCCGCTGGAATACCCGCTCCCAGCGCCCGTTGCAGTTCGCCTTGGGAAACCACATCGGCACCGGCTCCTGCCTGTGCAAGGGTTTTCAGAATCGCCTGATTGGAATTGGCTTTCGCGGCATAGCACACCAGCGCCTTCACATCTTTGAACGCTTCGCTGAACACGCGGAAATGCCGCTCGAAGGTGGCGGTTGAATAGACATAACACGGGGTCTGGACATTATTGGCCAGCGTGGTTAGCGGAACATTTTCGGCGTGCATCCAGCCGTTTTTATAGGTGAAATGGTGCATAAATCAACGCTTATAACAAAGGATCAAGGAAGAAATTCCGCTGGGGTTTCTGCGGTTTTGGCTTTACATTTTCCGCAGTGGGGTATTGGGGCGCAATACGGGGCAGCGGCATCAGGGGTTCTGCCACAGGCCGCAGATTGGCTTTAGGCTGTTCCGGCGCTTTGGGCAAAGGGGTGGTTATTTTTTCTTTGCCGGGAGGAGGCTCCAATGGCCCTACGCGTCCACACGCCGAAAGCGCCAGTGCGGCCATAAGCGTGAAGGTAAGAACTGTGAGGCGCTGGATCATATTTTACATCCGTGACAAAAGCGAATCGTGTTGGTGAGTTTGCACTGTGTTTAACGCGGCTTCAATTGGGTGAGCCAGCGTTGGGCTTCGCGCTCCACATTTTTAGGAGAGGTTCCGCCAAAACTGCTGCGGCTCATGACGGAATTATCAACGCCCAGCACATCAAAAATATCCTGCCGGATGCGCGGCTCAACGGCCTGCATATCGGCCAGCGTAAGCTGCTCAAGATCAATCCCGCGTTCCACCGCAATGCCAACCAGTCTGCCGGTGACATGGTGCGCATCCCGGAATGGCATTTTCAACGTACGCACCAACCAATCCGCCAGATCGGTTGCGGTTGCATAGCCGGAGCCTGCCGCCTTGCGCATGGCTTCGGCGTTCGGCTGCATGTCATGGACCATGCCGGTCATGGCTGCAATACAAATCGCCAGCGTATCAAGGGCATCAAAAGTGCCTTCTTTGTCTTCCTGCATGTCTTTGGAATAAGCCAGCGGCAAGCCCTTCATCACCGTGAAAAAGCCCACCAGTGCGCCAATAACACGGCCAGCCTTGGCGCGCACCAGCTCTGCGGCATCGGGGTTTTTCTTTTGCGGCATAATGGAAGAGCCGGTGGTAAAGCGATCCGAAAGCGTGATAAAATTGAACTGCGGCGTTGACCAGATCACAATTTCTTCCGCAAAGCGGGAAAGATGCGTTGCGCAGATGGCACAAGCTGAGAGGGTTTCCAACACAAAATCACGCGCCGAAACCGCATCGAGCGAATTGGCCATCGGGCGGCTGAATTCCAGTGCGGCGGCTGTCGCGTGGCGGTCAATGGGGAAGGATGTACCCGCAAGAGCCGCCGCGCCCAAAGGGCATTCGTTCAGGCGTGCGCGGGCATCGTGCAGACGGCCACGGTCGCGGCCAATCATTTCCACATAAGCCAGCAAATGATGCCCGAAAGTGATGGGCTGAGCGCTTTGAAGATGCGTAAAGCCGGGCATGATGGTGTAAGCGTTTTCGGTGGCTTTGTTGGTCAGTGTCCTTTGCAGATCCAGCAGAGCCTGATCCAGGCTATCAATGGTATCCCGCACATAAAGCCGGAAATCGGTGGCTACCTGATCGTTGCGGGAACGTCCTGTGTGCAACCGTCCGGCGGGTTCGCCAATCAAATCTTTGAGGCGTGATTCCACATTCATGTGGATGTCTTCCAGAGCGCGGGAGAACGTGAAATCGCCATCCTCGATTTCTTTGAGAATGGTATCTAGCCCTTCGGAAATGGCTTTCACATCGCTCATCGGAATAATATTTTGTGCGCCCAGCATAGCCACATGGGCTTTGGAACCTTGAATATCCTGCGCGTAAAAGCGCTGGTCAAAGCCTATTGAAACATTGATGGCATCCAGAACCGCATCGGCTGTGGCTGTAAAACGTCCGCCCCACATCTTGTTGCTCATGGAAATGCCCTCTATAAGATAACGCGTCAATTGTTCAGGGGAGCCGTGATATGCCATTTTTCACATCCACACGTCTGGTGACACTCACCATCATGGCACTGGGAATAGTGGCTGGCCTTGCAGTCATATACGTTACAAATCCCCCCCAAGGCAACACTCCTCTTGCAAAACAGTGCAAAACCTCACCGGCACAGCTGGCAGCGTTGAAAGAAAAAGCAACGGGCGCCGTGGCCGGTGTTGTGGTGCCTCAAGGGGCGCGGCCTTTGCCAGAGCTGGCATTCCAGAACAATGAAGGGCAAACAGTGTCTTTGTCCGACTTTAAAGGAAAAACGGTTCTGCTGAATCTGTGGGCAACATGGTGCGCCCCGTGCCGCGATGAAATGCCTGCGTTGAATACCCTTCAGGAAAAATTCGGAAGTGATGATTTTGAAGTGGTAGCGGTTTCCGTGGATACGCAGGGGCTGGATAAATCACGGGCTTTTTTAAAGGAAATCAACGCGGATAAGCTGGCGTTTTACGCATCCCCCGATGCTGGCCTGTTTCGGAACATGCAAAAGATTGGCCGCGCAGTGGGGCTACCCACCACGCTGGTGATTGACGAAACCGGCTGTGAAATAGGTTACCTTCCCGGCTATGCCCACTGGGCGGATGAGGACGCCTATGCTTTCATCCGGCAAATCATTCCCGTTACAACGCCATAATCTGCATGACGGCCGGTGACATAATAATCACAAACAAAACCGGCAAGAAAAAGATAATCATGGGTACGGTGAGTTTTGGTGGCAATCCTGCTGCTTTTTTCTCGGCTTCCATCATGCGCATATCGCGGCTCTCCTGCGCCAATACACGCAAGGCCTGCCCAATAGGCGTACCGTACTTCTCCGCCTGAATCAGCGAACTTGCCACTGCTTTCACAATTTCAATGCCTGTACGCTGCCCCAGATTATCATAGGCTGTCCTGCGGTCTTGCAAATACGACATTTCCGCCGTGGTTAAGGTCAATTCTTCCGCAAGCTCTAAAGATTGTGAGCCAATCTCCTCGCTTACCTTGCGGAAAGCGGCCTCAATGGACATACCACTTTCCACGCAGATGAGCAGCAAATCCATGGCATCTGGAAACGCCCGACGAATGGATGTCTGCCGTTTCGTCATCTTGTTTTTCAGATAAATGCCAGGCAATTTCAGTCCTATGAAAGCCACGCCTATGCACAACACCAGTTTCAACAAAGGCCCGACATCCGGTCTCCAGATGACAAACACATAAAGCAGCCCCACGAAAAACATGGCTATGGGCATTAAAAGACTGAAAAAAAGATACAGCATATAGGGCTTCTGACCCCGGTACCCCGCCATGGCAAGCTGGGTTTGAATGCCATCTTTTCCAAAATATTTGGCAAGCGAAAAGCGATCCACGACATTTTTCACAAAGCCTTCTGACGTATCTGTTCGCACCGCGCTACGCCTGTTGGTGCGGTGCAGCCTCTCACGCTCCCGCACACGAATGCGATCACGTTCCAAGGCCATGCCCTTCATACGCTTGCCAAGATTATCATTCGGAACAAGCTGAAAACCAACATATATAATGCTCGCCATCGCTGCCAGAGCAACCGCATAAGCAATCAGAGTCTGAGGATTACTGAAAATATCCATAGCTCTTCCACTACATCCTAAAAATCAAACTGGATCATCTTGCGCATGACCATCACACCCACGAACATCCAAAACCCGCTCAAAGCCAGCAATACCAACCCCGCATTGGTTGTCCACAGCACTTCAATATACCGGGGACTTGTCAAATAAACCAACACAGCAACGATAATCGGCAACGAGCCAATAATACCCGCAGATGCTTTCGCTTCTGTACTCATGGCTTTAATTTTGGCTTTCATCTTCTTACGATCACGCAAAACCCGCGATAGATTGGTTAAAATTTCTCCCAGACTACCGCCGCTCTTGGCCTGAATCTGCATTACAATCGCAAAAAAATTGGTCTCGGCCAGCCCCATACTTGCAGACATGCGCACAACCGCATCGGACAAAGGCAAGCCCACCGCTTGCGTTTCCAAGATCTCCCGAAACTCGCTTTTAACCGGCTCTGGGCTTTCAGACACAACCACGCGCATGCAGTCTCCCAGCGGCAAACCGGCCTTTACACCCCGCACAATAATATCAATGGCGTTCGGAAACTCGTGCAGAAATTTTTCCTGCCGCCGCTTGCGCAAATATTTAAGTGCAAACATGGGAACACCCAATGCGCCCGGAATAAAAGCCGCTGCGGAAACCAGAAAATTCTGTGTCATGTATAAAATAAAGCCTGACGCGATAAATCCGCATACCACACACACAAAATAATATTTTTCCTTGCTCCAGCTTAAACCGGCCTGTTCCAGTTTCAACGATAAGGGAGGGTTTGCCAAATTCTTCTGCCGTTGCTCCAACTCTTTCAAACTGTTGGCAATCTGATTGCGGCGTGCTGTGGAATCCTTGACTTTTGCCAGTGCAGTAGCGCGGTCTTTCCGGCTGGTGACTGCCTGCATCATCCGCTGGCGCTTTTCGGCACGCGCTTCGCCTGTCACGTAAGGCAACAGCGCAAATGCAAAACCACCTACGCTGATGGATACCAGAATAAAAACCAATAATTGCTGTATATCCATTGCGACACTCTTGACCCTTACATCAACCTTTTAACCAAATTTTCACACATTAACCCTAGCCCGCAGGTATCTGCTCTTTTTCCACTTCGGCTGCATCGAGCGCTGCGGCCAGCTTTTCTTCCTCACCATAATACCGCGCCCGATCCCAAAACCGCGGACGCGCGATACCTGTTGAACGGTGACGGCCAATCAGCTTGCCTGAAGCATCCTCGCCCAGAATTTCATACACAAACAAATCCTGCGTAATAATGACATCGCCCTCCATCCCCATCACCTCCGTGATGTGGGTAATCCGGCGGGAACCATCGCGCAGACGCTGGGTCTGCACCACAACATCCACTGATGTCACAATCATCTCGCGGATTGTTCGCGCGGCCAGTGTAAAGCCGCCCATGGAAATCATACTTTCAATACGCGATAAGGCTTCGCGCGGGCTGTTGGCGTGGAGTGTTCCCATCGAACCATCGTGACCCGTGTTCATGGCTTGCAGCAAATCAAACGATTCAGGCCCACGCACCTCACCCACGATAATACGCTCCGGACGCATACGCAGACAGTTGCGCACCAGATCACGCATGGTGACCTGCCCTTCGCCTTCAAGGTTTGCCGGACGGGTTTCCAAACGCACCACATGCGGCTGCTGCAATTGCAGTTCCGCCGCATCTTCGCAAGTGATAATCCGTTCATCGCCATCAATATACAAGGTCAGGCAGTTCAGCAGCGTTGTTTTACCCGACCCCGTACCGCCGGACACAATCACGTTACAGCGCGACCGACCGACAATTCGCAAAATTTCGGCGCCTTCTTTGGAAATAGAGCCGTATTTCACCAGCTGATCCAGTGTCAGCTTGTCTTTTTTAAATTTACGAATGGTGAGCGATGCACCATCAATCGCCAAAGGCGGGGCAATCACGTTCACACGGCTGCCATCGGGCAAGCGCGCATCGCAAATAGGACTGGATTCATCCACACGACGGCCAACCTGACTCACAATCCGCTGACAAATGTTCAAAAGCTGGTTGTTATCCCGAAAGCGTACATTGGTCTGCTGAATTTTACCGTTCACCTCAATGTAAACACTTTCAGCACCATTCACCATAATATCGGCAATATCATCCCGCGCCAGCAACGGCTCCAGTGGTCCGTAACCCAGAACATCGTTGCAAATATCATCCAGCAAAGCTTCCTGCTCTGAAATGGACATCACGATATTTTTGATGGCAATGATGTCATTGACCACATCGCGGATTTCATCCCGCGCGCTTTCCCCATCCAACCCCGCAAGCTGGGAAAGATCTATGGTTTCAAGCAGTGCATTGAAAATGGTGCTTTTGGTATCGTAATAACCCGGTGGACGGCGCGACTCCACCGCAACTTTTTCCAGAGAATACATTGGCTGAGGCGGCACATATCCCTCTACCGCTCCCGACTCCTGCTTGCTGACCGCATTGGACACCGGCGCCAATGTTGATGATGGCGCAGATGGTGGCACAACCACACTGGGTGTCTTGCTTACTCCGCCGCTTCCACGTTTACCAAACATTCACACATGTCTCCCACTACAGCAGCAATCAGGCTCTTTTGATGGATAAACGGGACAACAACGGATCAAGGAAGTTGCGTTTCTGCATCCGGGCATCGCTGCGCCCCATTACCGCGCGCGCCACTTCAAAAAATGTCTCGTTCAATTTGTTGCTCGCATCCATTTCCGCAATCATCTGGCCGTTATTGGCTGCCGCTCCAAAAACCGAAATATCAAATGGAATAACCGCAACCGGCTCGATATCAATGGCTTTGGTGAAATCGGACGGTTTGATTTCAGGACGCTTCGGCATCCCCATCTGGTTAAGAATAATCTTTGGTGGCTTGTCATTCGGACGCATGGTGCGTAACAAATCCACAATGTTCTTGGTGTTACGCAAATTCGCCAGATCCGGCACTGCTGTAATAACAATCTCGTCTGACAAGACCATCAAACGCCGCGACCAGGATGTCCAGACATGAGGCACATCCAGTATCACCGCTGGCATGTTCGCCCGCAGGACATCCAGCAAACCATCAAACACATCCGCGTTAAAATCATAGGTGCGATCCAGCGTTGACGGTGCTGCAAGCAGGCTCAAATGCTCTGCACATTTATACACCAGCCGGTCAATCATGTTGGCATCCACCCGCTCCGGTGAGAACACCACTTCGGCAATACCTTGCGGAGGATCCTGATTAAAATCCAGCCCCGCGGTGCCAAATGCCAGATCAAGATCCGCGACAACCGTATCAATCTCCAGATTGCTGCCAATTGCCCATGCAATATTATGGGATAAGGTTGATGAACCAACCCCGCCTTTTGAACCAATAAAAGCAATGGTTTTGCCGATGGGCTCCGCATCCGGCGCCCGAAACAGATCTGACAGCGAACGTACAATATCCAGCGGCTCAAATGGGGCTACAAGATATTCGCTTACACCGCGCTTCATTAGCTCACGGTACAGCAAAACATCGTTCACTTTGCCAATCAGAATGACTTTTGTCCCGCTGTCACACACTTCTGCCAGACGATCCAGCGAAGCAATCACATCATCCCGCGGCCTGTCTGTCTCCACAATAATCACATTCGGTGTTGGAGCATTGCGGTACGCTTCAATTGCAGCCGATGATCCACCCATTTGCACTTTGACGTGCGCACGCTCCATCCGGCGGTCTGTTGCCGCTTTCTGGATATTCTGCGCAACATCCGGGGTCTCACAAAAAGCCTGAATAGACACGCGGGGTATGGGAGCAATCGCTGCTGACTCAAGCGTACCTTCAGGTCGTGACGGAATGCCATTTCCCGCTGTCATGCCTAGTTTCCTCCCGTTGTGGATGATGAACTGCTCTGTGCGCCTACACCACCAACGCCAGACTGACGGTAATTTTCCAAAACCACAGCCTTACGCGGCGCATAGGTTGGCTCTTCGCCCTGAGGACGAATGAAATCTTCCGGATCTGCAACCTGAGCGGCAAGATTATGCTGGGTAGCGCAGCCAAAATTATAATAAGGCTTGTTGGACATAGAGCCTATGACATCTGAACCATAGCCCAGATCCGTCGGCCACTGCCCGCATTTGCTGGCCGTATGCGCCTTCAGCGTTGGGTACGCCACACGCACCGGCGCCAAATGTGATGGCCCATATGCCTGATAGGCACCATGAGTAATGGCACGCACCGGAATACCGTTTTCAATCAGCGCCGAACGGATGGCACGCACCGACTGCGACGACGACGCATCCGTTGAACCGCCCTGCGGCACCTGAACAATCACCATGCCGCGGCCATCCTGCCGCCACTCACGGGCAAACGCTTCAATATCACGCCGCTGACGGCCATTCAGCCCACCTTCTCCGGCTCCGGGTAACAAATCCAGCGTGGCCATTTTTTCAGATACCACAATAGGATGGCGCTGTTGGTAATCACTTGGATTGATGGAGCCTGTGACACGGGCTGACTCACACCCCGCAACCATCACAGACAACAGACCCACTGTCACACACGCTTTCAAACCGCGGGAAATATTCAGCATAGTGTCTTCTTTCGCTTTACAAATAACGTCCACGGGCAAACCTAATCAATAATGAAACCATAGCTACCGTTATACCGCTGTCCCCCACCGTTCCGGCGTACCGAACCTGTGGTATCCACGTCCGGCTGGGTGGCATAAATCTTGTTGAACCGGCCCAGCAGGATTTGCTCTGGATCTGTTGCATCCGCAAAGCCATCATCCGGACGTGCCAGCTTGTTCGGCGCATTGGGTTTTGCCAGATAAGGGGTTACAAAAATCACCAGCTCTGTTTCATTGCGTTCATAAGCCTGCGAGCGGAACAACTGACCCAAGATTGGCAGGTTCTTCAAATAAGGCAGGCCGTTGTGCGTAATGGAATTGCGCTGCTGCAACAAACCACCCAATACCAGCGAACCACCCGATGGAATTTCCAAAGCTGACTCCGCACGGCGCACACGCAAGCCGGGTACTTGCTGGCCACCAATCATCACCGCGTTCTCATTGCTCAACTCACTGACTTCCGTGGCGACTTTAAGGTTGATCTTGCCGCCAGACAGCACAACGGGGGTAAAATCGAGCGCCACACCATACTGTTTAAATTCAACGGTCGGTGTATTGGTATCCGTATTAATCCCTGTAATAATCGGATATTCACCACCTGCCAGAAACTTGGCCGACTCACCCGACATGGCCGTCAAGTTCGGCTCGGCCAGTGTGCGCATCACGCCATTTTCTTCCAGCGCACGCAGCGTGGCTGTCGTTGAAAAATCACCGCGGTTAATTCCTGCCGACACCAGGTTACCCACAGAGCCAAGGCCATTGCCCGTTGCAAAATTCAAGACGGTGGAACCAATGTTCCACTGACCATCAGAAAAATTGATCCCCAATTGCTTGCTGATGGTGCGGTTCATCTCTACCACAGACACTTTCAGCAGCACCTGCTCTTTGCCTTCAATGGCAATGGCGTTCACAACCTTGGTGGGATCACCCACAATACGGCCGGCCAAATCCACCGCAACCTGCGCATCCGCCGCAGATACCGCCGAACCAGACAGCACAATGGAGTCACCCAACGGCTTTACAATAATATTGCCTTTGGAAATCGAATTTTGCAGGGTACGGCTCAGCGCAGACATATCCCGCCCTACCGAAACATCCAATGCAAGGATCTGATTGCCGTTCTTATCAAAGAAAATCACATTGGTTTCACCAATCTGCATCCCGATCAGATACGCCTTGCGCGCCGACCGCACCACCGCATTGGCAATGGTGGGACTGGCCACCAATACTTCGCTGGCATCGCGCGGCAAATCAATCACTAACGATTTTCCCAACCCCAGATTAACAGCGCGTGTGCCTGGCTGTGACGCGTAACGGGATGAACCCGATGCGTCGCTGGAGGATTCATAACCACTGCGGCCTAAACGCAAATCACCGGAAGGGTCTGCTGCCATGACTGGCGCTGCCGATGTCAGTGCCATGCACAGAGCTGTAAAACCTGAAACTATCGTGCGGGTCGCGTTCATGTGCGTATTCATCCCCAAATCCCATAATCAGCGCGTTATCGGCGCATAAAACTGAAAGCTTAACGTCCCGTCGAGGCTATGCCGTAACGCACTACTGTCATGCCGGCTTCTATAGTATCGCCGCCCAAACCTTTCCCCATCTCTGGTCCGGCATTGGCCATATCCGACGTGTTTGAGTCAACGAGTGAACGCAACGCGAGGGATAACGTCCCCATCTGACGGGCTAACGCCAAAACTTCTGCCTGACGGGGCAACAACTCCAAGGTGGCGGTACGCCCCACAACAACCTTCTGCCCATCTTTCTCGCCAATCGTCTGATCGATAGCCAGCACCCGTACATTGGTGAGAATGGTAGAACTGACAAATTCATCACGGTTGTTGGACGTGTTGTTTGTACCAGAGCGGTTTTCGCGGCGTGTCAGCAACACATCCACCCGATCATTGGGAAGAATAAAACCACCCGCGCCTGTTTCCGCCGAAATCTCTGTTGCAATCGCACGCATGCCTGCTGGCAAAATTGCCGACATAAAGCCTGCACCCGCACTCTTGATAACCTTCTGCTCCCGCATTGGCTCGCCTGCCACAAACGACTGACGCGCAATAGAGCCGGAAATATCTTCAATCGCCGTGGGCTGTTGCGAACGCATAATGAAACTGCTCGCGTTTTCTTGTGGCCACTTCACCCAGCGCAAATCCGAAGGCGCAATCACCCCGCCCATCGGGACATCAACGCTCACGACAAGTACATCTTCCGTGCCAAGAGCCGTTGGAACCGGCTGCTCAACAATCTGAACAGACGAACCTTGCGGATTTTGCTTCGGAGTCATCAATGTCATTGCAAGAAAGCCTGCAACAAGGGCAATGGCAATAACGGCAATTCGTGCAGGTTTCATCTTTACGCATCCGCTCTGTAAACGACAGTTGACAATTAGCTCATCTGGAATTTAACCAAAGAAAGGTCAATGTATGGTTAATATCTTCTAGAAAAACCCAGAATAACAATTAAAATGAACTTATGTATCACTATTGAACAGAATCTGCGGAATATTTACATTTAATAAATACCTATTTTACTTGAATAAAACCGTATATTCCTTAATAAAAAAATGTTACCGCATCGGGTTTATTAAGAAATTTTCTTTCGGCTTCCTTGATGGCATAGGCACGCTTGTAATCAGATTTAACTTCCGCTTAAGAATTTGGTCATCACGCGGAAAAGCTGAGGAGTGGAGCGTAATGGGATAGCGATCCTTCGTTGCGCTCAGGATGACAGGCTAAAGGTAAGAGTTTATTGCGTTTCAAGAAACAAAACTTTGCACAAGCCGCCGGAACAAATCCGTTTCAGGATAAACCACAATTGCCGCTGCCGCGATGGCGATACCATAAGGAACGCCCGTTGTAGGGCGATGCAAGCGGTCAATCCATTCGTATTTGAGCAAAAATACGGGCAATGTAATCTGCCGGACAGCCAGCAATATTAATGTGAGACCACCGCCAATCAGGCTCATATACACAAACCACATGAGGATATGTTCAAAGCCCATCCAAGCTGCTACGGCTGCTGCCAGCTTGGCATCGCCACCCTGTATCAAACCAAAGGCAAACAAAGTAAAGCCAATCAACAATACCAATACACCCAATGAAATATTGGTGGCAATTTCAAGCGCTGAATAACCTGAGATACAGGCGATAAGGATGAACAGTATGGCGACAGCGCCATTGAGTTCATTGGGGATTGTCATGGTAAACAGGTCATAAAACGCCGCTATCAACATAAAACCCACAAATACCGCTGCCACCAGAAACAATAAACTCATCTACGTCTGCTCACAAAAAATGCCGCCACTGTTACATGGCAGCATGATTGATAAAGGAAAAGAAAGTGTTACCGCTTCCAACCGCTATAATATTACAAGAATTATGTAATATTAATTGCCGCCTACGGCATCAGCAATTTCGTCAAATGTAGCACTAATATTGGTGCCTAACGTTGTTGCTGCTGTAATAATCACTACGGCAATCAAGGCTGCAATCAGGCCATATTCAATGGCGGTTGCGCCGGATTCATCAACCAAAAATGCTTTCATTGTGTTTGTCATTGACCAGCTCCCAGCTTTGTCGTTGTCACTTCATTTCGCAGCGGCTTCAACGTTTTCCCCCTCTGCTCATGAAACAAAATTAGCATCCACTTCTTAAAAGCAAGTAAATCTAATAAAATAATTCAGCTAATTGAACTTAAATACTTAAGTTGGTTAATCAATCTACTACAAATAAACAAGTATTCGGCAAACAAACAAGTAAACAATAGTGTAAAATTTGATAGAAATTTATTTTAAAAAAAATACAATACTGAAAATGCAACAAAAAAGCCGCACTGGAAAAATGCGGCTTTCTCACAAGTCTATGGTTTGTGTATTTTTCTTTTCAGGCTGCGAAAGATGCTGTGGCTTGTGTTAAAAGGGCATGAATTGCTGCTGCATCCTGCGTGGCACGCAATTTTTGCGCAATCCTGGGATCACGCAACACGCGTGCAACCCGCGCAAGTGCCTTTAAATGATCGGCTCCGGCGTCTTCAGGCGCCAACAACAAAAAGATCAGATCCACCGGCTCACCATCCAGCGACTCAAAATCAATCGGACGCTCCAATCGCGCAAACACGCCCATGACCTGGCCAATGTTGGGTGACTTGCCATGCGGTATGGCTATACCATTGCCTACACCCGTTGATCCCAAGCGTTCCCGCTGCACCAACGTATCTAATATATCAAGCTCCGGTAAGCCCGTTATCTGGGCAGCCTTGGAAGCCAGTTCCTGCAAGACCTGCTTCTTTGTAGAAAAGCGCATTGGCGAAATCACCGCGCGCGGCTCTAACAAATCTCCAAGCATAATCTGAGCCTCCCTTTGAGATGGCACAGAAGCAGAGAAACCGCCGGATGACGCTTCCGCTGCCGCTAATGTCGGTTTATAAACAGCCGCGCTCACTCCGCGGCCTCTTTCATTGCGTTGTTTGGATCCACCCAGCCAATATTGCCATCATTGCGGCGGTAAACAATATTGACGCCACCATGGGAGGCGTTCTTGAAAACAAACAACGGCGCTCCGGATAAATCCAGCTGCAAAACTGCAGAACTCACCGGCATGGAGCGCAATTGCGAGGCCGTCTCTGCAATCACCAATGGATTATAGCTCTCATATTTTTCAGCATCCTCATCGCCAGGCTGCTCAATAACATAGCTGGCATAAACCGCGCCCTCCGCCTTTGTGGGGCCATTATGGGAACGGAGCTTGCTTTTATACCGACGCAGACGGGTTTCCATGCGGTCTGCGGCCTGATCAAAACTGGCATAGGCATCGCCCGCATTGGCAATGGATTGAAGATCCTGGCCTGAATCAAGGTGTAAAAAGATCTCCGTACGAAAGCCATGGCCTTCTTTAATGAACATCACATGACCAGAAAAACCACGGCCAAAGTATTTTTCCATGGCTGTGTCAAGACGGCCTTCAACGTGCTGGCGAAGCGCATCACCAATATCAATGTTTTTTCCGGTAATTTGTAAACCCATGGATAGACTCCACTTTTCTATTGCACATTTCTGTTGGACATTCCGTGTTCATAATACATCATTATGACACCAAAACGTTTTTTATTATTTTTTTTCAAGCCACACTCTGTTGCTCAGAATGTGAATGCAGACCTTGTTGATCTGTTCCCTTCTTTTAAGAGGTAAGAGCGATTTTCCGCCGAGTCAATCATAACGCGCATAAGGGCTGGGGAGAAGCGTGTAATTCACTACCTTTCCCTTATAGCCAATGATCCCTTATGACCGCATTGCGTTCAAGCGACGACGCTGCACAGATGACGGGATTCCCAAAGCTTCACGGTATTTGGCGACTGTTCGGCGCGCCACTTCCACACCCACTTCACCCAACAAACGAACAATATCGTCATCCGACAAAATCTTGCCTCCTTTCTCACTTTCGATCAGCTGTTTAATCCGGTGACGCACCGTTTCCGCAGAATATGATTCGCCACCTTCCGCATTGGCTATGCCGGACGAAAAGAAGTATTTCAGCTCGAAAATACCCCGCGGCGTAGCCACATATTTATTGGCTGTGACCCGCGAAACCGTGGATTCGTGCATCTCCACCGCTTCCGCAATTGTCTTGAGATTCAAGGGACGCAAATATTCAATGCCTTCACTCAAAAAACGATCCTGATGGCGGGCAATCTCGCTGGCGACCTTCAAAATCGTGCGCGCACGCTGTTCCAGCGAACGGGTGAGCCAATTCGCCGTTTGCAGACATTCCGCAATAAATACCTTGTCATCGGTTGTCTTTGCCTGTTTGGATACATGCGCATAATACGTCTGGTTGACCAAAACACGCGGCATGGTTTCTGCGTTCAGCTCAATCAGCCAGCCACCATCCGCGCCATGACGGATAATCACATCTGGAACAACCGGCTGCACCGGCTCAAAACCATACGCCAGACCCGGCTTGGGGTTCAGCCGCCGCAGCTCCGCAAGCATTTCTTTGAAATCATCCTCATCGACACCGCACATGCGGCGTAGCGTGACAAGATCATGTCTGGCCATGAGCGATAGATTTTTAAGCAAAACCTGCATGGCAGGATCAAAGCGGTTTTGCTCTTTAAGCTGAATGCTCAGGCACTCTTCCAATGAGCGCCCCCCTACCCCTGACGGCTCGAAGGTTTGTATCTGCTGTAGCACCGCTTCAACTTCAAAATCTTGTGCGCCAAGGCGTTCCGCCAACACAGCGCACTCTTCCCGCAAATAACCCGTCTCATCAATGGCATCAATGAGCGCCGCACCAATCATCCGGTAACGCACATCCAGGGTGGTAATATTGAGCTGGCTCTTCAAATGCTCGTGCAAAGTTGTGGTTGTTGGAACATAAGCCTCAAGATTGCTGCTCTCGCCACTGCCCATGCCCGTGGAAACGCCCGACCATGACGATACGTTGTAACTTTCCTCATCACTTGCCTGCTCGCGCTTTTGTTCGGGCGCATCATCGGGAAATACGTTTTCCATATCCATATCAAGCCGATGATCGACCTGTTCAGGAGGTTTTTCCTGTGCGCTGCTTTCCGTTCCGTTCTGTGCCGCTTCCGCTTCACTATCCGTTGATAATAACGGATTGCGCTCCAGCTCTTCGGCAACAAACGCAACCACATCCATGCTGGAAAGCTGCAACAACCGGATCGCCTGCATCAATTGCGGCGTCATAACCAGAGACTGACTCTGCCTGAGTTCGAGTTTTTGCGATATGCCCATTATGCCCACCAGGGTGCTGGGGTGAAACGATACTCTTCCTCAACGCAACACGAAGAATGGAATGATTTTTGCACGCAATACTCTTCAGAGTGTTAACGTGCCACATTTTTGCCCTGAATGGCAAGTCTTGGGTGGGAAAAATATGGAGGCGTGTTGAAAGAAAATTTCGCGGTTACATCAAAGTTTGCCGCTTGACCGCGGTGACGGCACTGCCGCTCGCGGCAATGCGCTGGATGCACGCATCAGCCTCTTCCATCGCCACCTGCATGTGATGCGCATTGGCATGGATAAGCATTCCATCCCCCCGCGCCATTGCAACATGCCCTTTCCAGAACACCAGATCACCACGCTCAAGGGTTTGCGGCTTCCAGCCCATCACCGCTTTGCCCAATGCCGCTTCCTGCTGATCTGAATCTCGCGGACATTCATAACCACACGCACGCCATGCCGCTTGCACCAGACCCGAACAATCCAGACCCAAGGCACTGCATCCTCCCCAGAGATAAGGTGCATGCAAAAACCATTCGGCCACAGTCACAGGATCACCTTGAACGGTCTGCGCAACAGGCACCAGATGGCGTGCAACAGCATAACCACCCGTTGAAAGGCTTGCAAAGTTTCCCTCTACCTGCACAACGCTCACCTGCGCGCCCAACGGCAATGCCATCAAAGGCGGATGCTTGATGGAAGCTTGCGGAAAAACCAAGGTGCGTAACACACCTACTTTATGAGTGATTGCCGTCAAGGGAGCCGCCAACGCATCCAGCCCAAACCAGCCCACATAACCATCGCGCCCAAGCTGTCCCCATGCCCAGCCATCTTCACGCTCTTCATAGACAGTAATGTCTTCTCCAAACAGCCCCGTGGTTTGCGTGGGCGCAGCAGTATCAAAAGTTGCTTTGATGTGCATAACTTCCTGCCCAATTCTTAATGCCCGCCCTGTAG
>JBMDXK010000016.1:0-90357 GCA_048594375.1 Methylopilaceae bacterium
CGGGATGGCCTTATCAATGCAGCGCAGCACATCTTCCTTCAATTCGCCTTTCTTCAGGCTGATATGGAAAATCTGCACCTCTGGCACGGACTTGGTGGATTTAAGATTGATGGTTTCCGGTGCCAGTTTGTATTTCCACACAATCTGATCGACCTGCCGCACGAATAGTTCCTTCACGGCAGCGGTGGGGCTGGCATGTTCGTAGATTTTATTCTTCGGTAGCACGCGCCCGAACGTCGCTTTTTCTGGGTATTCAAACAGCAGGGTCATGCTTTGCCCTCCTGTACGACAAGGAAGGCGATAAGCTCAAAGTCATCGAGCCCGGAGATAGTATTCATCAGCGCGGTGGTTTTGCCACCGGAGAACAGGCTATCGAGGTCTTTTTCTTCCTTCACATCAATCATCGAGCGGATGGCTCTACTCAGCAATTCCGAACATGCGCCCATGTTGCGCCCGTCATCCGTTTCGTCGTTGAACAGGCGGCACAGGGCATTGATAGGCTCATGCTTGCCCTTGCAACTGGTGCGTACCAAATCCAGCAGCTTCTTGGCCTCTGTATGGTCAGCCACCACTTCACCATCCTTGGCGATGTAAATCAGATAATACGGATGGAGGCGGTTCTGCTGGTTGATATTCACCCCGTCATTGCGGTTACGCAGGGCGAATATGGCTCCGGGCTTCAGCCCCAACTCTGGCTGCGCCTGCACCACGGCGTGCATACCTTTGGGGGCATCTACAAGATCGCCATGCTCTTTCACATAATTCAGCAAATCCATGCGGAAATCGTTGAGGCCAAGGTCGGTGATGGAAACGCCGGTTTTCACATCCTCCAGCTCGATGACTTCTTCCTGTAAGCGGCGCAGCTGCTCCTTGCGGTAGGCCACATCACTGCTTTTGGCGGTTAGCACGTTATCGTCGCCGGTGGCAGTTACGTCAGCAATCACCATGCGGTTTTCTACGCGCTCTTTCAGGTTGATATATTCATCGAGCGTAATGTCTGGCCAATAATTCACCAGCTGGATGCTGGCATTAGGGGAGCCGATACGGTCAACGCGCCCGAAACGCTGGATAATTCGAACGGGGTTCCAGTGGATGTCATAGTTAATCAGGTAATCGCAATCCTGAAGGTTTTGGCCTTCGGATATACAATCGGTGCCGATAAGAATATCAATCTCGCCCATTTCCTCCGGCATCACCAGATGCTTCTCTTTCGAGCGCGGGGAGAACAGCGTCAGCACTGACTGAAAATCATAGCCCTTTTTCAGCGTGGTTTTTGGTGCGTCCTGCCCGGTGACTTTTGCTGAATGCAAGCCTTTAGAATCCAGCAGTGATTGTGCCAAATTCTCATAGAGATAGTTGGCTGTGTCAGCGAACGCGGTAAAGATGATGATTTTCTTGTTGCCGGGGTTGATCGGCGCATCAATTTTATCTGAAACCAGCTTCTTGAGGTGTTGGAGCTTGCTATCTTCAGCAGGGCTGATTTTGTTCATAGATGCCAGCAGGTCTTGAATCAGCTGGAGGTCAGCGCCCAGATCATTTTTCCAAAGCTCGACATCCATATCAGCAAGGCTAATCTGAACTTTGCCACCAACCATAATATCGTCGAGCGCGGAAAGGTCATCTTCCTCCGCTTCAAGGTTTTCCAGTCCCGCTGTAAAATCTGACACATCGAGGCCTTGGCCTGTTTTCTGGTATTTCTCGATTGTTTGCAGCGTGCCAAGCAGTTTGTCTTCGAGAGAGCCTAGAGTCAGGCGGAATGCCTCAACAGAACTTTCCAACCGCTTTAATAAATTAGTGGTCATCAGCGCCTGTAAGCTCCGCTCGCGGTCAACCTGCCTGAAGCGACTTCCACTCTCTACCTCGGTGTCATACTTTTCTTCATACTTACGCAGGCGGCTTGGGAGAATGTAGCTAATTGGCGCATAAACAGCGAGTTTGAGCAGCGATAGCTGGCCAAAAATCTCATTGAAACTCATCACGTCCGTGCGGCTGGTCAACGCGCAATGGAATGAAAGCGGCTTACGGCGCTCAGGGAACTTGCCAATATCCTTGGTGTCATAAAAAGTTTCGATATGCTTCCGGGAGCGAGCAATCGTCACGCTATCCAGTAATTCAAAGAAATCAAAATCCAGAGTATCAAGGATCGCGCGTGCGGTACGCTCGTGCGGCTCAAGGCGCGTCCATGTATTAAAAGCCGTTTGTGCGCGACGGAAAATTTCCTCAACGCTCCGTTTGCTCTTTAGTTTTTTGCTTATGTTTTCTGAATCACCTTCATAAGCAAGAGCCAGCTGGTTCCGCAGATCACTGAAGCGATTGTTTACCGGCGTAGCAGAGAGCATCAGAACCTTGGTTTTTACACCGTCACGAATGACCTTGTTCATCAGCTTTTGGTAGCGCGTTTCCTTTTCTTTATACGCCTCGTTATTGCGGAAGTTATGGGATTCATCGATTACTACCAAATCATAATTGCCCCAATTTATTCTGCTGAGAGGGATGCCATATGATTCGCCGGTCGTGCGTGAAAGGTCTGTATGGCACAACACATCATAGCCAAAGCGGTCTTTGGCAAAGATGTTAGTTTTGAGGTTCTTATTGTAGTTGAGCCAGTTATCCGCTAGTTTTTTAGGGCAAAGCACCAGCACAGACTTATTGCGGAGTTCATAATATTTAACGACAGCAAGCGCGGTGAAGGTTTTACCCAAGCCAACGCTGTCTGCTAGAATGCAGCCATTATATGTTTCCAGCTTGTTAATTATGCCGACAGCCGCATCACGCTGGTAGTTAAACAGCTTTTTCCAAACCAAACTTTCCTGATAGCCCGTTCTGTCATTCGGCAAAACATCCTCGTCAATTTCTTCCAAGAACGTGCTGAAGATGTTGTATAGAATGAGGAAGTATATTCGCTCAGGTGAATTCTCCTGATAGATGGATTCTATGTGGTCACAGACAGCGTCAGTGACATCCTGTAGTTTGGTCGGGTCGTTCCATATCTGATCAAACAGCTGAAGATAGGTGCTGGTATGAGCACCTTCATCAAAGCGGTTGACGAAATTTGATACCGCATCCCCTTGCTGATAGCCTAAATCCACAGCGGTAAAACCGTGCAGGGGCGTATAAACCACACCCTCATTAAAATTCTGGATGCAGATGAATTGCTGCATCTGAGCCTTAGATTTATTGGATTTGAATGTAGCCTTGCTCCGCACCCATTTAGCGCATTCACGGGCAATAGCGCGCTGTGTTAGCTTGTTACGCAGTTGAATTTCGAATTCTGTGCCGAAAAGCGCATTTTTACGGTGGGCTTTGGGAACGAAAAACTCACGCCGTTGCTTTGTTAAATTATCCGTGACTTCATCTGGAACGAACATCGGATTGGTAAAAATGAACTCTACTGAGTTTATTTTCTCTAGCTCGGATTTCAGTACCTCATAGGCATATATTGAAAAACATGAAGCAGCTATTTTCAGGCGTGCGTCTGGTTTGATAGCCGACTTTAAATCTTCCCCCAGCAAACTATTTATGTTGTCAATTATTTGCATCCGCCGTTTTTTCCAAAATAATTTTATTTTTTGTATTTATACGAGCTTTGTTCTTGAACGAAGAATGTTAATCTTTTCCTTTAGCGAGCGTATCGACAGAAGATTTTAATTAAACTAGGAGCTGACACCTAATAATGTTTTTTGAGCAGTTGGCCAGCGTAGATCAAAAACTTTTGGAATAAAACAAAGACTTATAGCTTGATACCTATAATAGGATTATAAATATCAAGCTATATAGTAAAATAAGAGCGATGCAATTAACGCTCTTATTCAGGATAACGCATGCAGCATATAGAAATGATGTATCGCTATGAGAGGAACTGTTCTGTCAAAGTTTTTTATAAAAAAACCATTTTATTTAAGCTCGACACTCCGTTATTTTTTGGGCTGTATCAATGATTTCCATGCCCTGCATGAGTATCATGTTTCTTGTTATGGTGATCATGCGATTCATGGGAGACATTCCCCATTGCTTCTATTTTAAAAGAAACCTCAACAGAGCCTGCTTTTTCAAATTGCAAAGTGGCTTTAAAACTTTCTCCTTCTTTCAGCGGCTGACTAAGATCAAGCAGCATAAGATGATAAGAGCCGGGTTTTAGTGTCACTTCCCCCTGCGCTGGAATATCCAGTCCATTCTCCAGTTTACGCATTTTCATGATGCCATCCTGGATAGCCATTTCATGAATTTCAATGCGCTTTGCTATATCAGAAGTGACGGCCAGTAAACGATCAGAATTTTTCGCTGAATTTTTTACAGTTAAATAACCACCGCCCACTTTTATGCCCGCAGGTGTTTCCCGTGACCAGGGGTGACCTATATCAAGACTGCCTACAGTATAACTGTGAGCAGAAGATGCTTGTATCAATGCCAGAAGAAAAGCAAATACCAGAAAGAAAATACCAAGTTTCTGTTCAAAGTTTCGTTGGGTAAAAAAAGAAAACATTGCACGCTCCATAAATCAGATAAGGGGAAGCTTACCCGCTGCATCTTTTGCAGAGAAATAGAAGAATTGAAAACAACCAAGTCTGCTATGACAAAGGAGGAGCTTGAGGATATATAGGATTGCCCCGATTTCGGCGTTGGACGCTTATTTCAGGTGTTCTTATTTCTACAGAAAAGGCATTGGCTTTGATGAATATTGCATGACTTGAGTTCAATGGTTCCAAGTGCAGTGCATTTGCCAGCGAACATGCAGTGGCACAGCATAGAGGAATATCACCATGCGAAGAAGGAAAGTTCTCCTCAGGAGTATTTCCCGCATTGGAACAAAAAGCGATATTCCAGAAAGAAACATTTTTATATGGGGTTGGATTGGTCGCAAATAAAAAAGAAAGGAAAAGCGTTTGTAAAAACAAGCAATAGGCAGCAAGCAGCATAACAGCCAGCCCGGTTGAGTGCCTTTTGCCTTTCATAAACGTTCCTTTTTCAAAAAACAGCAAAATGCTTTAGCGAAAGCATGGGAAAAATATTCGCTGTTTTCGCTACAAACCTACACATCTGCCGAGATTATAGCTGCGTTGCCCTAGGCGGGAACTTAACAATACCGTTTATAGAAACCCATAATTCATCTACATATTTCTGAATTTTAAATTCAATTGTCTATGGGTCTTTATAAACAAGGCAGTTAAAAAATTAAATACTGCAACTTGCAAACAATGATGCAAAAAATATTACATCTTTAGAGGAACAATCGTTATCACTTTGAATGCTCATTCATTTAGTGCGATGAGCATTCAATGAGATCAGCCATTTTTATGAGTTACAATGGCTTGCTGGGCATTTTCAATTTCGAGTATTTTTTTCTCAATCAGCGCGCGTTCTGGATCTGACTTAGCATCGGCCATATCATCACGCAGGTTCTTTGCTGAATCTTGTAAAGATGCAATATTAATATCTTGCAGATTCTCGGCACGCTCCGCAAGAACTGTTGCGCCATTCCCGTTAATCTCTGCAAAGCCACCATAGACGAGGATGTCGCGGTTGCCTTCGGCAGCCTGAATGGTGATAATACCAACCTTTAAGGCGGCAATGAGCGGAGCATGGTTTGCCAGAACAGTCATCTGTCCTTCTGAGCCTGGCAGAATAACACCTTGAACTTCGCCTGAAAAAACCAGACGCTCAGGGGAAACCAGTTCAAAATGAAAACTTGCGGACATATCTGTCTCCGAGAAATCCTAAAGGCTTCTTAGCCTAATCTGGGCGGCAAGGGTGGGCTTTCCGTATGCGAAAAGCCCACTGTATTTTTTTAAGCAGCTTCAGCAGCCAGCTTCTGAGCCTTTTCAATAGCTTCTTCAATCGTACCAACCATGTAGAAGGCTGCTTCCGGAAGATGATCGTACTTGCCTTCGCACAAACCTTTGAAGCCTTTGATTGTATCTTTAAGATCAACCAGCTTACCCGGAGAACCTGTGAAGATTTCCGCAACGTGGAATGGCTGAGACAAGAAACGCTCGATTTTACGGGCGCGGCTCACGGAGAGTTTGTCTTCTTCTGACAGCTCATCCATACCCAGAATGGCGATAATATCTTGCAAAGCTTTGTAGCGTTGCAGAATTTCCTGAACTTTACGGGCAGTATTGTAATGCTCTTCACCAAGCGTATGCGCGTTTAACATACGCGAAGTGGAGTCCAGAGGATCCACAGCAGGATAAATACCTTTTTCCGCAATAGAGCGTGACAACACCGTTGTTGCATCCAAGTGAGCAAAGGATGCAGCGGGAGCAGGATCGGTCAAGTCATCCGCAGGAACATAAATTGCCTGAACAGAAGTGATTGAACCTTTGGTGGTTGTGGTAATACGCTCTTGAAGCGCACCCATATCAGTTGCCAAGGTTGGCTGGTAACCCACAGCTGAAGGAATACGACCCAAGAGAGCAGACACTTCAGAACCTGCTTGTGTAAAGCGGAAAATGTTATCGACGAAGAAGAGAACGTCTTGGCCTTTGTCACGGAAATCTTCCGCAATTGTCAGACCGGTAAGAGCCACACGCGCACGAGCGCCCGGAGGTTCGTTCATCTGGCCATAAACAAGAGCGCATTTGGAGCCTTCGCCACCGCCGAGCTTGTTTACGTTTGATTCGATCATTTCGTGGTAAAGATCGTTTCCTTCACGGGTACGCTCACCGACACCGGCAAACACGGAATAACCGCCGTGCGCTTTTGCCACGTTATTGATGAGTTCCATGATAAGAACGGTTTTACCGACGCCCGCACCACCAAACAGACCAATCTTTCCGCCTTTTGCGTAAGGTGCGAGCAAATCCACAACCTTGATGCCTGTGACAAGAATTTCAGAATCAGTTGCCTGTTCCGCGTAGGAAGGTGCTTCCTGATGGATAGCGCGTTTTGCATCGGATTTTACAGGACCTGCTTCGTCAACGGGTTCGCCGATAACGTTCATAATCCGGCCAAGTGTGCCTTCTCCGACAGGAACCATAATTGGTGCGCCTGTATCGGTGACTTCCTGACCACGCACCAGACCTTCGGTGGAGTCCATTGCAATGGCACGCACGGTGTTTTCACCGAGATGCTGTGCAACTTCAAACACCAGGCGGGTGCCTTGGTTTGTTGTTTCGAGCGCGTTAAGAATATCGGGCAATGCGCCTTCAAAATGCACGTCAACGACCGCGCCGATAACCTGTGTGATACGACCTGTATTTTTTGCCATGGTTAAACTCCGCAGCCTTAGAGCGCTTCCGCGCCCGAGATGATTTCAATAAGTTCTTTAGTGATCGAAGCCTGACGGGAACGGTTATAGTTCATCGTTAGCTTTTTAATCATTTCGCCAGCATTGCGCGTTGCATTGTCCATCGCGCTCATACGAGCACCTTGTTCAGATGCCGCGTTCTCGAGAAGAGCACGAAAGACCTGAACGGAAATATTGCGTGGCAAAAGCTCTGCCAGAATTTCAGATTCTTCGGGTTCGTATTCATAGGGAACCGAAGATGCGCCCTTGCCTTCCGTTACCGGAACAGGAACAATCTGCTGCGCAGTCGGAATCTGCGCGATGACAGATCTGAATTGCGCATAAAACAGTGTGGCAACGTCAAATGCACCCGTTTCATAAAGGCCAAGAATACGCAAGCCAACTGTTTCAGCGGACTGGTAGTTTATGTTTTTAATGCCTTTGAAATCAATCACATCCAGAATGCGGTCTGGAAACTGACGCTTCAACAGATCTGCCCCTTTACGACCTACGCAAAGGAATTTTACATCCTTGCCCTGCGCCAGAAGCTTTTGCGCATGGTCACGCGCCAACCGAACGATGGATGAATTGAAGGCACCGCATAAACCGCGTTCTGCTGTGCAGACCACGAGTAAATGAACGTTATCACTTCCTGTTCCGCGAAGCAGAGCCGGCGCATCGGACGCAACACCCAATGCACCTGTAAGATTAGCAATGACGCCATCCATACGTTCTGCAAACGGGCGGGCAGCTTCCGCTGCCATCTGAGCGCGACGCAATTTTGCAGCCGCCACCATTTGCATGGCTTTGGTGATTTTTTGCGTCGCTTTTACCGAAGCGATCCGGGTGCGAAGACTTTTAAGACTTGGCATTCAGACTACCTATGCCAGAAAATTCTGGCCCCTACAGCATCAAGCAAAGGATTTTGCGAACTTGTCCAAAGCGGCTTTCAGCTCTGCTTCAACATCTTTGGAAAGATCACGGCTGGTACGGATGTTTTCAAGAACACTCGCATGTTGTGAGCGGATAAGGCTCAACAGACCGTCTTCAAAAGCTTTCACTTTATCCAGCGGCAGCGCATCAAGATAACCGTTCGTACCGGCGTAAATCACAACAACCTGTTCTTCCATTTTGAGAGGAGAGAACTGGGCTTGTTTGAGAAGCTCTGTCAAACGAGCGCCGCGGTTGAGCAAACGCTGTGTTGCAGCATCCAGATCAGAACCGAACTGGGCAAAGGCTGCCATTTCACGGTACTGCGCCAACTCACCCTTAATCCTGCCAGCAACTTTTTTCATTGCTTTGGTTTGAGCAGATGAACCCACGCGGGATACGGACAGACCAACGTTAACCGCAGGGCGGACACCTTGATAGAACAAATCTGTTTCAAGGAAGATCTGACCGTCGGTGATGGAGATCACGTTCGTTGGAATATATGCGGAAACGTCGTTTGCCTGTGTTTCAATAACCGGCAGAGCAGTCAAGGAACCTGCGCCACTTTCATCATTGAGTTTCGCAGCGCGCTCCAAAAGACGAGAGTGAAGATAGAACACGTCACCAGGATACGCTTCACGACCCGGAGGACGACGCAGCAACAAAGACATTTGGCGGTAAGCAACAGCTTGCTTGGACAAATCATCATAAATGATGAGGCCATGCATTCCGTTATCACGGAAATATTCACCCATTGCGCAACCGGCGAAGGGCGCAAGGAACTGCATTGGAGCAGGATCGGATGCCGTTGCCGCAACAACGATGGAGTATTCCATTGCGCCGTTTTCTTCGAGAACTTTCACGAACTGGGCAACGGTGGAACGCTTCTGACCGATAGCAACGTACACGCAATACAGCTTCTGACTTTCGTCTGTGCCAGCGTTTACGGACTTCTGATTGAGGATTGTGTCAAGAGCAACGGTTGTTTTACCTGTCTGACGGTCTCCGATAATCAACTCGCGCTGGCCACGACCAACAGGGATCAAAGCGTCAATGGCCTTAATACCGGTCTGCATAGGCTCATGAACGGATTTACGCGGAATAATACCCGGCGCTTTCACATCCACACGGCGGCGCTCTGTCGATTCGATGGGGCCTTTGCCGTCAATCGGATTACCAAGACCATCCACAACGCGGCCAAGGAGACCACGGCCGACAGGCACGTCTACGATTGCGCCGGTACGTTTTACAACGTCACCTTCTTTAATCGTACGGTCGGAACCGAAGATAACCACACCGACGTTATCGGCTTCAAGGTTGAGCGCCATACCGCGGATACCGCCGGGGAACTCGACCATTTCACCAGCCTGAACATTATCCAGACCGTAAACACGGGCAATACCGTCACCAACGGACAGAACCTGACCCACTTCAGAAACTTCAGCCTCACGGCCAAAGCCTTTGATTTGCTCTTTGAGAATACCGGAAATCTCGGCGGCACGAATGTCCATCAGCCGACCTCTTTCATCGCATGTTTGATAGAAGACAATTTGGTTTTAACAGAAGCGTCGATCATTTTACTGTCCACGCGGACAATTAAACCACCGATCAGGGACGGATCAACCTTAAGATCAATACGCACCTTTTTACCTGTAACATCATCCAGAGCCTGCTTTAGCACACCCAGATGCGTGTCACTCAGAGGTTCAGCAACCTGAACTTCTGCTACAACCTCACCTTGAGAACGCGATACAAGACCGCGGAAAGCAGAGATCATAGAAAGAATAAGAAACAACCGCCGGTTTTGCGCAACCAGACGAATGAAATTGCCAGCAATGCCGCCAATTTTTGCATTCTTTAAAACAGCGGCAATTGCTTTGCCTTGCTGTTCTGCGGAAAATACGGGAACTTTAATCAGACGTGCAAGATCAGTATTTTCTTGCACCAGAGCCTCGAAAAGCTCCAGATCGGCTGCAACACCTTCAATTGAACCGCTTTCTTGCGCCAGTTCAAACAATGCCAATGCATAGCGGCCGGCAACTCCAGTGATTGCGCTGTCGTTTATAGACACAGGCTTTCTCTCACATTTACATTGGCTTGCGCGGGAAGATAATCGCAAGGCCATACAAAATTCAAAGATTATCGGCTAAGGCCAATTGGAAACCTGAAAAGCTTGTTTTTCAGGATGTGGGTTCACTAACACAGGTTAATTCCCCGCGCAACCATGATGCTGCATTTTGTGTGCGCTTTCCCTGCTTTTTATCGCCTGTCATCCCATGAAAATGAACCATCTGCGCGTATTCATACCCACGCGCTTCCTGCCTTATTTGCGGGAAACACGTTGCTTTTCTTCATGAAAAAGACAAATTCTGTTCAGAAATCTTATCCTGTTATAAAAAATTCAACGGATCAACATCCACGGTGACCATGACCCCGGCTTTCGGCTTCGGCGCGACTGCCAGCCACTCCCGCAACAGAATCGGTATGTTCACCTTTATGTCCGCTTTCAGCAGCAAACGTTGCCGGTGTTTTCCCCGAACAAGCGCCAAAGGTGCCTCTGCTGGCCCTAAAAGACGTGCATTCGGCTGTACGGGAAAAGCCTGTGCCAAGGCGCGGGCATACGCAATTGCCACTGTCCTTTCCGGTGCGGATACCACCAGGGCTGCCAGACGGCCAAACGGCGGCAGTTTGGCCGCTTCCCGCATGTGCCGCTCTGTGGCATAGAATGTCTCCCTGCTTCCCCCTGCCAGAGCTTTCATAACCGGATGCTCCGCTTCAAACGTTTGCAACAAAGCCCTGCCCGGCTTTTCAAACCGCCCCGCACGTCCTGATACCTGATCCAACAACTGGAATGTGCGCTCTGCCGCACGGGGATCATTGGTGCCTAAGCTCATATCGGCGTCGATAACACCCACCAAAGTCAAATGCGGAAAATTATGCCCTTTTGCAACCAGCTGCGTTCCTACAACAATATCCACATTCCCTGCGGCAACCTCTTCCAGTTGCTGCTGAAGGGCTTCCGGTGCAATGCTATCAGAGGACAATACACAGACCCGCGCTTCGGGAAACAGGCTTTGCGCCTCTTCTTGCAGACGCTCGACCCCCGGTCCACAGGGAACAAGCTGGCCTGAACTTTTGCACGCCGGGCAGACATGCGGCATGGGTTCATGATAGCCGCAATGGTGGCAAATCAGCTCTTTGCGGAAGCGATGCTCTACAAGCCAGGCCGAACAGCTTTTGCACGCAAAACGATGCCCGCAAGCGCGGCACAAGGTGAGCGGGGCGTAGCCGCGCCGGTTGAGAAATAAAAGCGCCTGTTCGCGCCGTTCCAGAGTCTGGCTTATTGCGGCTTCCACCGCAGGTGCAATGAAGCGGCCTTTGGGCGGTGGTGTCTTTACCATATCCACCAGCGTTACATCAGGCAGCGACTGCCCCCCGAATCGTTCGGTGAGCCGAACATGATGATAGCGTCCGACCAGCGCGTTGACCTGCGTTTCAAGGGAAGGGGTAGCCGATACCAGAATCACCGCAACAGCAGCGCAGCGGGCGCGCACAACAGCCATATCCCGCCCGTTATAAATCGGCATTTCTTCTTGCTTATACGAAGAATCATGCTCTTCATCGGCAATTATCAGGCCAAGATTGGCAAACGGCAAAAACAATGCGGAACGCGCACCGACAACAATTTTTGCTTCACCAGAGGCCACTGCCCGGCATATGCGCGCCCGTTGCGCTGGCGTTAAACCCGAATGCCACATCTGCGGCGGCGCGCCAAAGCGTTGCTCCAGCCGCTTCAAGACAGATTTCGTCAGTGCAATTTCCGGCAGCAGCACCAATGCTTGCTGGCCGTTTCTGATAGCCGCGCTGACCGCTTCCAGATAAACCTCGGTTTTTCCTGCGCCGGTCACCCCTTCCAGCAGCGTCACACTAAAAGCCTGTTCCTGCGTGCGGTCACACAACTGTTTGACCGCGTGCTGCTGGCTGGCGTTGAGCGCAGGGGTGAAGTGATCGGAATCAGGCAGCCCAAAGGGGGGATTGGCTGGCATGGTAAGCAGTTGCAGCAAACCCGCTTCCACCATTTTATCAACCGTGGATGCAGAACTGTGTGCCTCGCGCATAATTTGCGCCTTGCGCCGCGGCTGGCCATCGCGCATCAATTCCATGATTTTGGTGCGCGCCGGATTGAGATGCTCTGAGTGCTGGCTGGTAGCCGTGTATCCCTGCACTGTAGGTTCATCTTCCAGCCACTGGGTTCCCGCAAGACTTATCCGCAGCACCAACCCCTTCGGGGAAAGCGTGTAATTGGCCACCCAGTCAATAAAATGCCTCAACTCTTCCCGCATGGGAGGCGCATCGAATCGATGCAGAATATTTTTCAGGTTTTTGGGGGCAACTCCTGTGCTGTGCTGCCAGATGACGCCAACCACTTCCCGCGAACCGAGCGGTACACGCACATAATCTCCCACCGCCACAGCCACTCCATCCAAGGGTGCGGCATAGCTCAGGGTGCGGTCAAACGCGACCGGCAACAGAACATCATAAAGTTGGCACGAATCAGACATTATCCTGATAAATTCCACGGCAGCCTTCAGAACGCAAGGGTGGCTCTTGTTCAATAGGATTTCCACGCATGAATACTCCGCACAACACCGCCATTGTCAGCCAGTTTGGCTCCCGCGCGCAAGCCTATGTGGAGAGCCCCACCCACGCACAGGGCGATGATCTTATCGTGCTTGGGCAGATTGTACAGCACTTGCGCCCTGAAACAGCATTGGATCTGGGCGCCGGTGGCGGGCATGTCAGCTATGCAATGGCGCCCCATGCCAGACGGGTTATTGCGGTTGATCTTTCACATGACATGCTCACTGCTGTGCTTGCTGAAGCGCAGAAAAAAGCACTTGATAATATTGGAGTCCAGCAAGGCGCGGCCGAGGCATTGCCCTTTGATAATGGCGCATTCGATTTTCTGGCGTGCCGTTACTCCGCGCACCATTGGCAGGATTTCGAGGCGGGGCTACGGGAAGCGCGGCGCGTTCTGAAACAGGGCAGCCATGCGGTGTTTATGGATACGGTTGCGCCTGCCAATTGCTTGTTTGATACGCATCTGCAAACCATTGAACTGCTGCGGGATACATCCCATGTGCGCAATTATACGCTCACCGAATGGGTGCGCGCGCTGGAACAGGCTGATTTTGCAGTGAATGCCGTGCATGTGGGTCGCTTAAGGCTGGAGTTTTCTTCATGGATTGCGCGGATGCGCACCCCCGATACGCAGGTAAAGGCTATCCTTGCTTTACAACAAGGCGCTGCGGCCGAAACCCGCGCACAGTTTGCCATTGAAACCGATGGATCTTTTACCATCGACAAGCTGATGGTGGAAGTGCGTGCGGTGTGACATAGGGCAGCTTAAAACACACTCAAGAGCCAGTTTTTTCTTGTTTTTTGGAGAATAATCAATGACTACCCCTCCTCCCCCTTTCGAGGATGCTGCTGACGGGCGTGTGCATGATGCAGCCGCACACAATGGGGTGGATCGGTATGCGCCTGCGTCTTTACGCCCCTATTTGCGTCTGGCACGCATTGATCGGCCTATTGGAGGATGGCTGTTGTTCTGGCCATGCGCCTGGAGTATAGGGCTGGCCGCCATTGCAAGAAGCGATATGCAGATTGGACTGGGCTATCTGGCTTTGTTTTTCATCGGCGCTTTTGCCATGCGCGGTGCCGGATGCACATGGAATGATATTGTGGATCGGGCTATTGATGCACAGGTGGAACGCACCCGCTCGCGACCGTTGCCTTCAGGACAGGTCAGCCTTAAAGGTGCTTACGCTTTCCTTGGTTTGCAATTGCTTGTGGGTTTGGGTGTATTGCTGTTTCTGCCGCATTTTGCCAAAGCAATTGCATTGCTTTCCTTGGTGCCGGTCATTACCTACCCATTTATGAAACGCATTACTTTCTGGCCACAGGTGGTGTTGGGATTATGTTTTTCATGGGGGGCGCTCATGGGCTGGGCTGTTCTGGTGGGGAGCCTTGCAGAACCCGCGCCCTACCTGCTTTATCTTGGTGCCGTGGCATGGGTGATCGGGTATGACACTATCTATGCGCTGCAAGATATTGAAGACGATATTATGGTCGGCGTAGGATCAACGGCACGGCGCTTCGGGCATAAAGTGCGCCAAGGTGTGGCCGTATTTTATATATTTGCTGTTTTGTCTATCGGCGCTGCGCTCTTTAACGCCGGAGCAACGCTTGCGGCATGGTTCGGCTTTGCCCTGTTTACTACCTATTTAACAGCACAAGTTGTGAAGCTGGAACGCAATAACCCGACTGCCTGTCTGATGTGGTTTCAATCCAACAACCGCGCAGGCCTTGTGCTGGCCGCAGGATTGCTGGCCGATGCGGTTCTGCGCGCTGGTCTTTTCTGATATTTTATGAAGACTGACGTGTGCCGGGCGCATTCAACAAGCTATCCACCTGGTGCTGGTCAATCCCTTCTCCTTCCAGCGCAGGGCCGTTCAGCAACAAATCCGCTTTGCGCTTTTCTCGTTTGCTTTCATGCTCATTGACAAACTCCGTCATATCCTGTGCCTGAACCGCTTTTGCAAAGCGCCCTACACGGGATTCGATCATTTGCAAGGTTTCCACCACCTTGTTCACCCGCTGTCCGGTGAGATCCTGAAACGAACACGCTTCAAAAATCTGCATGACCTTATCTGTTACAAAATTACGGTAATCATCAAGGTTATCATGCTCGGCGGCCAGCAATTCTTCCGCACATTCCATGATGGTGTTTGTTGCGTTCTCGGTTGACTGAACCACGGCATCCAGTTCCATGCCTGCTGCCGGAATACGGCTCTCTTTGAGTTCATTTACCTGAAAAGCACCAATTTCCTGCTTCATATTTTCAATATAGCCCGCAATGGAACGCAGCTCCTGATACACTGTCGCATCCATATTTTTTAAAAATGCCTGCATGGATTCAGCCATGATCTGTGCAAGCTGCACAGCATTTGCAAGCGAAGGTTCTTCTGTTTTGGCCTGATTCAAATAAGCCATGATTTTATCGGCATGAAGAGGTTGATCGTTCATTTTCATATCCTTGAAAATGCCGCACAATGTAAAAATATTTTCATATGCACGGCATGGCTGCCTTCTGCAACCGAATGAAATTAAAACGGTTGTTCAGTCACCAAAAACAGCGTCAATCTTGGATTTGAGTGTCTGGGCGTTGAACGGTTTTACAATATAATTGTTTACACCCGCTTTTTTGGCCGCGATAACGTTCTCTGTCTTTGATTCGGCTGTGACCATGATAAAGGGCGTACGGGCAAGCTTTTCATCCCCACGCACCTCCCGCAGCAGTTCATATCCTGTCATAGGCTCCATATTCCAATCCGAAATGACCAGCCCATAGCGTTTTTCGCGCATTTTCCCCAGAGCTTCAGAGCCATCGGCGGCTTCGTCCACGTCATCAAATCCTATCTGCTTGAGCAAATTCCGGATAATGCGAATCATTGTTTTATAGTCATCAACAACAAGAACAGGCATTGTGTAGTCAACAGCCATTGAGAGTCTCCATAAACCTACGCTTACAAAATGCAGTTTCCCTCTGCATTCTTTTTCTATTTGTATTGGAATATAGAACGCGTTACTTGAAAAACAGGTTAATGCGTCATGCTTTTATGCATGTTTAAAGCGTTATTTTTACATAATTGGCATATTTAATTACAGTGAATATTATCTCTTCAAATCCTGTTACTTTTGAATAAAATTGTATTGATTTGTGGGGTTTGAGTTCAATTGACGAAAAATACTTGCAGCAAGATGCGCTTTTTGCCACAAAAGCGTCGAATGAAAACCGATATGCCCTTATCTCCGTTGCCTCGTTTTCCCGTGGCACACGCTCTGCACGCCATTCCCCCTGCCCTTAAAGGTGGGGTTGTAGCTATTGGCAATTTTGATGGCGTTCACCGCGGCCACGGGGCTATTCTGGATGAAGCCAACCGTATTGCCGAAAACGCACGCACCAAAGCCGTTGTGCTGACATTCACTCCACATCCGCGTACGTTTTTTCAGCCTGAAAAACCTGTAGCGATTCTCACATCATTGGCCGTCAAACTTCATCTTCTGGCCGCCCATGGCATTGAAGGTGCCGCTGTAATTCCTTTCAATGAAACTCTGGCAGGCATGAGCGCAGAACAATTTGTTGAAAAAGTGCTTATTCAGGCTATGGAAGTACAGCATGTTGTGGTGGGATATGATTTCCATTTTGGCAAAAACCGGCGTGGTTCAACGGATTTCTTGCGTGAAAAAGGCAAGGAACATGGTTTTTCCGTGACTGTTGTGCAACCTCAGGGCGGCAATGCGCCTTACTCATCAAGTGCGGCGCGTCAGTTCCTGCATCAGGGTGATATTGATGCGGCAAATGCTGTGCTGGGATACCGCTGGTTTGTGCAAGGCGAAGTGGTGCATGGTGAAAAGCGTGGGCGTGAACTTGGCTTTCCCACCGCGAATATCGCCTTGCCGGATGCAGTGCCTTTGCGTCATGGTATTTACGCTGTGCAAGCAAGGGTAAATACTACGTGCTATGAAGGGATTGCCAGTTTTGGACGGCGCCCGATGTTTGATAATGGCGCCCCGCTGCTGGAAGTTTATCTGTTTGATGCCAGCCCTGATTTGTATGGTCAGCAGATGCAAGTAGAGTTTGTTGCGTTTATCCGCGATGAGCTGCGGTTTGATTCGATTGATGCCTTGATTGCCCGTATGCAAGTGGATTGCGAGGAAGCGCGGGTTGCTTTACAAAAAACAAAAACCACCGTCACACCAAAGGGAATTGCAGACACATGAATATTTTGTTGATTGGTAGCGGTGGACGCGAACATGCACTCGCGTGGAAACTGGCACAAAGTCCACGTCTTGGAACCTTGTTTGCCACGCCCGGTAATCCCGGCATTGCTGAACATGCGACCACCATTGTCATGGATGTTACCAATCATGATGCCGTCATCCAGTTTTGCCAGCTGCAAAAAGTTGCTCTGGTGGTGATTGGCCCTGAAGCGCCGCTGGTGGATGGGCTTGCGGATTCTCTTGAGATTGCAGGCATTAAAGCCTTCGGCCCCAAAAAGGCACCGGCACGCTTGGAAGGCTCCAAGGCCTATACCAAAGAGCTGTGCGCTACTTATGGTATCCCCACTGCAAAACACCGTTCTTTCAATGAGCCTGAATCTGCCAAATCTTATGTACGCTCGCATGGTGCGCCGATTGTGGTAAAAGCTGATGGTCTGGCTGCCGGTAAAGGCGTGGTTGTTGCCGAAACAGTAGAAGAAGCTGAAAATGCCATTGATATGATGTTCGATGGCGGCTTGGGTGAGGCGGGTCATCAGGTGGTGATTGAAGAATGCCTGTTCGGTGAAGAAGCCAGCCTGTTCTGCCTTTCTGATGGAAAATCAGTTCTTTCTCTCGGTGGAGCGCAAGACCACAAACGCGCGTTTGATGGCGATAAAGGCCCTAATACAGGCGGTATGGGCGCGTATTCCCCCGCTCCTGTCCTCACCGAGGCCTTGGAAAAACGCGCCGTTGAAGAGATTGTAGAGCCAACAGTCCGCGCTCTTCATGCTTTGGGTACGCCCTATGTAGGTGTGCTTTATGCCGGCTTAATGCTTACCAAAGATGGCCCCAAACTTATTGAATACAACGCCCGTTTTGGTGACCCTGAATGTCAGGTTCTGATGATGCGCCTGGAAACCGATCTGGTCGAGATCTTGTTGGCAACGGTTGAAGGCAAGCTGGATGCACTTACTGTGGCGTGGTCTGCCGATCCGGCGCTCACGGTTGTTCTGGCCATGCAAGGCTATCCAGGCAAGGTTGCCAAGGGTTCGCTCATTCGCGGAATTGAACAGGCCAATGAGGTTGAAGGCGTGAAGGTCTTTCATGCAGGAACCCAGGCAGAAGGCGACACTATCACATCCAATGGCGGCCGTGTGCTCAATGTCACCGCCACAGCCCCCACCTTGGCTGAAGCACGCGAACGCGCTTACAAGGCTATTGATCTTATTGACTGGCCAGAAGGATTCTGCCGCCGCGATATCGCATGGCGCGCACTCTCATAATATATTTAAGAACGTTATTCCGTAAGCATATGCTCTTTCACACGAGCATATCCCCCTTAAACAGAGAGCGCAGGCACCAAAGTGAGAATGAAAACTTTTGTGATTACGGTAGCCTGTAATTCTACACGGGGTGTTGTTGCGGCGATTTCGGGCTATCTGGCCGCGCAAGGTTGCAATATTTCGGATTCATCGCAATTTGATGATTTTCAAACCGGCAAATTCTTTATGCGCGTCAGCTTTATTTCCGAACAAGGTATTGGGGGCGAGACACTGCGTGAAGACTTTAAGCCCGTTGCCGCGAAATTCGGTATGACGTACTCCATTTATGATGCAGATCAGCCCATGAAAGTGCTGTTGATGGTTTCGCGCTTCGGCCATTGCCTCAATGATCTGCTCTACCGTTGGCGTATCGGCGCACTGCCCATTGCTCTTGTCGGCGTGGTTTCCAATCACCTCGACTACCAGAAAGTTGTGGTCAATCACGATATTCCTTTTCATCATATCAAGGTTACACAACAGAACAAGGCGCAAGCCGAAGCGCAGCTGCTGGAGCTTGTGGAGCAAAGCGGTACAGAACTGATTGTGCTGGCGCGCTACATGCAGGTGCTTTCACCGGAGCTGTGTGCAAAAATGTCGGGCAAGATTATCAATATCCATCATTCTTTTTTACCCAGCTTTAAAGGCGCTAACCCTTATCGGCAGGCCTATGAACGGGGTGTAAAGCTGATCGGGGCAACGGCTCATTATGTCACGGCAGAACTTGATGAAGGCCCCATTATCGAGCAAGATATTGTGCGCGTTACCCATGCGCAAAGTGCGGAAGATTATGTCGCATTGGGGCGGGATGTGGAAAACCTAGTGCTTGCGCGTGCTCTTCATGCGCACATTCACCACCGTACATTTATCAACGGCAACCGTACAGTGGTCTTTCCCGCATCGCCCGGTTCGCATGCTTCCAGAATCATGGGATGAACAGAATATGAAAATCCGTTAAAAAGATTCTCTTCAAGAGATTATTACCCAAGTAACCAACAAGTAAATTTTACATATCATAAAGATAAACAGAAATTTAAAATCAAGGCGCAGGGATGGATTTTATAACACTCAATCCCGCGCAATGATCTCACATTCGTTGCGCCATATTTTTGGCGGATGCTGGGGAAATCCCTCCTTGCGCCGTACCAGAAAACGCGGCCGACGCCCAGCCAGAAAAGCATATCCGCGGCGTGGATAAACCCGCGCTGTGTTTTGCTCAAACCCGCCTTCGCGCACATCGGCGGGCATCATTCCGCCATCCTGATGCTCCACGAAAAGCGGCAATCCAAGGGCTGCGCCCCACTCTTTCCAGCACGTCACAACCGCATCATCATCTTCCGCCTCAAACAACGGAATCTCCAAGGCCTTGTCGGGATGCGCCAGCACCACTGCAACCTTGTCCTGCTCTTCCGTTTCCCCCGGAATGAGCCGCACTGTCACCCCGTAGTAACTGGTGAGTGGTACCGCTATCTTCATGGCGACACGCTGCACACGCCGCGCCAGCACTACCCGCTCACGCTCTACCGTAATGCGGCGTTCACCGCTATCGGAAGTGGCGTCCGGCGTTGCAAACCTGACGGGCAATTTGTGGGGATCCAGATAAGCCTGCGGCTGTTTCTGAATAGAAGTCTGCTTATCTTTCTGACGCCTCACGGAACTCTCCCTGAACTTGAACACAGTCCATTCGTAATACAGAAGATTTTTCTTTTATTTCTCTTCCATACGTTCAATTTGCATCAAAACTTGTTTTTTCACCTTAATTTTTCTGGTTAATCTTTTATAACCTATCGCTTATCTACGAAAACATTTCTCTATGCTAAAGAATACGTTTGCAGATACACTAAACAAATTCTTGCCATGCCCCGCCCTTTTCCAGAAAAAAGGCTACATGGTCTTGTAATTTCCATGAAATTTTGGCTTGGTACTTATAGTCTGAGATATATAAAACAAGCATATCATTGGAATTTGGCTATATGCCAATCTGCATGGGGAAATCCCAAGAAGCTAAGCAAACCTTAACCGTTTTTAGTGTTTATAATTCGTATCCAACGCGCAATAGCCAGCCAGTCAACCAGCCGTTTGTGCATTGAAAGGCCACAAACGTTTCAGGAGTTTGATGTGACCAGCCCCCCGCTGCCCCTTGATCGTCTTACCTCTCTTGCACAGGCTGCGGCTGGTGTGGTGGTGGAAGCCGGAAAAATTGCACTCGGCTTTGCTGAAAAAGGCGCCCGATCCTGGCTTAAAAACGATGCCTCCCACGTCACGGAAGCGGATCTTGCGGTTGATACTTTTCTGAAAACGCACCTTCCTCCTCTGCTGCCCGAAGCCGGATGGCTTTCGGAAGAAAGCCTTGATAGCCCTGAACGTCTTAACCGCACCATGCTCTGGGTTGTTGATCCAATTGATGGAACACGCTCTTTCATGCAGAATGTGCCTGTCTGGGTGATTTCCGTCGCGCTGGTTGCCGAAGGCACCCCCGTTCTCGGTATCATATACAATCCCAGCCGCAACGAAATGTTTGAAGCGCAAGCCGGAAATGGCGCCCGATTGAACGGCGAACCGCTGCACATTTCGCCCTGCACCATGCTGGAAGGGGCGTCCGTCGGTGGCCCTGTCCACATGGTCGAGCATCTCACCAAACACCATAATATGCTTGCCGCTGAATGGATTCACGCGCTGGCTTACCGTTTTGCCAATGTTGCTGCCGGTACTATGGATCTGGCGCTTTCGCGCGGGAATGCCAAGGACTGGGATATAGCTGCCGCTGATATTCTTTTGCGCGAAGCAGGGGGACGACTTGTTGATTTTGAGGGCAGACCGCCCCTTTATAACCAGCCTGTGCCTGCCCACCCCCCGCTCGCGGCCTTCAGCAATAGTCTTGCTCCTGCCTTGCGCGCACCTCTTTTCACTCTTCCCCCTGCTCCTTCCAAACGGTGATCCCATGACCAACACATCCGCAAACGCCCAACCGCTTTATCTTGTTCTTGGTGGCGAATTGACCACACTGGATGGCACCATATTCAAACATCCTGATGCGCTTGATGTTGTGGGCGTGTTCCCCACCCACGCCGCAGCACATGCTGCCTGGAAAGCCAAAGCGCAAGGCACCGTGGATAACGCGCATATGCGCTATTTTGTTGTTGATCTGGCGCACGCTCTGGCGCACTCCCGATAATCCTTACTCTTCCCACTCAAGGACATTTGCATAATGGATACTCCGGCACCCTCACGCCCACGCCTCCCCTGGCTGCTTGGGCGAACCCTTGCCGGATATATCCGTCTTGTAGGTAAAAGTACCCGCTGGACTATTCACCCACAGGATTATGCAACCGTTCTGCGCGAACATCAGCCTTGCATTCTTGCCATGTGGCACGGACAGCACTTTCTTGTGCCCTATTTCCGCCCCGATGATGCGGATATGTGTGTGATGATCTCCCGTCATGGTGACGGCGAAATCAATGCTGTGGCTGTGCAACAGTTCGGCATAAAAACCATTCGCGGTTCCGGTGGACACGGACAGGCTGGAAAAACCCGTAAACGCAAAGGCGCAGAAGCTCTGCGCCAGTTGCTCAGGGCTTTAAAAGGCGGTACAACTGCCGTACTCACCGCCGATGTACCAAAAATTGCTGGTGTTGCCGGTGAAGGAATCATTCTGTTGGCTAAACTTTCAGGGCGCCCTATTCTGCCGATTGCCGTGGCAACCCGTTATCATTGGGGATTTAATTCCTGGGATAAAGCCGTTTTGCCCCTGCCTTTTGGCAAAGGCGCTTTGATTGTGGGTGAGCCGATTTGTGTACCCCATGACGCTGACGCCCCTGCCCTTGAGCAAACACGCCTTGCCTTGCAGGAACAACTCAATGCCGTTCATACGGAAGCTTATCGTGTAGCGGGTTGCACGCCGTGGAGGCCGCGCCATGGGTAAATCTGCGCCGCGCCTGCCTCTGCCTCTGCGTCTTTATCGCGGTTTTTCCCGCCGTTTTGGCCCCGTTATTGCCAGCGTCTTGCTGCGCTCCCGTCTGCGCAAAGGCAAAGAGCTTGCTGATCGCATAAAGGAACGCCGTGGACGCGCGGGGCTACCGCGCCCCGAAGGAACACTTGTCTGGGTTCACGCGGCCAGTGTTGGCGAATTTCTGGCCGTCATGCCTCTGGTTGAAGCTGTTACAGCCCGCAACCTCCATGTCTTGGTAACAACAGGAACCGTTACTTCTGCACGCCTCGCCCAAACGCGGCTTCCCAAGGGGGCATTCCACCAGTTTATTCCGCTGGATGTGCCTTTGTTTGTGCGCCGTTTTATGAACCACTGGCAGCCGGATCTGGCAATTTTCGCGGAATCCGAATACTGGCCAAACCTGCTCATGGAAGCGCGTTCACGCCAGATGCCCGTGATTGTTGCCAATGCCCGTATGTCGGAACGCTCGTTCTCCCGCTGGCAAAAAGCTTCTAAAACCGCGGCAAACCTGCTTGATACCATTGACCTGTTTCTTGCCCAGACCCCACGTGATGCGGAACGCTTGCTGGCACTGGGCGCTCCGCGGGTGGAAGTGGGCGGCAACCTGAAATTTGATGTCCCCCCGCCTCCCGCTAACGCGCTGGCATTGGAAAATCTGCGCCGGCATCTGGAAAAACGCGCCGTCTTTGTGGGCGCCAGCACCCATGGCGCCGAAGACGCCATGCTTGCGCGTGTTCATACGGCATTAAAAGCCAAACATCCGCACTGCTTGACAATCATTGTGCCGCGCCATCCTGAAAGAGGAAGCAGCATCGCAGAAGTAGCCCAAGCCATGGGGCTCCACGTTACATTGCGCTCCCAAACATCTGTTCCTTCAGCAACAACAGATCTTTATATTGCCGACACTATTGGCGAATTGGGTTTATTTTACCGGCTGGGTGATGTGGCATTCATCGGCGGTTCGCTGGTGCGCCACGGTGGCCAGAACCCGATTGAACCGGCAAAGTTGGGAATTCCTATTCTCCATGGGCCAAATGTCGGGAACTTTGCAGATATTTACAAGGCTCTGGACAACGCCCAGGCCGCTTTGCCCGTGGACGATGAAGAAACACTGACGATTGCTGTTAACGGCCTGATTGTGGATAAAGAAGCGTGTGCGGTTCTTACCCAGACAGCCGGTGAGGTGGTCATGGGGTTTGGTGGGGCGCTCGCGCTCACCCTTGCTGCCATCGAACCTTATCTCATGCAGTTACGGCTAGGAAAGAACCCCTTCTAATGCGCGCACCTGCTTTTTTCTGGGATGCTCAGCCCAGCCTGATTGCCCGTATGCTCACGCCACTGGGCAATCTGTTTGGTCAAACAACGCTCAAACGCATGGCAAAGGCGGGTGCCAATATGCCCGTTCCAGTCATTTGTGTGGGCAATCCTGTCGCCGGCGGTGCGGGCAAAACACCTACAGCTCAAGCCATTGCACAACTGCTCATCCAGATGGGACGCACGCCGTTTTTTCTTTCACGGGGCTATGGCGGTACTCAAAAAGAGCCACTGCTCATTGATCTTGCACTGCACACGGCGGCGCTGGTGGGCGATGAGCCTTTGCTGCTGGCAAATCTTGCGCCGACAATCGTTGCAGCGGATCGCGCTGCCGGTGCGCGGCTGGCTGTAGAATACGGCGCTGATTTTATTGTTATGGATGATGGTTTCCAAAATCCGTCTCTCACCAAAAGCTGCTCCTTTCTGGTGGTTGATGCGGCTGTTGGCGTTGGTAATGGCTTATGCCTGCCAGCAGGTCCGCTTCGTGCGCCTTTTGCTGAGCAATTGGCGCATTGTCAAGGCATTGTGCTGATTGGGAGCGGTGAACGGGCGACCAGCATCTATGGTTACGCCAATGCCATGCACATTCCGGTATTTCCAGCGCGGCTGGTGGCAGACCCTCTTGCGGCGGGGCGCGTGGCGGATCGCCCGTTGCTGGCTTTTGCCGGTATTGGCCGCCCCATCAAATTTGCGCGCACCTTGCAACGTCTTGGAGCCAGCGTGCGGCTGCGCTCCTTCCCGGACCATCACCGCTACACTGAGGCGGATGCTTTGAGCCTGATGGCAGAAGCAGAACGGGATGGCTTGCAATTGATTACAACGGAAAAAGATGCTGTGCGGCTGCATGGCTCTCCCGCTCTGGAACATTTGCGTCTTGCAAGTGATGTGCTGCCTGTTCGCCTTGCTTTTGAGGATCCACGCACCGTCACGCGGATGCTTTCCGAGACAACAACCGTTTAAATTGCGTGTCGCGCTGTTGGTATAAAAGCACGTCTGCCGTTCACCTGCATAAAAATGTGTACATATGAACACACAGGTTAACAAAGAATTAATTATTTAAATCAAATAATTAACAAATTGTACACAAATGATTTCATTCACTCCATCTGAATACAGGCGCTGAAACTATAAAGCAGGAAGGGCGTGCAGGCTGAAGACTAAGGATGGTCGCTGATTGTTCCCTTGAAATATTTACTTCAAGAGAATCAACCCTTTACAGATAGAATCATAATCATGCTACGATTGCAAGAGGCGGCCTTATAGCGGAAGCACGATGGAAATAAGGATGCCGCGGCGCGACAAGCCTCAGCTTCAGCTTCATTCAAGCGTTTTAATCAAATGATTAGGGGCTGCCTTCCTTAACGAGGAAAGCCCCAATTATAGCTGATTTCCAAAGAGTTGACAGACTTTTTGGTTAAAAATCTGCTACAGAACAAAGACTTATAGCGAAATGATTGTACTATTTTAAAATCATTTCGCTATATATTTCTATGCGGAAACCGGATTCAGGCGGAATATCTACTTTGAAAACGCGCCTCTCGCGGCGGACTTACGCGCCGTTGTGATATGGTATCATCATGAATTGAACCGTTCGAGGACGGCGATGGCGAGGATGCACGCTGCTCCCGACCTGCGCCAAAGTAATCGTTTCCACCCCGATCACTGCTCACCTCTGTAGCGTCAAGACTTGCAATGCTAGGGTCATAAGGGGAATATGGCGGTGATGCAGGGTCATCAGAACGATGGGGAGGCCATGCTTGCGCTCCATCAGGTAAGCGAACCATGTTGTTAACAATCTGGATACCCATCTCGCTTGCGGATTGGTTTACTTCGCTTAATCCTCGATCACTGTCCATGACATGAACTTTTTGAATGATACCATCTATCACTCTCATGCGTGCTATTTCTAATTCACCTTTGCCATTCACCCCAAGTGTCAGTATATCATTTTCTCCATGGGTAAAGATGCTTTCATCAACATTTTGTGGTGGTCGCAAGGGATAAGCAAAAACGTTGATTTTATCGGATGGGCGGCCTAAGGCATTAATTTGCATACCTACGCCTTGAGCAGTCCTGAATTGGATTTTCGGCCTGAACCCGCTTGGTACGGTATATTTCTTATTTTCCGATAAAAGAACACCTTCTGCTTGACTTATTTCAGCGGGGATCCTTCGGTATCGAGGATCCACAACGGCTTGTATGTGTTCACCCTGACTGTCGCGGGAAATGTTTACCTGAGTGCCAGGCTCCGCGGAGATTGTGGGGCTGGGACGCAAACGAGGCATCATATTTTGCGACAGAATGCTTTTCTCAAAACTTCCCGTAGGATCATTGCTTTGATGACTGAATTTTTTTTCAATGGAATACGCGCTTACACTATTCATGGTATTTCTTTATTTTCACTGATGATTATTTTATTGGAACTCAGATATAATGTTTCATGATTTCTTTTACCGCTTCCACCATGTTTTCTTCTGAAACGGTTTGCTGGGCGGGGCGCGCCTGCGTCCATTCTTCGCGGTTATCAATTTTTTGAGCGGCCTTTGCCCCTTCAATCAAATCTTTAAGGGTGACTTCGCCGCGGGCTTTTTCATCGGAGCCTTGTATCACCACCAGCGGTGATCTGCGCCGATCCGCGTATTTCATCTGCGCTTTCATGCCAGAGCTGCCCAAGTAAACATCGGCTGCAATACCCGCAACACGGAGTTTGGTTGCCAGCGCAAAATAATCCGCCATGCGTTCTTTATCCATGACAAGGATAACCACGGGGCCATAGGGTTCGGATACCATACCACTACGGGCTTGCAGCGCCTGCAACGCTGCTTGCAGCCGTGAAACGCCAATGGAAAATCCTGTAGCAGGCGCTGGCTCGCCCCTGAACCGGGCCACCAGCCCATCATAACGGCCGCCACCCGCCACAGAGCCAAAGCGCACTGTCTGGCCATCGTCGTTCTGAACAGTGAATGTCAGTTCGGCTTCATAAACAGGCCCTGTGTAATATTCCAGACCGCGCACAACGGAGGGGTCAATCTTCACGCGGCCTTCATAGCCTGCCGCGGCGACCAATCCTGCAATTTCGGCAAGTTCAGCCACACCTTCCGTACCGTGGCTTGTATCTTTAACCAGCACTTCCAGATTGGCAAGGGTTTGCACCACAGTGTCATGACCGGCGCTCACAAACGCCATAATGTGCGCAATCTGCTCTTCGTTAAGGCCAGCGCCTTTGGTAAAATCGCCGCTTTCATCCTTGCGCCCTGCGCCCAACAACAGGCGAACGCCTTCACTGCCCAGCCGATCCAGCTTATCAATGGCACGCAACACAATGAGGCGCTGATTGGCTTTATCATCTCCGCCAAGCTGGATGGCCTCCATCACGCCATCGAGAACCTTGCGGTTGTTGACGCGGATCACATAATCACCCCGCTCAATGCCCACCGCTTCAAGCGTATCGGCAGCCATCATACAGATTTCCGCATCGGCGGCCGCAGACGCTGCGCCTACAATATCCGCATCGAACTGCATGAACTGGCGAAAACGGCCGGGACCCGGCTTTTCATTACGAAACACATAGCCGGAACGGTAACTGCGCAGCGGCTTTGCCAGCTTATCCCAGTGTTCAGCAACATAACGCGCCAGAGGCGCAGTCAGATCATAGCGCAGGCTTACCCATTGTTCATCATCATCCTGAAAGGAAAATACACCGGCATTCGGCCTGTCCTGATCGGGGAGAAACTTGCCCAACGCATCAGTATATTCCACAAACGGAGTTTCCAGCGCCTGAAAACCCCAACGCTCATACACTTTGCGAATGGAATCACACATGGCGCGGGTTGTAGCCAGTTCCATACTGCTGTGATCGGCGAAACCACGGGGCAGACGGGCTTTCGGGCGGTTGCTGTTTTCGGCCATGGCGTACACTTTTGCTTTCGTTCAGGGAAGCCTATGCTTTTATTGCGCCTGCGCCAGTGTTGCAAGGCTTGAAAGAGAAAAATTCCATTCTAGCACTCACTTTGTTTTAACCCTGTTTTTTGCATGTGCGCCGCTAACATAAAATCACAACGCGTCTCTGAGGTCTGAGCTTCTAGACTTTTGCGAAAGTACAGGAGTTTACTATGGCTCACTTTCTTACACGCCTTTGGCGCTTCAAGCACAGCGCAAACGGTTCCACAGCCGTTGAATTTGCATTACTTATGCCCATTTTTGCCCTGCTGATGACCGGCATACTGGTGTTTGGGCTCTACTTTGGCATGGTTCATGCCCTGCAACAGCTCGCCGCTGAAGCTGCCCGCGCTTCTGTGGCCGGGCTTTCCGAACAGGAACGCTCCTCGCTGGCACAGCAATATATCTCCAACAGTATTCAGGCTTATACCTTTCTGGAGCCGGATAAACTTACCATCACCACGCAGCCCAACGCCGCACAGAGCAATCTGTATGAAGTGCGGCTGCGGTATGACGCTTCCCAATCCCCCATCTGGAGCATCGGCGGTCTTATTCCTGTGCTGCCTTCTCCACAAATCGAACGCAGTGCCATTGTTCAACAAGGAGGCTATTAGTAATGCGTGCCTTACTTTCCCGTTTTAAAAAAGATAATAAAGGCGCTATCGCCATTATTGCCTGTCTTGTTCTCACCGTTATGGTGGGCTGCGGCGCTCTTGCCGTAGATCTTGGAAAAATTTATGTCAGCCAACGCCATTTGCAAAGCGCCGTTGATCTGGCGGCACTGGAAGCGGCGCGCAATCTTGGCAACGCCGAAGAGGCAGCACGCAAAACACTGGAAGCCAATGGCTTTAAAAATATCCAGAAGCTGGTTGTGCATACCGGACGCTACGCACTGGATACAACCATTTCGCCCAAAAGCCGCTTTTCTAGCGGCGTTTCGGCGCAAAATACCAATGCCGTAAAAATTGACGTCACTGTCAATACGCCGCTGTATTTCGGCGGCGCTATCATGCGCAAAGACCATGTCAATGTGAATGCCTCTGCAACGGGCATCTGTTCGGAAATGGCGGCTTTTGCCATTGGCTCGCGTCTGCTTTCTCTCAATGGTGGTATTGCCAACAGCCTGCTCTCCAGTTTGCTGGGCGGGAATATCAATCTGAGTGTCATGGATTACAACGCTCTGCTGGGCGGACAGATTGATCTGCTTGATTTCCTTGATGAACTTGCCATTAAAGCAGGCGTTCAAGCCGGAACGTACCAGCAATTGCTCAATACCCGCGTAACGGCTGGCCACATTATTGATGCCGCGGCAACGGTTGCCCAGCGCTCTAACCCCGCATCCGGCGTTGGAATTGCGCTTAACAGGCTGCTGGGCGCTTCCAATGCCGGTAACCTTGAATTGCTCACCGGAACCCTGATCCAGCTTGGAGAGCTGGCCAATGTTGGTGTTGCAACCGGCAAGCATGGGTTGGATGCCATGCTGAATGTGTTTGATCTGGTACGCACTACGGCTGAAGTAGCAAACGGGAAAAACCAGGCAGCGGTTGATCTTGATATTGCAGTGCCTGGTTTGCTGGGTGTAAAAGCCACTGTGCTGATTGGTGAGCGGATGCAGAACTCACCCTGGATTTCGGTCAGCAACAAAGAAACCATTGTGCGCACTGCGCAAACCCGTATCCGCTTGCAGGTCAGCGTGGGCGGCAGCGGTCTGTTAAGCGGTGCCACAATCCGTATTCCGCTGCATCTGGATATTGCTCCTGCGGAAGCACGCCTTAAACGCTTCTCCTGCGGGAAAAATCCCAAAAGCCATGCTGCTGCAACTCTGGGCGTGAAAACCGGCGTTCTCAAACTCTGGATTGCTGAACCCAATAACTGGAAAGCATGGACAGATCACTCCATTCCCCCTGCCATGCACACAGCAACACTGGTCAATGTTGCAGGGTTAGCCACGGTTTATACTTACGCCCATTCCTCTATTGCCAATCTGGCTGAACAGGATGTGCATTTCAATGCCAGCGAAATCGCCAGCCGTACCTTCAAAACGGTTGGTACCAAAGGACTGCTGACCTCTTTGCTGGCAAGCACTCTTGGCGACCTTGATCTGGATATTAAAGTCGTAGGCATCAACCTTGGTTTGGGTACGCTGCTTGCACCTTTGCTGAAAACGCTTCTGGCACCCGTGGCGGGTTTGCTTGATCCGGTTCTGGATGGACTGCTTGATCTGCTCGGCATTGGCGTTGGTGAAGCCGATGTCGGGATTATCGGCACCCGCTGCGATGGCTCCGCTCTCGCCGCCTGACGGTTGCCGTTGTCACGCACTACCAGCGCCCATCCCAGCGGGCGCTGGTTTTTTATGGATTGATGGGAGGCTGACTTGCCCTGATGCTGTTTTAAACTATAGCCCACGTACAATAAAAATTTTGCTCTAATCGCTTGTGATAAAAGGAGCATACTCTGTGTGAGGCTGCGGCTTGCATTGCTGTGTTGCCATTGCAAAACATACGGCAAGGCTGTTAGCATAAGGCTATAAAATGTTTTAGGGGGAACACAGCCCATGACACAGGTCACCTCACCGCAGTACACTTTGCCAAATACGCTGGGTGCGCTCTGGATGCCTTTCACATCGACACGCTCCTTCCATGAAAACCCCCGGCTTGTAGTGCGCGCAGAAGGAAAATATTATTTTACTCCCCAAAATGAGCCAATCCTTGACGCTGTCTCAGGGCTATGGTGTTCCAATGCAGGTCATCATCGTGAACCTATTATCCGCGCCATTCAAGAACAAGCTGGCACACTGGATTACGCGCCCTCTTTCCAATTCGGGCATCCGCTGGCCTTTGAGTGCGCAACCCGGATTGCCGCCATGGCGCCGGGCGATCTCAACCATGTGTTTTTCGTGAATTCAGGCTCTGAAGCGGTCGATACAGCGCTTAAAATTGCGCTCGGCTATCACCTCAAATGTGGACACGCGCAACGCTCGCGGCTTATCGGGCGTGAGAAAGGCTATCACGGGGTTGGTTTTGGCGGTATCAGTGTTGGTGGTATCGGCTCGAACCGTAAGCTTTTTGGCAATGGCCTTGCGGGTGTCGATCATCTGCCTCACACCTATAACCGTGAGCAGCAGGCTTTCAGCATGGGTGAACCGGAATGGGGCGCGCATCTGGCTGATGAATTGGAGCGGCTGGTCTTTTTGCATGATGCGTCCACCATTGCTGCGGTGATCGTGGAGCCAATGGCGGGCTCTGGTGGTGCTGTGCCACCCCCCAAAGGCTATTTGCAAAAACTGCGCGCCCTTTGTGACAAATACGGCATTTTGCTGATTTTTGATGAAGTGATTACCGGCTTTGGTCGGCTGGGTTTTGCTTTTGCAGCCGAGCGGTATGGCGTTGTGCCGGACATGATTACCTTTGCCAAAGGAGCAACTTCCGGCACTGTACCGTTGGGCGGGGTGTTGGTGCGCACGCCTGTCTATGAAGCCTTTATGGATCATACCCCGCGCCATCTTACCGAACTGCCCCACGGCTACACTTATAGCGCTCACCCTCTGGGTATTGCGGCCTGTCTGGCAGCTATCACGCTTTATAAAGAAGAAAAACTGTTTGAAAATGTGCGCAGCCTTGAACAGTATTGGGCAGAAGCCGTCATGGGTTTGAAAGATCTGCCTCTCGTGGATGATATACGCACCCTTGGCTTTGTTGCGGGTATTGACCTTACCCCTGTTGCAGGCTCGCCCGGACTACGGGGCTACAAGGCTCTGGAATACGCTTTCCACTCTGCCGGTACGATGGTGCGCATCTCTGGCGATACCCTGCTGCTCGCACCGCCGCTAACCTATAATACGGAAGATATTGATTCTCTGGTGGGCAAGATTCGAGAGGTTATAAGCAACATCGCCTTCTAGGCAATGTCCGCCTGCGTATCATTATGAGCCACGAATTAGACTAATTACCTGATAATACCGCTAAATATCTGGTAAATTAGGCCTTTTTCTGGCTCATAACGGCACATTTTATTAAAAAAATCCCATTTCTGCCCACTTTCCACAATCTTTGCGTGGCAGAAATACCCCGAATCATGGAATGGTTAACCATATTTTTAATTCATGCGGATTTTTCCATGTTCAGGCTGGGTACCCTTTTTATCGTCGGCTGCGCTGTCATTATCGGCACATCCGCAAGCATTGCCACGATGATTATCTTCAAATGGTCTCTTACGCAGGGCGCATTTGTGGGCGTTGCAAGTGTGCTTGCCGTTACGATTGCCCATCTTGTCATCATGTTTGATCGGGATACACATGCGCGCACATCCCACATCCATAACGTGCAGCAGGATATTGAAATCCTCTCTGACCGCATGGCACTTCTGGATTTGCGTATAACCCGCGCTGAAACTATTCCTGTTGTGGCTCTCAAGCGGGGCTTTGCGCCGATAGCGGAAGAAATGACCGAGCTGGGTACTCTGGTGCATCAATTGGCCGAACAGGTAAAAGAACACGAAGAAACACTGGCCAGCCAAGTTCGCGCCCTGCCCATTCCCGCCCTTTGGCCAACCTTAAGCACCCCACCTGTTTCCATTACCCACGCAACTTCGGATAATTTTTCTGCTTTTAATGCCGCGCATACAGGCACTCTCCATCAGCACGCCGCGGCTGAACCCTCTGAACCCGCTCCGTTTGCCGCTCCAAAACGGGAATACAAAAAAACGACTACCGCCTCTGCTACACCCAAGCCGGATATGTCATCACTGCCGCTGGTTCTCAAAGCACTGGAAGACGGCCAACTGGATGTGCATTTGCAGCCCATCGTGCAGCTTCCCCAGCGCCGTGTTGTCCATTATGAAGCCATGGCGCGTTTGCGCAATGCGGATGACTCTCTGATTATGCCGGATGAATTTCTACCCGTTGCCCGCGAGGCGCAGATTTCCGCGGCTCTTGATGCCCTTACCATGGATCGGGTGCTGCGGATTGCACGCCGCCTGAAAAGCCATAATCGCAGCACCGCATTATTTGTAAATGTGGATGCCGATACGTTGATTGATCCTGATTTTGCTACCGATCTGGCTATTCGTCTTGATGCCAATTCTGATCTGGCAGAACATATTATTCTGGAAATTGCCTATGACAGCGTTACCAACCTGACCGGAACTGCGGAAGGCGTGTTGATGACGCTGGCTGACAAAGGTTTTTCCTTGAGTCTTGATGTGCGGCTTATTCCCGATATTGACGCTGCAAAGCTTTATGAACTGGGCTTTCGTTACATTAAAATACCCACAACCGCATTCCATGATCCGGTTTTTGCAGCCCGTTCTTCAATCCACCCCAACGATATTCCTGCCCTTTTCAAGCGCCACGGCATTACAACTATTGTGACCCAGATTGAAGAAGAAGATCAGGTGGCACACATTCTCGATTTTGATATTACCATGGCGCAAGGCTTCCTGTTCGGAGCCGCCCGCCCCGTACGCGCCGAAGTGTTTGCGGAAACCTCTCCCAGCAAACGCGCCACCATCCGCGGCACCGATGGCATTCCTGTGCGCGCCATGGATAGATTCCCGAACGCTGCCGTTAATACGGGAATCCGCCGCGGCATTGGTTCCATCGCGCGGCGGGCTTGAAGAAGAATTTTATAGGATTCCTGCTCATTATCTCCCAGGTTGCTGCGCTGAACTGGTTCCCTGCATTTGAAAAATACCTAAATTTAAAGCTGTTCTAGCTATTGCCTGAGAACGTGGTGAAGTTGGATCAGCGAAATATTGAGGAAGATAGATCATTGTCCACATACTTTTTTCTGCAGCACGCATTCCATTCCAATATTGCAACTGTTCATCCTTTGTTAAAGAAAGAAAATTATGAGGAAATGCATCCGCAGCAACTGACGTTCTTTGGAAGTTAAATTGAGCAGGAGATTGATTAAACATACCCTCAGCAATAACGTCATCCCAAAGTGCTACTTCTATAGGAGTATTTCTATCGTTTGTGATTGCTCTTCCTTCATCCAGAACCGTCATAGGATGTTCTCCAGCAGATAGCTGGAATTGTCCATTTAAAGATTCTGCCTGTGTGATATCTGATACTTTCCTTTCAGGATGCGCCTCAAAAGCTGCTTGACTTTCTGAAATTCCAATTCTGATTGCTGGCTGGTTATTTAGTGTAATAGGATCTTGATGGGCATATAACCCTCTATCAAAATTTAGTTTTATTCGATCACTATGCAAGCCCTGCGGTCTACCTCCCACCGCTCCACCTGCAATATTTGTCATACTTATTTGCGGCCTTTGCCCCCCTTCAGTGGTTTTCGCCAATACAGTTAGCGTATTAGCCGATATCTCTCGTGAAGGCACATAATCAACCACCTGCGATGGTTCTCCACCACCTACAAGCCGAAACGGCATGTTCTGCGCTGCGCTCACATTGTTTTGTATTATGGCATCAAACGCAGTACCTGCGGGTTGGGAGGGGGCGAAACTTTGTCCATCAATGCGCATTGGGCTATCCTTGGTTTTTGTGAAAACGACTCATTCGCTTTACAGAGCCAAAAATTACATACTATCTTGATAGACTAAAGTATAGATTATTAAGCCGAACTCCAATAATATGATCATTTTATTGGAGAGAATTCTGCTATAAATTAAAGACTTATAGCCTGAGACATATAATCATTTTAAATATTTCAGGCTATCTTTCCGGTTGCGACGCTTAGCAATTTTCATTCGTTTCTGCGAGACCCAAATTTATAAATGTTTTTAAAAGCTGCTCAGCCTCTGGGGTGCCTTGCTTCTCCTCATAAGCCCGTACATGAATACTAGCCCAGATTTCTTTCTCATGGGATTTGAAACCCTCCCAATAGGGCAGTTGCTCTTCTTTTGATAATTCAAGAAAATTTTTTGGCACCGCATCCCAAGCAACGGATGTCCTTAAAAAGTTAAATTCTTTATTCTTGAAATTACTGGACGTATAGCCAATTGTATCATCCCACAAAACTATTTCTATTGGTTCATTAGCTTCATTTTTTATTAAGCTTTCTTTTCCTATTACTGTAATAGGATTTTCTCCCGACGATATTTGAAAGCGTGAACCTAATAATTCCGCTTGTGTAATATCTGAGCTTTTCCGCTCAGGATGGGCTTCAAATGTTTCTTTGTTATCTGAAATGGAAAATCTTATTGCAGGTTTACCATTTAATTCAATGGGATCTTGATGGACATATAATCCATTCTCAAATTTCAACTTAAAGCGTTCGGACTGAATGTCACTTTTGTATTGAATAGTATTTCCTTGAATATTACCTAAATATAGCGTTGGACGCTGGCCATTCATATTTTTTTCGCTAACCAAAGTAAGTGTATTATCGGATATTTCACGGGAAGGCGCATTATCAACCACGTGATTGCTCCCTCCACCGCCTATGATACGAAACGGCATATTCTGCGCTGCGCTCACATTGTTTTGTATTATGGCATCAAACGCAGTACCTGCGGGTTGGGAGGGGGCGAAACTTTGTCCATCGATGCGCATTGGGCTACCCTTGGTTTTTGTGAAAATAACTCATTCACTTTAAAGAATTTTCAATTGGGATGTACCCACTCACAGGACTAAAGTATATATTTTGAGGCTAATACCTAATAATATTTATTTGAGCAGCGATTTGAGGTCTTTAAGGAGCGCTACCCGAGTGCTCAGCATCCGCCTTACTGCCACAACACCCCGTTCCGCTCTTCGTCTTTCAGGCTGCTCGAACCAAAAGAATAGCGTGCGCCAGCAAACAGGATATTGCCATCCGCGCTTGCGGAAAACCAGCGGCCTACGGAACGTTCTTCTTTCTGATATTGGTATCCGGCAAATACGGTTAATGGCATTTGCGCAAGACGGTAATTGGCGGTGATGCCCACCGCGCTGCGGTCAATATCAATCACCGAATAAGTGAGGTTCTGCATATAAGCATTGACATCAAAGCGAATGTTGTCGCTGGCATACACACGCGCACCCACAGCACCCATCGCCTGATCGAAATCCGCTAAACCCGTATCAACACTGCCCAGCCCTGCGCGGCCATAGACGGTTGCGTTATCCATCAGATAGGCTGCTTCCACGCCCCATGTATAGCTGGTGGCGTCTGAACGCCCCCATTCACTTTGTCCGGCAGAAAAGAATGCACCGGCGGCATAGCCTGCCTCACTGCGGTAATAGCCATGGATCTGACCGGCATATTGGTTGCCATGTTCAGTAAAGCCAGAAGCACTGACATTGGCATAGCCTGCATCGCCCTGAATATTCAATCCCTGTCCCACATGCACATTCGCTGAACCACGCAAGCCCCACGTCTGAGCATCGCCGTTATCCATCTGACGTGCATAACTGCCCTGCACATAACCGGCTACATTTTTGGGAAGCGTGCGCCCTTCAACACCATAATCGATGTCATATACCATAGCATCCGCCTGTGGATTAACGGCACTGTCTGCCGCAATGGCGCTTCCAGCATCCAAAATCACCAACAAAAACGCCACACGCCACGCACGCACCATTTTACTCACCGCTTTTTTCACTGTTTACAGGCTCTGCACCTTTCAGGAAGGGGTTGCTCTTTTTCATAAAAAAGATGAACCGCCCTTAGGGTTATGCAGAAATACTTTATTAACCATAGTAGATGTTGGCTTTAGAGCGAAAGGGTTAACAAAATATTAACGCACCCCTAATCCTTTAAGGAAAAAGCAATAATTTGCTTTTCAACCGCCTTTTTCACATGTTCTCTTTTTCATGCAGGGTGACAGATGCTCTGGCTTTGCGTAAAAGACTTACACGCTACTTTTTTGAAAAGCCCTTCTGCAATGCGTATTATTTCCGGTAAATGGCGCGGTCGCGCACTTAAAGCACCCACCACCCATGATATTCGCCCCACATCGGATCGCTTGCGCGAAACCTTGTTCAATATTCTTGCCCATCATCCCGCAGTTCAACTTGATGGTGCGCGGGTACTTGATCTGTTTGCTGGAACAGGTGCGCTGGGTCTTGAAGCGCTCTCCCGCGGGGCAGAGTTCAGCCTGTTTGTGGATGATGGCATTGAAGCGCGCGGCGTTCTTCGGGAAAATATCCATACCCTTGGCGCTCAGGGACAGAGCCGAATCTTCCGGCGTGATGCCACCCAGCTCGGCGCAATTCAGGGAATGCCGCCCTTTACGCTTGTTTTTGCAGATCCGCCTTATGGCAACGGATTGGCAGAAAAAGCGCTTCAATCGGCTCTGGATGGAGGCTGGATTGCAGCAAATGCGATCATTGTCATTGAAGAAGATGCCAGCGCAACTGTGCAGCTTCCCAAAGCCCTTGTGGTGCTGGATACGCGCGAAACGGCACGCAGCAAGCTGCTGATTGCTCAAAACGCAGCATCATAAAAAAGCACATAAAAATAAGCATTTTTCTGCAACCATGCTTGAAATTTTAGCATGTATTCCCTATGTTCATGGGGAACATTATGCTTTATGCTAATGGTGTACGCTCTGCATCTGCATTGCACTTGATTTTTTATCAGAAGGACCCACGACGATGTCGGATTTTGACCGCAACGCCACGGCCCAATACGGCTCAGCCGCCCAAGCCGGCGTGATTGACCAAGGCCTGCGCGCCTATATGCTTTCCGTGTATAACTACATGACTTTTGGCCTGGCCATTACGGGCTTGTTTGCCATTGGCGTGTTCATGGCCGCTGTTACAACCGATGCCACCGGTTCACGCGAACTCACCAGCTTTGGTGCAATGCTCTACACCAGCCCGCTGAAATGGGTTGTCATGCTTGCCCCGCTCGGCATGGTGTTTTTTCTTTCCGCCAAGATCAACTCCCTTAGCGAGAGCAGTGCTAAAATAGCGTTCTTTGCTTTTGCCGCATTGATGGGTCTTTCGCTGTCATCCATCTTCATGGTCTATACGGCAACTTCCATTTCCCGTGTGTTCTTTATCACCGCAGCAGCGTTCGGTGCGCTCAGCCTTTACGGTTACACTACAAAGCGTGACCTTTCCGGCATGGGTACCTTCCTGATTATGGGTCTGTTTGGGATTATTATTGCCTCTGTCGTCAATATTTTCCTTGGCAGTTCTACCTTGCAGTTTGTTGTTTCTGTAGTGGGTGTTCTGGTGTTCTCTGGCCTCACCGCTTACGACACACAGAACATCAAAAACATGTACAACGCTTATGATGACAGCGCCACCGCTGGCCGCAAAGCGATTATGGGTGCTTTGTCACTCTATCTGGACTTCATCAATCTCTTTACAATGTTGCTTCAATTGCTTGGAAACCGCGAATAAGCCGGAAGCGTTTTCCTCGGTATGTTTAACCCCGGCTAAAAACCGGGGTTATTTTTTATCTCTACTTTATAAAATAGTTTTACAGAAGTAACAGCAAATCTGGAAACCTTAGCAAGCGTTAATCACGATTGTGACCAATGCCGTTACTGTTATTAACCGGATATACCATGAATTTGTCATACCAATGACGTAAACACTTGTTCTTATAAGCTCTGTAGAAATCTTATTGAGTACTTTTATTGAGCGTGTTGCATCATTATATTCCATCAGGAGAAAACTATGCCTGAAGCCCATTTTGAACCGCAACTGCAACGCCCGGCTCCGCTGCGTGGCGATCTTGTTTCGCCCGCCCTGCGCGCGGATGATCCGGAAATGGCTGCATTTCTGGAAAATCTTTATGCACGCAATTTGCCGGAAGCGGAAGAAGCTCTCGCCATTCGCCATTATGTCAAAGTACGGCAAAGCCGTTCTGCTGCCTAATACCCTTTTCAGTTCGCAACGATTCCGCTGCGGTATCCGCCGCAGCATTCGAATGTTTTCCCCGCTTTATACATCGTTCTTACAGGCAGAATTTCTTAAAAAGCTTTAACCTTTGTGACGCTTGCTTTACGGTATAGGTTCATTGTTCCTTATTATGAACTGCCTGTAGCTTCATGCCTTCTTCATCAGCGCCCCTTTCTGTCGATACCGCGTCCGGCACAGATGCACGTGCCACCCCTTCTATTGAGCAATTTATCGAAATAAAAACTGCCAATCCGGATTGTTTGCTGTTCTTCCGCATGGGCGATTTTTATGAAATGCTGTTCGAGGATGCAGAAATCGCCAGCCGCGCGGTCGGCCTCACACTTACAAAACGGGGCAAGCATCTCGGCAAAGACATTCCTTTATGCGGTGTGCCTGTAAAACAGGCCGAAAATTACCTTCAACGGTTGATTACGGCAGGCTACCGGATTGCCGTTGCCGAACAAATGGAAGATGCCGCGGAAGCTAAAAAGCGCGGGTATAAGGCTGTGGTGCGCCGTGACGTGGTGCGGCTGATTACGCCCGGCACCTTGTTTGAAGATGATTTGCTCGAACCACGCCGCGCCAATAATCTGGTGGTTGTTTCCCGTTCGGGGGCGGATGAGGGGGAGCGTTTTGGTCTGGCAACGGTTGATCTTTCCACAGGCTCGTTTTTGCTTAACGAAACCGACCGCAAAGGACTGGCTGCCGAACTGGCGCGTCTTGAGCCTGCCGAGTTGGCGGCGGCTGAAAATCTGCTGCATGACGAAGAGCTAAAACCTCATTTTATGCAGTCTGGCGCTTCCCTTTCTCCCCTTGGCCATAATCTGACCGATGATGCCAGCGCGGAGCGGCGGCTGAAAGAAGCCTTTGCCGTGCATGGCATGGAAGGATTGGGAAGTTTTACACCCGCAGAGCTTGCCGCAGCCGCAACCGCTGTCAGCTATGTCGCACGCACCCAACGCTCTGAGACGGTTCCCTTGCAATTTCCCAGCCGGACGGCGCAGGGCGGGTTTTTAGAAATTGATGCTGCCACCCGCGCCAATCTGGAAATCACCCGCACTTTGGGTGGGCAACGCAACGGCAGTGTGCTGAATGTTATTGATCGCACGATAACGGCTGCGGGGGCGCGGCTGCTCATGGAACGTATCTCAAGTCCGCTCACCGATGTGGGTGCCATTACTGCCCGCCATGACGCAGTGGGTTATTTCTTTGATAATCCTGCATTGCGGCGCGATGTGCGCGAAGCCCTGAAAGGAATGCCAGACCTTTCCCGCGCCTTGCAGCGTCTGGCCTTGCAGCGGGGCGGCCCCCGCGATCTTGCTGGCATTGCGTTGGGTTTAAACCGTACCCGCCAGATTGCGCAAACCATTGCGGCAAGCAGCCAGAATCAACTTCCCTTTGAACTTGAGGCGGCGCTCATGGCCGCCTTGGCAACGGATACGGATTTATGCGCTGAACTGGAAAAGGCCTTGGCCGAGGAATTGCCGCTGCGCACATCGGATGGGGGGTTTATCCGCTCTGGCTTTAGTGCCGATCTGGATGAACAGCGCAGCCTGCGCGATGACAGCCGCCGTGTCATTATTGATATTCAAAACCGCTATGCGCAGGAAACAGAAGCGAAAACCTTGCGCATCAAGCACACCAATTTTCTTGGGTATTTTGTTGAAGTGCCACCCGATATGGGTGAAGCTTTGCGGCAACCTCCCCACAATAGCACCTTTATTCATCGCCAGACCTTGCAGAACGCAATGCGGTTTTCAACCACTGAACTGGCCGAGCTGGAAACCCGTATTGCAGCAGCCGCAGACCGTTCTTTGGCAATTGAAAAAAGCCTGTTTGATGATTTCAGCAGCCGCATTCTGGAAGCAAGCCAACCCATTAAACAGGCAGCCCATGCGCTGGCCATCCTTGATGTGACCGCAGCTTTGGCAGAGCTGGCTGTGGAATGCAGCTATGTGCGCCCCACTCTGGATACAAGCCTTGCGTTTTCCATTGAAAAAGGCCGTCATCCTGTGGTGGAACAGGCCACGCAAAAAGGAAAGTTTGTTGCCAATGACTGCAATCTTTCCGCAATGCCACAATCGCCCGAATCCGGCAGACTGTGGTTGCTGACAGGGCCAAATATGGCCGGTAAATCAACATTTTTGCGCCAAAATGCACTGATTGTACTGCTGGCGCAGGCTGGTTCCTTTGTGCCTGCCGCCTCTGCACATTTCGGCGTGGTGGATCGGCTGTTTTCCCGTGTGGGTGCGGCCGATGACCTTGCCCGTGGACGCTCCACCTTCATGGTGGAAATGGTGGAAACCGCAGCTATTCTTAATCAGGCGACCGCGCGTTCTTTGGTTATTCTGGATGAAATCGGGCGGGGGACGTCCACATTTGACGGTCTTTCCATTGCATGGGCCACCCTTGAACATCTGCACGATGCCACCCGTTGCCGCACGCTGTTTGCTACTCACTACCATGAGTTGACCCATCTTGCGAGCCGTCTGCCGCGCTTGCACAATGCCACGGTGAAAGTAGCAGAGTGGAAAGGCGAGGTCGTGTTCCTGCACGAAGTGATTGCTGGCGCTGCTGATCGCTCCTATGGCATACAGGTGGCGCGGCTTGCGGGTCTGCCGGACAAAGTGGTTGGCCGCGCGAAAGTCATCCTGAAAGAGCTGGAAAAAACAGATCGTTCCGCGCCCGTTGTGCAAATGCTGGATGGGTTGCCACTGTTTGCCTTAGAGGCAGCAGAATCACCGCCAGCGAAAGAAGCTACCGCGCCTATTATTGTGCCGCACCCTGTTTTGGATGAACTTGGCTCCATCAAGCCCGATGAACTCACCCCGCGCGATGCCCTTGATATTCTCTATCGCCTCAAGAGTATGACGTAATAGGTTCAAAACCGGCGCAGACGCTGGATGGTATCCAGCGTTGATTGGTCAAACCGCATCAGCACAGCCACTGCCGTTTCACCGTGTAAAAGCACTTCCGGCCCCAGGCGCTCCACATGAAAGCCAAGGTTTTCAAAGCGCCTGATCCATTTAGGGTGATATTCCACAATTATGCCTTCAACCGCATGTTTCAATCCCCATTTCACCAAAGCGTAGGTGAGCATTGCACCATATTGGACTCCCTGCTTTTTGCGGTATTCAGGATGCACGCAATGGCGTGTCCATTCATAAATATGCGGTCCTGCTGGCATTTTTGCCGGATCGCATAATTCAGGCGCCACATGGGAAAGAACATGCGGCAATGTTGTGGGCAACATGCGCTGATACCCGATGACCTTATCATTGATCTTCAGAATAAAGTGATGGTTTTCGGGGCGCTCGAACTGGTCAATATCGCGGCCATCTTGGCGGCGCAAGTTTTCCCATCGCTTTTCGCCAACAAATACATCATGCCGTAGCCGGTAAGCCTGATCCATATCAGGCGTGAAAATAATATCATCTACACCAGAAAATGAATACAACATCGGGCTTCCCTTCTTTCTATAGCCAATAAGGTACCGCACAAAAGGTATTAAGGTGTTTTACGAAAATACAACTGTTTTACAAAAAAATACACACTGCTTTTTCACGAAAAATGCTTGGTATCATTCACTAAAATACGCTTTATTGCGTCAACATAACGTTTGCAGCAATTACTACTTTAAATAGAACAAAAATATGCTTTACGTGATCTAATTCTTTTCTTATCAAAAAGTTCCACTTTTTTATTTTAAATTTTTCTTAACTATGAGATACAGGTTGAGAATTGCTGTTAACTGTTGTTCATTTTTTACAGCAATCACTTTTATTGTGGTTTCAATTAAAATTTTTATATGGATCCGCTATAAACTTTTGTTTTACGCAATTATCAGAAGCAGAAACGGCCGGTAAATCTAAGACCGTGTACACTTCTACTGAAATTGCAATATGTGTGCTTTAAGGAATGTGTATGTTTTCTGTATCTTTGTCTGACGCGCCCCAACAATTCTTCATGAATTCTTCTTTATCGGAAAAATTTTCAAGTGTTCTTGAAACCCAGAATATGCTGGGTTCAACTGCTTCCCGATATAAAAAGCCTCAACATCAGCAGGATTTTACAGTACTTACGCCTGAACAGCGTGAATATTACAAGAATTTGCCAGATCCTGATGGGCTGTCTCCGATAGATCATTCTATCCAAAATGTTTTAGCCCATAAAGTTAAAGCCGATGATACTTTTGGGGTCGCGGATAAATTTTATAATGAGAGCGTGTTAAATATCCGTGGCCAGAATATTGCTGATGAGGCATGGATGAAGGATTTTTCTGGTATAAATAGAATGCTGCATCCTGATAAATATGCCCGAATACAAGCTGTTTATCAAAACTCAACCTCTACTCTTGAAAAAAATTTGCGCGAGTCATCTAGACTTGACACGCAAGCTGTTCAGGCGATTAAAGCGCTTAAAAATGCTTTCACTGAATTTGAAGCCACTTTTTCAGGCCATGAACGCTTTGCAGACGAATTTAGCGTAGTGAAATCTGATCTTGGCGACTTTGAAACAAGTGATGCGCGTTTTGTGGAACGCAGCGCACAAAGCTTTGCGGAGGCCGAGCAACTTGCAAAGATACTGAAGAAAATGGGCGTGGAAGATATTGAATAAAAATAATAAGAAATAGAATGACGTAGCGGTTTAAAAATGTTGCAATCCCTCTCTTGCCATTTCAAGAGAGGGATTTTTTAAAAAGCTGTAATTAGCGGATGGGTAAGCCGTAGTGCAGGCCGTTCCCGGTTGTCCAGAGTTCATTAAAACCGCGCTGAATGGCAAGCGGTGTATCAAGGCCGAGATTACGCTCGAAGCTTTCACCGTAATTGCCAACGTGCTTTACAATATTATAAGCCCATTGCTTATCCAGACCTAAAGCCGCGCCAAATTCACCTTCTTGCCCCAGAAATCTTTTAATCTCAGGGTTTTCGTTATTGGCTGCCTTTTCATCAATATTGTCTTTGGTAAGGCCGAATTCTTCTGCATTAAATTGTGCTGCCAGTACCCAGCGCGCAATTTTGAACCACTGCTCATCACCCTGACGCACCGCAGGTCCTAAAGGTTCTTTGGAGATGATTTCCGGCAATACAACGTAATCATTGGGATTTTTAAATTTGGTGCGGCTGGAATACAAACCCGATGCATCATTGGTAAATACCTCGCAGCGCCCCGCCTCAAAAGCTTGCAATACTTCCGCAAAGCTCGCAAACACAACCACTTCATATTTCATCCCATTGGCACGGAAATAATCACCAATGTTCAATTCCAGCGTTGTACCAGCCTGGGTGCAAATGGACGCGCCATCCAGACCTTTCACACTGGTAATATTCAGCTTTTTAGGCACAAGAAAACCTTGCCCATCGTAATAATTGACACCCACAAAGGATAATCCTAAGTTTGTATCACGGCTTAAAGTGATGGTAGTATTGCGCGCCAGAACATCCACTTCCCCGGATTGTAGCGCCGTAAAGCGATCTTTTGCTGAAAGAGAAGAGAACTGCACTTTGGTTGCATCACCAAATACTGCGGCCGCCAGCGAGCGGCAATAGTCCACATCCAGCCCGTTCCACTCCCCTTTATCATCAGGGAATGAAAAGCCCGGCAAGCCTGTCGTTACACCACATTTAATATAGCCGCGGCTTTTAACAGCATCCAGCGTTTTTGCATAAGCGGGCATTGCCGATGCCACCGTCATTGCCGCAATACCCATAAAAATATTCGTTGCCTTCATGTCAGCCCTCCCCCAGCTATTATACATGAAATAAAATGTAATTCACGCAAAAGCATAAATTTATTTTGTGCTATTATTTGTACATGTAAAATATATGTGTGCAAGGCTTTATGCAAGATGAATATGCATAGCTGCGAGTACTACGGGGCATAGCTATATTCCAACATGCCAATGAATATTTTACTGAGCGCCGTTTAAAACAGTTCCGCTCTCTTGCGTTCGCTTAACTGTCTTCGAGTGTTTGTGATAGGGGCGCTGTTTCTTTCATGGTCTGCCATCTGTTCTTTTGGGTCATTGCGCTGCGCCAATACGCAACGTTTTCTTTTGCGGCTTCGGGCGACAAATCCTGCCGCGCCAACTCTTCTGCTTCTTTGAACTTGCCTTGCAGCGCAAGTACGAGCACCAGATTCTGTCTTACTTTTGGTGTTGCCGCAGGAAGTGCCACGGCCTGACGCAAGACTTTCTCTGCCTCAGGCAACTGTTCAGACAAGGCATAGGATAACCCAAGATTCGATAAAATTGCGGCTTCATTCGGATGCGTTTTCAGTGCGGTCAGATAATAGCGCCGAGCATCGGAAAAGCGTCCAAGCTGATCCAGAATGGCACCTTGTGCGTTCAAAATACGCCAATCCGGCCGTTCTGGCTGATGCGCACGCTCCAGCACTCTCAAAGCTTCTTCCAGATTGCCTGATTCGGCGAGAGCTCTGCCGTAAGCTGCCAGAATTGCCGGTTGTTTAGGATGTGCAATCGCGGCTTGTTGCAACAAGGCTACCGCCTGTGCGCGCTGTCCTACGCCACGCAATGATGTGGCATAGTTGAGCATAACGCTGGGATTTTTAGGTTCTTTATCATACCGCGCGCCCCAATACTGCGCCAGCTGCCGCCATTGCGCCTCGGTGCGCGGCTGCTCTGCCTGCACCGTTGACGCGCCTTGCACAGCTCCTTGACGAGCGGAAATACTTCCTGTGGTTTGCGGATTGCTGACACACCCGCCCAAGGTCACAGCACTGATTGCTAAGCAAACCAACCTCAAACGGCGCACAGATAATGACCTTTGCAACATAGAACCCCTCATCGGGAAATGTGAAATACCCATCCTTCTGTTATGAACGATTAACCCTAATGCTTGATTAACCACCATACTATTTATGCATAAAGAGCGCATTTTAAGTCCCATAACGGCACTTGTTATACAATATTTGCTTGTAATAATAGAAATATTGCCTATGTATAAACCACTTAGCGGTTTCTATGGAGAATGCCATGTTTCAAGCTCTCGCCGGTTCTGCAAGCCGTGTTGGCGCTGTTCCAATCTGGACTTATGCACGCGGCCAATCCGTAGATAAACTGCCCGCGCAAGCCCGCAACTGGCTCACCGCGACGGGCGGAGAATGCAGTGCCGGACAGGTTATTCTTGTTCCCTCCCCCGAAGGACATCTTCACGGAGTCATTTTTGGCATAACGCCCGATGGCAAAGCAACCGACCCGTTCGCTGCCGGAACCCTCGCAGAAAAACTACCTGCCGGAACGTATGCGTTTGATGTCACTCCTGAAAACCCGGAACTGACGGCACTCGCTTTTGTGTTGGGAACGTACAATTTCACGCGCTACAAGCAAAAAACAACGCGCGATGTGCAGCTTATCGCCCCTGATGGGGTTGATAGTGCAGAAATTATGCGGATTGCACAGAGTATTTCTCTGGTGCGCGATCTGATTAACACCCCTGCCAACGATCTGGGCCCTGCCCAGTTGGAGGAAGCTACCGCGCATATGGCGTCATGCTTTGATGCCACCTTCCGTTCCGTGGTTGGCGATGCCTTGCTAGAGCAGAATTTTCCGATGATCCATGCTGTTGGCCGCGCCAGCTCTGAAGCGCCCCGTCTGCTGGATTTTACATGGGGGCGGCAGGACGCGCCAAAGATTACCCTGGTGGGCAAAGGCGTTTGCTACGACACAGGCGGACTGGATATTAAACCTTCCAGCGGCATGATCTTGATGAAAAAGGATATGGGTGGCGCGGCCATGGTGTTGGGACTGGCGCGCATGATTATGGATGCCGGTCTGGATGTGCGGCTGCGGGTGATTATTCCGGCGGTGGAGAATGCAATCTCCGGCGCGGCTTTCCGTTCCAGCGATATTTTGCAAAGCCGCAAAGGGCTGACAGTTGAAATTGGCAACACCGATGCGGAAGGCCGTCTTGTGCTGGCAGATGCCTTAGCGCTTGCAGATGAAGAGGCGCCGGAAATCCTGCTTGATTTTGCAACACTCACCGGCGCTGCACGCGTGGCTCTGGGGCCTGAAATTCCGCCATTTTTTACGGATGATACAGCCTTTGCAGCGGCTCTCATGCACCACAGCAAAACCGTTCATGATCCTCTGTGGCAATTGCCCTTATGGGAAGGGTATGCAGCCATGCTCAAGACGCCCATCGCCGATATCAATAACACGGGCAAAGGCGGGTTTGCCGGCGCCATCACCGCGGCGCTTTTCTTAAGCCGCTTTGTTGAAAAAGCGAAAACTTACGTTCACTTTGATGTGTATGGCTGGAATACCGCTTCGCGTCCTGCCCGGCCGGAAGGCGGAGAAGCCTTTGCTATCCGTGCCGTGTTTAGCTTGCTTAACGAGCGTTTTGGAAGCAAGGACTAAGAGACACGGTGCATTTTCAGTGACCGCTTCTCTTCGGACAATGGCGCAAGCGCTGCCATAACCCGATTCGGTGGCAGCGCTACCAGCACTTCCGTACCCTCGCGCAGCTTGCTTTTCAGGCTGAAAGCACCGCCATGCAAGTCCACCAACCCTTTCACTATGGGAAGCCCCAAGCCGGTGCCTTGCTCTGCGGTTTTAATGGCCAGCGTACCCTGCCCGAAGGAGGATAATACGGTGGGAATTTCATCCTCTGGAATACCGGGGCCTGTATCGCGCACCGAAAGATATTGGCCACCTTCGCTTGTCCAGCCTACGGTGATGTAAATCTCCCCTCCTTGGGGGGTGAATTTAATGGCATTGGACAGCAAATTAAGCGTCACCTGCCGCAATGCGCGTTCATCCGCCCACAGCAGTGGCATGTTGGGTTCAAAAATTTCGTTGATGGTGATGCCGCGATTTTTGGCACGCAATTTCAAAAGATGATGACAATCTTCGGCAATATTCACCAGATTGACGGCTTCTTCATTGAGTTCATAGCGTTCAGCCTCGATGCGGGAAAGATCAAGTATCTCATTGATTAAATTGAGCAAATGCTGACCGCTAGCGTGGATATCCACGGCATATTCTTTATAAGCGGGTACGGAATGTTCGCCAAAGACTTCGCTTTTCATCACTTCAGAAAAGCCTAAAATGGCATTCAACGGGGTACGCAATTCATGGCTCATGGTGGCAAGAAAGCGTGATTTTGCAAGGCTTGCCGCCTCAGCGCGACGCCGCGCCTCATCGGAATTGGCCTTCGCCTGTTCCAGTTCACCGAGCAGAGCATCTTTTTCTGAGCGAAATTCCAGAGTGGTGAGAGCGGCCTCCCGCATTCTTTGCGCCAATGCCATAAAAAATACCTGCGTTACCACCATCAACAGCGCAACTGTAAACGCATTGGAATCCTGATCGATGAGATACGAGACAACAATAACCCCTGTCAGGGGTGCTGTGCTTACCCACATCACCTTGTGCAAGGTGGCGCAAAACATGGTGTTGACCGCTACGCACAAAATCACGCCAACCACAAGAAAAATTTGCGCGCTTTCACTGCCGCTGTGCTGTAACAAAGGCACCATACCTGCCAGAGCGGCGGCATGAAGCCCTTCAGCAATCATAAAGCGCTGGAGCCAGATTTTATTACTGGTTTCGCGGCTTTCGGGTTTTAAAAACCGGCTTACCAGCGCCACACTGCCGCCGAGTGTCACAACAACAGCCGTTGCCCAGCCGATAACAAAATCTGCTCTGACCCAGATAATCATCGCCGCTGCGGCCAATCCAACCAGCAAAAAAATGGCCAGCGCAGCGGTCAGGCGGTTGTTGGCATAGATTCGTAACAGCTCAAGGTCAAACGCCGGGCGCGTACCCGTGCTTGAGGTCAGCCTTTCGCGCACCTGCCGGACTTCTTGGGTTGCCTTGCGTTTTTTGCTGCGCGCGGCAACGGCTTCGTCACTGGTGGTGCTGGCCAGACGATCACGGATCTGCTGAATGGTCAGCGCCTGATCGGCACTCATGCTTCCGGCAGCACCCTCCTGCATATCGTTTCCGGCTTCGTTGGGCTTTGCTGTCATCATGCCTTCTGTGCGCATCCTGCGCTTTATCTCACGCATTAACTCAAAATACCTGCTGTGACCTTTCTGGCTCACAGGCTTAATCTATTGTGACTGGCAATCCTTAAAAGCACCCTCATTTTTATGGTAAATAATGCGTGAATGAAAAGATATTCCTTGCCGCTCCATTGTCATGGGTTCATGTGTTGCGACCGTTGGCGCTTTTTTCAATTCACGGGATGCGTCATTTTTATTGCGCAGGACAACTTCAATTAAACAGGCGTTCATCCCTCATTTTATGTGTGCTGCGCTTTATAACGCTTTCATTTCTGGCACAATTGCCCACTATCTTCTGGATTGGCGACGCCTGTACTTCATGCGTACTTGCTGTATAACAGATGCACCATAACCCAATTATAAACATGGGGAATCCGGAGTGAAACGTACACGATGCTTTCTTTTGCCCTGTCTTTTTCTGTTGACCGCACATGCTGCCTATGCGCAAGAAGCGGTGTCTCAAGCCCCCGCGATGCAATGGCGCCATGCCCTTTCTTTGATGGATACGCCCAAATATCCTGCACACTTTCCGCATTTTGATTATGTTAACCCCGCAGCCCCCAAGGGTGGCAGTATCCGGCTTTCCGCATTGGGCAGTTTTGACAGCTTTAATCTCACATTGCCCCGTGGTTCCATCGCCGCCGGGATAGGCAATATTTACGATACGCTGATGACTTCCTCTTATGATGAGGTTGCTTCCGAATATGGCTTACTGGCTGAAGCCGTCAGCTATCCCGAAGATTACAGTGCTGTTTCCTATCGTCTGCGTGAGGGGGCGAAATGGCACGATGGCACGCCCATTACCACCGAAGATGTGCAATGGAGCCTTGAAACGTTGCGCAAAAACCATCCGTTTTATGCGCAATATTACCGCAATGTAAAAGATATCCAGATTACAGATGAACGCACGATCACTTTTACCTTTGATGAAAAAGGCAACCGTGAATTGCCGCAAATCTTAGGGCAATTGCCTATTCTTCCCAAGCACTGGTGGACAGATACCAATGCCCAGGGACAACCCCGCAATATTACCCAGACCAGCCTTGAGCCGCCTTTGGGTTCTGGCGCGTATCGCATCAGAAGCTTCAATGCAGGCCGCTCGATCACCTATGAACGGGTGCCGGATTACTGGGCAAAAGATTTGGCGGTGAATGCGGGGAAAAACAATTTCGATACTCTGCATTATGAATATTTTCGAGATGGAACCGTAGCGTTTGAAGCATTTAAAGGCGGACAATATGATTTTCGTGTGGAATCATCCGCGAAAGACTGGGCAACCGGCTATGATTTTCCCGCCCGCCAGCAAGGCACAGTAAAGCTGGAAGAATACACTATCAAAGATAGAGGTATAATGCAGGCTTTTGCCTTCAATTTGCGCCGTCCCCAGTTTCAGGATATGCGCGTTCGGCAGGCTTTTAATCTAGCAATGAACTATGAGGCCATGAACAACCTGCTGTTTTTTGGCCAATACAGCCGGATTAACAGTTATTTTGAAAATACCGAACTCGCTTCCACAGCCCTCCCCGAAGGTATTGAGCTGGAGCTTCTTGAAAGTGTGCGGGAAAACGTGCCGGAAAGTGTGTTCACCACGCCTTATATCAATCCAGAAAACGGCACCCCGGAGCTGATGCGTGCCAATCTGCAAAAGGCCGTTGATTTGCTCAAGCAAGCGGGCTGGACAATCCGCGAAGAAACTGACCCAACGCAACAACCGTCATGGTTCACGCGCATTCTGGCATCTGTGGGTTTGAGTAAACTGCCCACCCGCCGCGTGCTGCGCAATGAACAAGGCCAGCCTTTTGTTGCAGAATTTTTAATCGATCAACCCAACTTTGAGCGGGTTGTCCTGTTTTACAAGCAGAACCTTGATCTTCTTGGCATTGATACGCGCATCCGCCGTGTGGATTCCACCGAAATGGAAAACCGCGAACGCCGCCGCGATTTTGATATTATTGTCGCGTCATGGCCGCAGTCGCTTTCACCGGGCAACGAACAGCGGGATTTCTGGGGTTCGGATGCAGCAGACCGTGAAGGCTCTTATAATTATAGCGGTATTAAAAATCCGGCTGTTGATGCTCTGATTGATAAAGTCATTTATGCCAAAGACCGCGATACGCTGATTGCAGCTACCCGCGCTCTTGACCGTGTTTTGCTTGCCAATTCCTATGTCGTGCCACAATGGACATCCAGCACAATCCGCTACGCGTTCTGGGATAAATTTGCGCATCCCGACCCGCTGCCGGAATACAATATCGGCTTTCCAACCGTATGGTGGGCCAAACAATAAAACAATAACCCCGCCTTCGTCATGAAAGTGGGGTTATTTTCGCTCTATAGAGCTAAGTTCCAATAAAAGGATCGTTTTCATTGGTACTCGGTTTTAAGCAGCCAAACGCTCCCCAATATCAAAGGGTACCAGTTGCAGCTCGGTGGCCGTACGGGCAATTAACGCATGGTAGGCCGGAACCGGCTGCCATGACGCACGCTCTTCATCCAGAGGCTCGGACGCGAGCAGCAAACCTGATGCCACCTGACGGAAGTAAAGGCTTGGTGAGCGTTCATCCGTTGACCAGCGGAAGGCATAAAGATTTTCACCGTCTGCCAAGGCAGCCGCAAAACGGATTGGCTCTGTAATCCCGTGTGCTTTGACAATATCCCACGCGCGTTCCAGAACCGTCCGGAAAGCAAGAATAGGATCATTTTCCAGTCCCAGCGCGGCGGCTGCCAGAAAGAGGGCTTCAGAGTCAGTGGTTCCGGTGCGGTGCTTATAAAACTCATCCGGGATCATTGCCTCAATGGCGCGGCGCACCTGATGCCATCCGCCGATCTGGCCGTTGTGCATAAATAAAAAACGATCATATTGGAAAGGGTGGCAGTTCGCACGGGAAGTTGCCGTACCTGTTGAAGCGCGCACATGGGCAAAAAACAGCGGTGAGCGAATCTGGCGGGTTAGGTGGCAGAGGTTTTCATCGCCCCATGCCGGGCGCAGGTCACGGTAAATGCCTGGCTCCTCCTGCTCACTGTACCAGCCAATGCCAAAACCATCGCCATTGATGACAGTTTTGCATTCTGTTGCGCTGATGCTTTGTTGAACCAGGGAATGGCGCGGCTCTGTTACAACGCGAGACATAAAAATCGGTTCGCCTTTATAGGCAATCCACCGGCACATTTTACTTTACCTTTCTGACAGGGATAACAAACCCTACACTCAACTACTTTAGCACCGATTTTTTAAAATTCTATTCAAGTCCTGAAACATCACAATAATGTTTTTTTCATGTAACAATTATTATATGGCAGGAATGTTCTTAACATGGCGGTGCATCTTATTTAATGTTCACATGCGCTTTTTTTGTGAACATCAACACCACATCATGCAAACATCTGTGCAATGCAAGGCAGCGCCGAAAGATTTGCCCTTTATCCCACTTATCGCAATTGCCGTGTTTGCTTGAAAACATGTCATTCGCATATCTCACAAATATTTTTTGTTTATATTTGTATATTGCATTATTTTTTAGTCAATTGCAAGCACTATAATCATTAAAGTTTTGTTTTGTATTTTCCGCGTGCTTTTTGAAATTCGGAAACAAAAATAAACACTATAAAATAAATAACGATCCAAGTAATAATAGAAAACGGCAATGCCCCAAGCATTGTTGTTTTAAAGATAGGCCATAACCTATCAATATCTATAGAAAAAATACCCGAAGAAAGATTTTGCATCTGCTCTTGTGTTGCGGTTGCATCCGGTTCTTCGGGAAAAATTATATCCTGAAGCAACTGGCCAACTTTAAAACTCATAGAAAAAAATAGGGGGAATGTGAATGGATTGCCAATTGCTGTTCCCAAGGCAGCAGCAATCATATTGCCTCTTGTTATAAAAGAAAGCACGAATCCCAATATGAAATGCACGCCTATAAGTGGAAAGACAGAGACGGCAGCACCTGAAGCTACTCCCGCAGCAATGGAATGCGGCGTTGACTTCAGGCGCAATATTTTTTTCTTTATATAGATGCCATACCGCTTTAATCCCATCCTTGGCCACAACTGAAAACGCCTTTTTACCTTATGTTTTCGATTATGGCCTGGAGTGGACTGCATATTTAAAGCTCAGTACAGCAAATACGATATTCTGGATGAGATGGTATTGGTTCACACAGATTGTTGAGGAGATTTTTCCAGTGGTTTACACGGCGCGAACCTCAAAACCAAGTAGCCAACACTGCCTGCAATCAGCGAGCCAAGCAAAATTCCCAATTTTACCCGATCTTGCATCAGTGGATCTACAAAAGCCAAAAGCCCGATAAACAGGCTCATTGTAAAGCCAATTCCGCACAATAAGGATATACCGAACATCTGTCTCCAGCTTGCGGCAACTGGCAGTGCAGCAAAGCCGAGACGGATGACAATGTAAACAGCACCAAAAATTCCTATTACCTTGCCCAGAGTTAGCCCTGCTGCCACGCCCAGCGCCACCGGCTCTGTGAAGGAAGCCAGTGTAACACCTGCAAAGGAAACGCCAGCATTTGCAAACCCGAAAATGGGAACAATAAGAAATGACACAGGCTTATGCAGAGCATGTTCCAGTTTATGCAACGGCGAAATTTTTGGAGATGCCTCAGGTGTTGCTGGCGTGCGCACAAGGGGAATTAAAAGAGCAAGCACAACCCCCGCAAGCGTTGCATGGATGCCAGACTGAAGGACAAAAAACCACAGAACACCGCCCAGCAGAAGATAGGGATATAACTTCATAACCCTTAAAGTATTCAGTGCGATGAGCAGTCCTATGACAGCGGCTGCTCCACCCATTGCCCAAAGCTTCAAATCCGCAGTGTAGAAAAGGGCGATAACGATGACCGCTCCCAGATCGTCGATAATTGCTAAAGCTGCAAGGAATACCTTGAGGGTAGCAGGAACGCGCGACCCCAATAAAGACAAAACGCCCAATGCAAAAGCAATGTCTGTCGCTGAAGGAATTGCCCATCCGCGCCATGCTTCAGGATTACTATGATTAACCGCTACGTAAATCAAAGCAGGAACAATCATGCCCCCTGCGGCCGCAACGCCGGGCAGAATACGCCTACTCCAGGTTGAAAGCTGCCCATCAAGCATTTCCCGTTTAATTTCAAGGCCAACCATCAGGAAAAAAACCGCCATCAAAGCGTCATTTATCCAATGCTGTACACTTAAAGGCCCGATATACGCGCGCAGCGTTGAAAAATAAGCCTCTGAAAAAGGCGAATTGGCCGTAATAATCGCCAAAGCAGCAACGCCCATCAACACAATACCGCTCGATGCGCTGTTATCCAGAAACTTACGAATTGTTGAGTTTATTCTTCCCTTGCCACCGGCTTCCGTAGGATGATGCGCCATAAAATGCACCCTTTTAACTTATAGGTTTCACATTCTCCGTAAGTTTTGGAATACCAAGGCGCACGCAGCACACGCCGACAGTGCTCTATAACCGCTTTTTAAAATTCAGGCTAGAGATGTTGGTACGTTTTCATAGGAAAATATAGCGCAGACATGATAAAACAATCATGTCTTTTCGCTCTCTATCGCGCGTGTATCGCACAGTTCTGCCCGACAGACGGCTGTTTATTCTACGCTCTGGTTGCCGGTTTTTGCAATGCCGCTGGTCTTCAGCGCGCCTTTTGCCGGGATCCGCTTTTTTTGCAATGGCTTTTCAGGTACAAGCGGTTCCAGTGTCAGAATGGCAGGATTTGGAGAGTGGCTTAAGGTTGCCCCTGAATAAGCATCTACTCCTATGCCAATGACACCGCCCACCAGCACGTTGCCCATTGTACCAGCCATGCCTTTTCCGCTAACACGGGATACAATATCCAATGAACTCGGCTTATAACCTTCTTTTTCCGCAAATATTGTAAATTCTTCTTTGCGTTTTACCTTGAACTCACAGGGAGAAGACGGGCAGGAAAGGCCATTGGATGTGCGGATTGCGGCACCTTCCGGCACCGTCTGTACCTTAACCTGATCTGTGGTGCCGCGCACAACGGTGGCACAGCCTGACGCCATAATGGATACACTTAAAATAACAACACCGCCAAGTAAACGCATACTCTTAACCCCAAAACTTAAAATTGTATGCGTGGCATTAAAGGGTTGTTAACTTTTTTGTCAATCCATGAAGAGAGCTGCGTCTGGCGTGAGAAAAAATTTACTTTTACATCGTGTTCTGTGAAATATTTGATTCTTATAAATATTTTTTGTTTTTTCCGTTGTGGGAGCAATATTGCACCGTGTAATATTGGTTTAAATTTATGGTGGATAATTCCTGTATCCGTGTCTGTATTCCGGCAACTGCCGATCTGTATGCTAAAAGCAGTTTGCAATTCTTTCCAAAAGAAATTTGTAACCTCTGTGTGGCTAAGCTGGCTACACCCCTTTGGTAAAGCATGGGTTTTTTATGTTTGTATTCTTGCCTGAAACCCGTTCTACACGCTCCGCGTACACTCTGGCGCTTATTATGTGTGGCGGCGTCATTGGAGTGCTGGCTTACGGTGGCTTTTCAGGTATCTTTAACCAGCTTTCCACCGATGATGCCATGCGGCTGGTGCAGGTGCGGGATTTGCTCAACGGGCAAGGCTGGTTTGATCTTGTCCAGCGCCGCTTGGATATGCCCAATGCAACGCCGATGCACTGGTCGCGCCTTGTGGATCTGCCGCTTGCAGCAGTGATGGCCGTGTTAGAACTGTTTTTTACCCGTGAGACTGCAGAAGCCCTGACCCTGACGTTCTGGCCGTTGCTGCTGATTATACCCACGGTGTTGGGCATGTTGCACATTGCCCGCGTGCTGATTGGTGTAGAAGTGCAGAAATTCGTTTTTCTTTTCTGCTTCAGCATTGCTCTCATTATGGGCAATTATTTCAAACCGGGCGCGATAGACCACCACAATATCCAGATCATGCTAATCGTGTGGATGCTGGCGGGTTTGCTTTCCATGGGCGGTAAAACAAGCGGCAGTGCCATCTGCGCAGGATTGTGCGCTGCGGTTTCGTTGGCTGTAGGGCCTGAAACCATGCCTCTTGTGCTGGCCGGTTGCGGCGCTGCGGTGCTGTTCTGGCTGTATTCTTCCTCGCCCCAAACCCTTGAGCATACACGCGCTTTTGGCCTTACTTTCGGGCTTGGCACAGCCGCTTTGTTCTTTATGACTGTTCCGCCGGACACCTACAGCACTGTATGGTGCGATGCCCTTACCCTGCCGCAGATGCTTGCGGCGCTTTCCGGCGGCATTGGTCTGGCTGTTCTTACTTTTGTCCGTTTTGAAAGCAGAGTCTTTAAAATTCTCGCTATTGCGACAGTTGGCCTTGCCGCGCTGGGGATTGCTCTTCTTGTTGCACCGCAGTGTTTTGCAAAGCCACTTGCCACCCTGCCCCTTGATGTAAAAACCTTATGGCTTCAAAACGTGCGTGAGGCTCAGAACATTACGCAAGTGATCTATAAAGATCTTGCTTTGCTGTTGTTTGTGTATGTTTTGCCTGGTTTGGCGCTGCTGCTCACCGTGTTCTTTTGTTTTAAAGCCGCACCGGAAAAGCGGCTGGGCTGGATGCAATTTTTGCTGCTCTTTGTTGCGGCATTTGGCATAACCTTGTGGCAGATACGCGGCAGCATGACCAGTTCTGCTCTTGCACTGGTGCCGTTGGCTGCTGTGGTGCGTATGCTGGGTAAACCCTGTTGCACATCAGACTGGGGCTGGCTTACAGCAAAATCGCTTCTTTTTGCTTTGGTTTTCAACGGAGTTACTTTTGCTTTTGCGGGTAAGGGTCTGGAGGCGTTTGTTTTTGAAAAAACGAAGGCATCCGAGCAGCAATTTGAAGAGAAGCAGGGATATACGAAACTGTGTACAGAACGGCAAAGCTATCTGCCGCTGCGAAACATGCCTGATGCTTTTTTTGCAAACCCCATTGATAGCGGGCCGTTTTTACTGGCCTGGACAAACCATGCTGTCCTGGCTGCGCCCTATCATCGGCAAACCCGTGGCTTAAGTGATGTTATTGCGCTCTTTCGCGCTACGCCCGATGAGGCGGAAAACACGGTGCGCGAACGCGGCATTACGCATATTCTATGGTGCGCGAATGACGGCCAGAACTGGATCTATACACACAATGCAAGCAATGGTTTGCTGGCACAGCTTATTCATGGCCATATTCCCGCGTGGCTTGAACCTGTACCGATGCCCCATACACCCTTCAAAGTTTATCGCGTGTTGCCTGTTTCACGCTCTTTGCATACGAGATATTAAATGCGTATTGTATTGCCACTTGCCGCATTGTTGATTTTGCTTCCGCTGGGTGTACTGCCAGCGGCCTCTCAGGCCATCACCAAGCCGGAGCCGCCGCCTGCTGTGACCTATTCCCGCACGGATTTGTCTGCTCCTGCAAAAGAGCTGTTTGGCCGTACTCCAAACCCATATCCTGCCAAGCGTGCCGCCAGCTTTGGTGGCTATGCCCGCGGATGTCTATCCGGCGGTGTTGCCTTGCCGATTGATGGCACCCACTGGCAGGTTATGCGGCTTTCGCGCAACCGCAACTGGGGGCATCCTGCCATGATTGAGATGCTTCAGCGTTTTGCGGCGCAGGTGCCTGCGGTGACGTCATGGCCGGGTATTCTGGTGGGTGATATTTCCCAGCCTCGCGGTGGCCCCATGCTGACCGGCCATGCTTCCCACCAGATTGGCCTTGATGCGGATATCTGGCTTACCCCGATGCCTGCAACACGCTTTACGTCGCATGAACGCGAAACAGTGTTTGCCACCAATGTTGTGGCCGATGACTGGAATGACATCAATCCGGCGCTCTGGACGAAAGATCATTTTGCAATCATCAAACTGGCGGCCAAACAGCCCAATGTGGAACGCCTGTTTGTCAACCCTGCCATCAAAAAAGCGCTCTGCCGTGAAGAAAAACAAGACCGCTCATGGCTCGCAACCGTCCGTCCGATGTACGGACACAACTATCACATGCATATTCGTTTGAAATGCCCTAAAGGACAGACAGGCTGTACACCGCAAACCCCGCCACCGCGCAACGATGGGTGCGGCGAAGAGCTGGCATGGTGGTTTTCTGATGAAGCCCGCAAGCCAAAAAAACCGGCCAAACCTGCCCCACCCATGACCTTGGCGCAACTCCCAAACGCGTGCAGGGCTGTGATTGCACAGCCCTGAAATGCAGCGTTTAATTCTTTTTAACGCTGAGCTTGTCCGAAAGCGCCAGCAATATGCCCGAACCCACAAACACCACATGGATGACGGTCAGCCACATCAGATCACGATCGGAGTACTTTGCCACATCCATAAAGGCTTTCAGCAAATGAATGGCTGAAATGGCCACAATAGAGGCCAGAAGTTTGAGTTTCAGACCGCTGAAATCCACCTTGCCCATCCATTCGGGGCGGTCTTTGGCTTCCGCATGGTCGATTTTGGAAACAAAATTTTCATAGCCGGAGAAAACCACAATCAACAACAAATTACCGGCCAGAGAAAGATCAATCAGTGTGAGAACTCCCAGAATGACATCGGCATCATCTGCGGCAAACACACCCATCATATAATGAAGAAGCTCTTGTGTGAATTTAATCAGCAAGACAACCAGACACAGCGCCAGACCCACATAAAAGGGTGCCATAATCCAACGGCTTGCAAATAAAAAACGCTCCAACCCACGTTCAACCATGGTACTCAGTTCCTGTAAAAGAAAAAACAATTGCTGCTTATTGCCGCGCTCTGCGGCAAAAACAAGTTCATTTTCATCCCATGATCGAAAATTCAGTAATTAATTAGAGCGAAAGCATGATAAAAAGATCATTTTATTGGAACTTGGCTATATATTCATGGGCATGCCACCCCTGTACCCTGCAACCCGCAATAGCCATTAGGAATTTTTGCCAGATACTGTTGATGGTGCGCTTCGGCATAATAAAATTCTTTGGCCATGGCAATTGTGGTGGTGATTTTGCCCAAGCCCTGATTTTCCAGTGCTACTTCAAATGCTGCGCGGCTTTGGATGGCTTCTTCATAGCGCAGAGGTGAATAGGTATAAATCGCAGAGCGGTATTGGGTACCTGTATCGTTGCCTTGCCGCATTCCCTGTGTCGGGTCATGGTTTTCCCAAAACAGTTTTAAAATATGCGAGAAGGGGATCATTGTGGGGTTAAAAACAATCAGCACCACTTCTGCATGGCCGGTTTGTCCAGAGCATACTTCTTCATAGGTTGGGTGGGGCGTGTAGCCGCCCATATAGCCAACTGCTGTCACATAAACGCCGGGCAGGTTCCAGAACAAGCGTTCAGCGCCCCAAAAGCATCCCATGCCGACAGCCACGCATTCCATGCCTGCGGGCCAAGGGCCTTTGAGGGGGCGTCCGGTAATATCGTGGACATCGGCCGTAGCAATGGGTGTGGGGCGTCCCCGCAAGGCTGTCTGTGCGGAAGGCAATTTTACTTTAGAGGCCATAAAGCCGAACATTGTGTTACCTTTACTGTACAAAAAGGGTCATCCCCGCTGAAACCCTAACGGTGGAGGGCGTTTACGGCCAACCCACAATAATAATAACCCCAAAAGCAGCAAAATAATGCTGGCCGGACATTGCAGCACCCACACCACCAGTCCTTCCGCATTTTCTGCACCAATGGACTGCAATGTCTGCCTTAATCCGGTTTGAAAATCCGGAATGAAAGCCTCCACAACAGTTGCCAATGCCGTAGGTAACCACGCGCTTCCCGCTATTGAGCGCGAGCCATCAATGATGCTCACCACAAAGCCTGCGGCAAAAACGCATAGCCCCAAAACACGAAGCATGAAACGAATCATACACTCTCCTGCACGTTTGAAAATTAGACCTTATGTATGCGACTAAAGCGATCAGCTTATGGCGCTGGAAGTACCCTGCTCAAAAACAGCGCGTGGCCAGTGGATAATAATTTCTGCTCCGCTGGCCGGTGCAGGACGATTGCTGAAGGATATGCGCCCACCGGAACGTTCCAGCAGGGTTTTGGCGATAAACACACCCAGCCCCAACCCTCCTGATTGATGGGTTTTGTCGGCGGCAGAATGGATACGGGTTGAAACATAAGGCTCACCCAGCCGGCTGATAACATCGGGCGAGAAGCCGGGGCCATCATCCTGAATACGGATTTCGACTGTGTGTCCGTTCCAGAATGCGCGGATTGCAACCTGCTCCTGTGCAAAATCAAGGGCGTTTTCAATGAAGTTGCCCAAACCATACATTAAGCCAGGATTATGCCGCACATGGGGTTGGCTGGCAGTATCTCCCGCAACATCAAGAACAATACTTACGCCGAAATTCCGGTGTGGAGCAATCACTTCTTCAAGGAGGTGGCTGATGCTGATTTGTGCATTCGGCGCCCCTTCTTCATTGAGTGTTGTGAGCGTTCTCAGGATACCGCGACACCGCCCCACCTGTTCGCCCAAAAGCGTCAGATCTTCTTTGAACGGGCTGTCATGCGGGATGGCTTTGTCCAGCTCACGCACCACCAGCGTGATGGTGGCAAGGGGTGTTCCCAGTTCATGCGCCGCCGCCGCCGCCAGACCATCCAGCGCGGAAAGATGGTGTTCCTGCGCCAGCACCAGTTCTGTGGCTGCCAACGCTTTTGAAAGCTGCCGGGCTTCTTCGGTGACCTGCCAGGTGAACACGCCGATAAAGCTCACCGCCAGAAACAAGGCGCACCATACGCCCACAACATACAAAACAGGCAAGGACAGTCCTTCGGGCGTGTACCATGGCATGGGATAGTGCAGAACCGCCAGCAGCGAGGCACTGCCTACGGTTAATGTTCCAAGAAAAAGCGCGCAGACAGGGGGTAAGGTTGTAGCGGCAATCAGTACAGGTGCCAGAAAAAGAATTGCAAACGGATTGACCAATCCCCCGGTAAGGAAAAGCAGTGTTGCAAGCTGCACTATGTCTATGCTCAGCAGCAATGTGGCTTTATCGGCTGGCAGGCGTTCATTAAGCGGATAAAGCAGCCGCAAGACAATGTTGAGCAGTGCTGCGGCGCCAATCACAATCAGACACGCCCAGAGCGGCAATTCAAATTTGAGATAACCGGCAACAAGAATGATAGCGGCGCTTTGCCCGGCCACTACCATCCAGCGCAAACGCACCATTGTGTCAAGGCGCAGCAAACCTTCCAGAGGCGCCGGTGCAGCGGTGGGTGTGCTGGCATTCATAGGGCGGCTCCTTCAACAATCACACAAAACGGCTTTTTATTTTTTCAAGGACAATTCCGTTTACCTGTTCCCTTGGCACTTGTCACGCTTTGCGCGAGCCGGTACATGTAAAGTTATCCATGTTTTTTCATGGTTAGACTTGATTTTTCATGCCATTGCGCTGATATGCATTCCATCTCTTGTTTTTTTAAAGCTCAGGTAATCCGTCATGCACCCTTCATCCCCTTCCATGAACGCGCCAAAAGATCAGGATGAGACTGAAATGGTCTATGCCGCAGAAGAAACCCTGACAGATGCTATTCCTGACCCTGTCAATGAACAGATTGCAACGCTGGAGCAGGAAAACACGGCCTTGAAAGACCGTCTCCTGCGGACTTTGGCGGAAATGGATAATTTGCGCAAACGCACCGAGCGTGAGGTTGCGGATGCCAAAGCCTATGCGCTGACAAGTTTTGCCCGTGATTTGCTCAGCGTGGTGGATAATCTTGGCCGGGCGCTGGCTGCCAGCCCGGTGGATGATGCGTCCGACCCCACACTGACCGCGCTGGCGGAAGGTGTTTCCATGACCGAACGGGAACTTCTCAACGCGCTGAAAAAGCATGGCGTGGAGCGTGTTGATCCGGAAAACCAGCGGTTTGACCCGAACCTGCATCAGGCCATTTTTGAAATCGAGAATGCCAATGTGCCTGCTGGCACCGTATTGCAGGTTATGCAATCGGGATTCACGCTTTCCGGTCGCGTGCTGCGTCCTGCCATGGTGGGCGTTTCCAAAGGCGGCCCCAAACCGTCCGGCGAAACCGTTGACCGCACTGTTTAGAGCATTCCCGTGGAGAGCAATTCCAACAAACTTTAATAGGGTTCTGCTGAAATTGCTCTCACCCGTGGAAATGTTCTGTCTCTTCGTTTTTGCGCATGTTTTTGATCCTAAAGCCGGTTTATACGTTCAGGAGACATGCTCTCAATCCGCAATGACAGGCCGGAAGCGATGCTGGATAGACCTCATATCACCGCAATTACGGCAGAAGATGATCCCCGAATTGCCGGTTATCGCAGTATCCGCGAACGGGATTTGATTGGTCGTGAAGGGCATTTCATCGCGGAAGGGGACGTTGTGTTGCGGGTGTTGCTTGCCCAGCAGCGCTACAAGCCGCTGTCACTGCTGCTGGATGCCAAGCGGCTCAATACGCTTGAGGAGCTTTTGCAGCGCGTGCCTGAAGGCACTCCTGTTTATACCGCATCAACAGAGATTTTGAGCGCCATTGCGGGATTTCATCTGCATCGCGGTATTCTGGCTTTGGGAGAGTGTGCCACGCCGCTTGCGCCGCAAGCCTTGCTTGGTAACATTTCACCCGATGCACCCTTGGTGGTGCTGTGCGGCATTGCCAATCATGATAATCTCGGTGGTATTTTTCGCAATGCAGCGGCTTTGGGCGCGGGGGGCATCCTGCTGGATAGCCAGTGCTGCAATCCGTTTTACCGCAAGGCATTGCGGGTTTCGGTGGGAGCGGTGTTGCGGGTGCCGTTTGCAACGCTTGCGCCGGAAGAAGATCTTCTGTCTGTGCTGGAGAGCGCAGGATACACCCCGCTGGCGCTCACCCCTAAAGGATCTGTAGAACTGCATAATTTAAAGCCGCAACCACGCACCGCACTGATGCTTGGCACCGAGGGTGCGGGTCTTTCGGAAGGGATCATGCAACGCGCCTTGACGGTATCTATTCCCATGGACAATAATTTTGACTCTTTGAATGTAGCCACCACCAGCGGTATTGTGCTGCACCATTTGCGAAAGCCTGTTTAATGCAATGGCACGATCCACATCCTGAACCTGTTCTGGGGCGTCTTGGCACTTTGGAAATCCGGCTGGCCACCAGCCCGCACGATGTGCGTCTTGCTCAAAAATTGCGTTACAACGTGTTTTTTAAAGAAATGGATGCGCGGCCATCGCTGCTGTCGCGTCTTACCCGCCGTGACCGCGATGGGTTCGATTCGGTGTGCGATCATCTGTTGGTGCGCGATACGAGCAATGGTTTATTGGGTAAAGCGTCCCGCATTGTGGGAACCACGCGCCTTTTGCGGCATGATATGGCGCTCAATGGCAGCGGATTTTACAGCACACAGGAATTTGATATTTCCCCTCTGTTGAGGCAATGGCCGGAGGGGCGTTTTCTGGAGCTGGGGCGTTCGTGTATTGCCAACCACTACCGCAACAAGCGCACTGTGGAATTGTTATGGCATGGCATCTGGAAATATGCGCTGTATTATCGTTCCAGCCTGATGTTCGGGTGTGCCAGCTTGCAGGGTACGGATCCTGAGGCGCTCGCCTTGCAGCTCAGCTATTTGTATCATTTCCACCGGGCGCCGGAAGAGTGGCGCGTCAAAGCGGTGCGCGGGGAAGGCATTGCCATGGATCGCATTTCCCGCAATCATATTGATATGCGCAAAGTATTGCGGCTTTTGCCGCCGCTGCTGCGCGGATATTTGCGTCTGGGGGCTTATGTGGCTGATGAAGCGGTGGTCGATCATCAGTTTGGCACCACGGATGTGCTGATTATCCTGCCTGTTTCCGAGCTGAATCCGCGTTATGTAAACTATTACGGCGCAGAAGGTGACCGCCACGCTATCACGGAATCCCTCTGAACGGCATGAAATACCGCTCGCCTGTATGTGGGTTGAGGAGCTGGTTCCATTCTGCACCCAATATGCTATGATTGCGTGAAATTGTTCTGGCAGGTAAATGCCGTATCCGGAGACTATACCGCTGAAACCCTCTCTTTCCCCTTCCGGCACCAATCCCCGTCTTGAGCGGTTGATTTCCCGCGCCCGTATGGTGCTGTTGTGGGAAAAAATCTGGCCGTCGATTGCGCTTTCCGCCTTGTGTGTGCTGGCCTTTTTAATGCTTGGCTGGTTTGGGTTCTGGGAGGCATTACCGCCGGTGGGGCGCATTGCCGGTGTTGTGCTGTTTGTTCTGGCAGCGCTGTACTGCCTTGTGCCGTTGTTGCGTGTGCATCGCCCGTCACGGGCCGAGGCATTGGCGCGCATTGATGCAGCCAGCGGCCTTGCCCACCATCCCGCCAATGGAATGGATGACCGTCTTGCTTTAACAGAAGACCCGCTGACAAAAAGTCTGTGGCACATCCATCGTGCGCGGCTTTTGAAGGATGCGGAAAAATTGCAGGTGGGGCAGCCGCAACCCAATCTCGTAGCCTATGATCCGTTTGGGGTGCGCGCCGCGCTTATTTTGCTGGCAGGGGTGGCGTTTTTTATGAGCGGTGCGGAACGCGCGCCGCGTCTGATGGCTGCTTTTGAATGGGAGGGCTGGCGTACGGTTGCGGTGCCGCCTCGCGTGGATGTATGGGTTACGCCGCCCGCCTACACGGGCAAGCCGCCGCTTTTTCTGAATCGTGATGCAGCGCAGAGCAACCATTTCACTGTGCCGCAGGGCAGTATTCTGGTGGCGCGGGTGTCGGAAGGCGCACTGCGCGCACATCTTAAAGGCGGCATTCGTGCCGCGGCACAGGCAGAGGAAGCGGCATTACAGGAAAACCAGTGGTCGCTGGAAAGCGATGGCGCTATTTCGCTGTGGCCAGAGACGGGAAAAACGCTGTATTGGTCATTCACTGTAACGCCGGATGCACCACCTACCATCAGCTTTACTGATACGCCAAAAGCCAATCTGCGCGGCGGGCTGCAATTGAACTATACGGTTGCGGATGATTACCGTGTGGCCGAAGCCAGTGTAGCAATCACGCAATCGCAAAACCAGAAAGCCCCTTTGTTGGCGCAGCCGCTGTATGAACCCCCTTCCGGTCTATTGCAACTGCCCGCCAACCGTACCCGTTCCGGCAAAGCGCACACCACCCTTGATCTGGCGGCGCATCCATGGGCTGGCAGCGAGGTGCAGATCACGCCGGTAGCGCGCGATGATAAAGGGCAGGAAGGGCGCGGAAAAACCATTACGACTCTCCTGCCGCAGCGGCGTTTTAACGATCCTGTGGCGCGTGCGCTGGTGGATTTGCGCCGGATGCTGGCTCTTGACCGCAATGCGCGGCCACGGGTGGAAACGGGTCTGGATGCGCTTACCTTGTTTGCGGATGATTTTAATGTGCCGGCATCGACTTATCTGGGTTTGCGCAGCGCCTATTGGCGGTTAATCAATGCCAATGATGATGATGCTTTGCGTGGCGTGGTGGATTATCTGTGGGAAATGGCTTTGCATCTGGAAGAAGGGGAAATGTCTACGGCTGCCCGTGATTTGCAAGCGGCGCAGGAAGCGTTAAAAGAAGCGCTGGAGCGGGGCGCTTCCGATGAGGAAATTAAACAGCTTACCCAGCAATTGCGTGAGGCGATGAGCAAGTTTCTTACCGAAATGGCACGTCAGGCGGCACGCAATCCCCAAAGTGCCATGCCCTCACATCCTGATACCAGATTTCTGACCCCGCAAGATCTGGAAAAAATGCTCAACCAGCTTGAAGATCTTGCCAGAAGTGGCGCACAGGATGCTGCACAGCAATTGCTTTCCCAGTTGCAGGATATTTTTGACAGCCTCAGCCAATCCGGCCAGCAAGGGCAGCAAGGCCAGAGCCAGGCCGCGCAGGAAATGAACAAGAATATCAATGAGCTTGGCCGGATTATTCAGGATCAGAGCCGTTTGCACGACCGCACCTTTCAAGAGCAGCAAAAACAGCGCGATCCCAACCGCTTTTCTGGTGAGCAAGGAAGCGCAACCCAAAGTGGAGACGAGCAATCGGGCGCCGGTGAGCCGCCTCCCAACCTTTCCGAGCTGGAACAACAGCAGCAAGGGTTGCAACAGCAACTAGAACAGTTGCAGAAAAACCTGCAAGGCTTAGGTCTGCAAAATCCACAGGGCTTCAACGATGCCGGTAAAGCCATGGGCAGTGCGCGTGAGGAACTTGGCAAAGGTGAAAGCGGCAGAGCGGTGCAATCGCAAGCCGAGGCGCTCAACAAATTGCGCGAAGGTGCCAAGGGAATTATGGATCAGTTGGCAAGCCGATCCGGTCAGGGGCAAGGTCAGGGTCAGCAGCAAGGGATGGGTACACCGATGCCTTCTTCAGGGCAGAACGCCGGTGAAGGCGTTGATCCGCTTGGACGACCCACCCGTTCCCGCCAGTTTGATCCGGGTGATAGCGTGCGTATTCCTGGCGAAATACAGGCGCAACGGGCGCGCAAAATCATGGAAGAATTGCGCCGCCGCCTCAGCGATCCACAGCGCCCTGCGCTTGAGCTGGATTATCTGGAACGGCTGATTGGGCGGTAATTTCCCTTAAACCTTGCAGGAAAAGGCATTTTCTTTTTCCATAATGATTGCGCCACTCTTGATAGCCTTGCATAATAGCGAAAAATCAAGGGAGAAGCGCATGACTGTTATCTACACCGTTCCCACCGTTACCGAAGATGCCCGCACGGTATTGCAACGCATTGGTGTGCCGGAAAAATTCTGGAAAAGTGGCGCGATAACGTCATGTTCTCCCATTGATGGCGCTGAAATTGGCCATGTGGCCGAGAACACTCCGCAAGAAGCGCATGATGCCATTGAACGCGCCCACAAAGCGTTTATCCAGTGGCGTACGGTGCCTGCCCCACGGCGCGGGGAACTGGTGCGTTTGTTTGCGGAAGAATTGCGGCTGCACCGTGATGATCTCGCCCGTCTTGTCACCCTTGAAATGGGCAAGGTGCTGGGCGAGGGCGTGGGCGAAGTGCAGGAAATGATCGACATTTGCGATTATGCGGTGGGTCTTTCCCGGCAATTGTTCGGCCTGACCATTGCGTCCGAGCGGGCAGGACACAGGATGATGGAACTGTGGCACCCGATTGGCGTGGTGGGGGTAATTTCTGCTTTTAATTTCCCTGTAGCCGTATGGGCATGGAATGCTGCTCTTGCGTGGGTCTGTGGGGATAGCGTGGTCTGGAAGCCTTCGGAAAAAACGCCCCTGACGGCTTTGGCTGTTGAAACATTGTTTGAGCGTGCCGCCCAGAAATTCGGTGATGCGCCTGATAACCTGCTAGAAGTGGTACAGGGTGATGCCCGTGTTGGGGGTGTTCTGGTGGATAGCATCCGTGTTCCGGTGTTGTCGGCTACCGGCTCTACAGCTATGGGGAAAATTGTAGCGCCGCGTGTTGCTGCCCGTCTTGGTCGTTCCATTCTTGAGCTGGGCGGGAACAATGCCGCCATTATTGCGCCGAGTGCGGATCTTGATCTGACGTTGCGTGCGGTTGCCTTTGCCACGATTGGCACCGCTGGACAGCGTTGCACCACCTTGCGCCGGTTGATTGTGCATGAAAGTCTGGCAGAAAGCTTTACAGCGCGGCTGGAAAAAGCGTTTGCTTCTGTTGCGGCCAATGATCCCCGCCTGCCCGATGTTTTGCTTGGCCCTCTCATTGATGAAGCGGCTTACCGCTCTTATGAACACGCGCTTGCGGAGGCGGAAGCCAATGGCGGTATGGTGGCCAATGGCGGCAGAGAGATGGAGGATAAATTTCCGAAAGGGTTTTATGCCAAGCCGGCTTTGGTGCGGATGCCTGGGCAAAAGGCGCCCATGCTGCATGAAACTTTTGCACCAATTCTTTATACGCTTACCTATACTGATCTGGAAGAAGCGATTGCGGTTCAAAACGACGTTACACAGGGGCTTTCTTCTTCCATTTTCACAACTGATCTGCGGGAGGCGGAATATTTCATGTCTGCGGCGGGTTCCGATTGCGGGATTGCCAATGTGAATATTGGGCCATCCGGTGCTGAAATTGGTGGTGCGTTTGGCGGCGAAAAGGATACCGGCGGTGGCCGTGAAGCCGGTTCCGATGCCTGGAAAGGTTATATGCGCCGCGCTACCAATACCATCAACTATTCGCGTTCATTGCAGTTCGCACAGGGCGTCACATTCGACATTGGGGGCTAATTTACTCCCCATCATACTATTAAAACCACCCGCATAAAGAGCGTGTGGCTTTTATTTTTCTACTCTGAATTGTTTATGCCGCAATCCTCAGCGTGCGGTGCATTTGCTGTTTATGGATACCGTTTTGCCTTTAAAAGCCTTTGTAACTTGATGACAATTATTTATGGTTTATCCTCTTAATATATTGATTTAAAACGAATATAAAGAATTACTCATCATTGGATTTCTGGTGTTAGCGCAATCTTAGACAGAAGGGGCAATTGCCCTTGTTGCAATTTTTCCTTTTTCTAGAATGGCAGCGCATTGTTTTCTGGAGAAAGTAATTACAGAAATGCAAAGTATTTTATTGTATCCGCGAGAACTCTTTGCTACCACGCTGAATAGCGCCGCATCAGAATGCGCTTTTTTTTATCCGCATAAGAACATACGCCTGAGGAACCAGCCGCGATGACTTTATTGCTGATTGACGATGACATGATGTCTATTGCGCCGTTATTACGGGCGCTGGAAAATCATGCGCATGAGCCTCTTGTGCATTTTCACAGTGGCAAACAGGCGATTGAACATTTGCAATCAGGCGTGCAAAGCAATCCTTTCTCGTTGGCTTGTGTTAGCCTTTCATTGAAAGACATGCACGGCTATGCCTTGTGTACCTATTTGCAGCGGCATCCGCTCTGTGCCAACACACCTATTATTGCATTGAGTGATAATGATAATCAGCCGAATGTGAACCACCTTACCACTTTGGGCATTAGCGATCTTCTTACCCGCCCGTTCAATGCGCCGCATACGTCTTTGCGGGTTGCGATGGCGCTGCGTCTCGCAAAAGAAACCCGCCACCGCATTCAGTGCGAGCGTAAGCTGGCGGGTGATGGGGAAGCAGATCTTGAAGCTGCTGCTGAGTCATTATTGCATCCTCTTTCTTCATTGCCCAACCGTATTGCACTTCAGCATTATGTGCGGCAATTCAACCATACCAATGCTGTACCGCTTTCCTTTATTGCGCTGGGGGTTGATAGCTATGAGGAGTATCTGGGCTATTATGGCTATCAGCAGGCAAACCATTTGTGCCGCACGCTTGCGCAAACCATCGCAACGCTTGACGCGCCTCTGGGCAGTGCTTTGTGCCAGTATGATGCGCATGTGTTTGTGATTATGATGCCTTCGACCCCCCTTGATGAAGCGGTCAGATTGGCCAACCGTATCCGGCACCAAATCGGGGATCTGGCGATTCCGCACCGGGAGTCGCACAGTGCTGATATTGTGACACTCAGTGCAGGGCTGGGCAAAACAGAAGACACAGCCTACACGCCGGTGAATGCTCTGGCCGTGGCGTTTGTAAACATGGAGCGTGCCATGCGCAACGGCGGCAATCATGCGCTTTCTTCGGTGGGTTATTTATGAGCTTACACCATGTGCTTGAAGCTGGAGCGGAAATAATCATAGCCTGTGTAGAGTGTCAGCACTGCTGCAATCCAGAGCAAGCCCAGCCCCACGGTTGTGGTGTAAGGCCAAAGCTGATCGCCAGCCGGTCCCGTAATGAGGACGCCAACGGCCACCATTTGCGCGGTGGTTTTCCATTTTGCCAGCTTGGTCACCGGCACAGAAACGCGGATTTCAGCCAAAAACTCCCGCAAGCCGGAGACCAGAATTTCGCGGCTTAAAATCACCACCGCCGCCCAGATATGCACACCTGCCACCATCCCTTCCGCAGCCATGGTGAGCAGACAGGCCGCCACCAGCAGTTTGTCGGCGATAGGGTCAAGCATCCGGCCTAAAGAGGATGATTGATCCCAAACCCGCGCCAGATAGCCGTCGAAAAAATCGGAAACAGCGGCCGCAATGTAAATAGCCAGTGCAAGCCAGTTGAGCCACAGCTTGTCACCCAACAGGCACAGCATGACCACCGGCACTGCCGCAATCCGTCCATAGGTCAGGCAATTGGGAAGGTTCCAGACCTGCTGACGGGGTGAGAGCGGTGAATGATACATGGGATTTATCTGCTTTCCAAAGCGAATCGCGCACGAATGAAGTGTTAAAGGTTTCGCTTGGAATACCAGAGAACACCTTGTTGTGCAGCAATGAAACTACCGTTTGGCAAAAATACGGGTCAGCAACCAGATAGGAATAACAATCACCGCGCCAATGAGAAAATACTGGAAGGCTTTGTGGAAGGCATCAAAGCCCAAGCCAAACACATCTTCAACCAGATTTCCAATGCCGATTATCAGGGTACGCGCATCAAGCCCCAGCACCGCCATAATCACCCCGACGATAATGGAGAGCAAAATCAGCTTGCCAATCACCGCAATGGGCGAACCGCCAAAGAAATTCGACACGGGAGAGTTGGAGCTGGACATGGCTGACCTCGTTTCTGGCATCATCTGCTCTTACAGAAAGACTTTTGCCATGCTTATACAGGAAAAACACACAGAATATACAAAATGAATGACAGATTAAGATTTTTTTGCCTATTGTGAAGCCCTCATTCTTTGTTCTCACCCTCATTATCCACGGTTTTCCATGGCTTTTGAATCTTCCCGCGTATTTTCCATACCTTCCGGTGCGCCGTTTCTTGCCTCGCTGGCTGATGCGCTGCTGGATGGCGCCTTGGTGGAAGGCTTTCGGCTGCGGGATGATCCGCTGTTGCTTGCTGACAGTGTGGTGTTTCTGCCAACCCGCCGTTCCGTGAAAGCCTTTCAGGAAATTCTGGTGGAACGTCTTGGAGGAGCCGCTCTGCTTCCTCGCATTGCGGCTTTGGGTGATGTGGATGAGGAAATGGATGAAGGTCTTTCCGGTATCCCTGACGACCAGCATGTGATGGCATCGCTTGAGCGCCGTCTTGTGCTTGCGCGTCTGGTGCGCCGCTGGGCTCTGGAGACCTCCCAGAACAAAGACAGGGCGCTGATTGCAGCGACGGCACCGGAAGCGTTGCATTTTGCTACCCAGCTTGCTGCCCTCATCGACTCCTTTGAGACCGAAGGTGTGCGGTGGGAGTCGCTTTCCACGCTGGTTCCGGAAAACCATGCTGCGGCTTGGGATGAAATTCTTGCCTTTTTGAAAATTGCTGCGGAATGGTGGCCGGAATATCTCAGCGCCTCCAAAAGCATTGGTGCTTTTGAAAAACGCCGCGCTGAGCTTGCTGCCATTGCGCGGCACTTGGGAGCCAACCCACCGCGCGGGGTGATTGTGGGTGCCGGTTCAACCGGCTCTGCACCCGCAACCGCCAGCTTGCTTGTCACCATTGCCAGCCTGCCCACCGGCGCTGTGGTTCTGCCCGGCCTTGACCAGAATCTGGATGCGCAAAGCTGGGCGCGTCTGGAAAATGATGCGTATGGCTTTCGTGTCTTTACCCATCCGCAGCGGGGCTTGAACCGTCTGTTGCAAAAACTGGCGACACCTCGCGCAAATGTGCGGGAGATCGGCAGGGTATCCCCCGCTGTGGCCAACCGGCAAAAGCTGGTCTCCTCTGCCATGCGCCCTGCAGAAACCACCGACCAGTGGGCTGAGCAAGGCGCGCAGGATTTTAGTGCCGGTCTGGCGCACATGACTGTTCTTGAACCGCGCAATGAACGTCTGGAAGCGCTCTGTATTGCACTGTTGCTGCGGCAAACGCTGGAAAGCAAGGATAAAACTGCGGCTCTTATCACGCCTGATCGCGCACTGGCCAAAAGTGTGGCTGCCGAGCTTTCCCGATGGGGCATTGATGTGGATGATTCCGCAGGACAACCGCTGTTTGACACGCCAGCCGGTATTTTTGCCCTGCTGCTGGCCGATGCCGCCGCTTCATACTTCTCGCCCAGTAGCCTCTTGCAACTGTTCCGGCATCCGCTCTTTTGCCCACCGGATTTTGCAGACTGCGCACAAGCTATTCAGGCCTTGGAGCTGGGCGTATTGCGTGGGCCTGAACCAGCGCAAGGAGCAGCGGGGCTGCATCTCGCATTGGCAGAAAACCGCACAGAGGCAGCGCATTCCCACCATGTGCATCCTACACGCAAAACGTTGAAGGAGGCGGATTGGGCATTAGCGGCGAAGCTGATTGATATGCTGGACAAGGCGCTCAATCCGGCAACCATGCCGCAGAACGTAAAAGATTACGGCGCTTTCCTGCACCATGCGCTAAGCTGTTTAAGCAATGCCGGTATTTTTGATACTGTGGATGGCGAGGCTTTGCAGCTTCTGCTGAAAGCCATGCAGGAGGATGAGAGTGATTTTACTCTTTCTCTACAAGAATTTCCTTCTGTACTCCGCGCCCTCATGCAGGATCATACGGTACGCCCGCTGCGGCCTTCGCACCCGCAAATTGCCATCTTGGGACTTCTGGAAGCGCGGCTGCTGCATTTTGACCGTGTTGTGCTGGGCGGTCTGGTAGAAGGCAACTGGCCGCCCGATGCGCACAATGATCCCTGGCTTTCCCGCCCCATGCGTGCCGCACTCACGCTTCCGCCTCCCGAATGGCGGCTGGGACTGACCGCCCACGATTTTGAAGAAGCTTTAGGACGGCCAGACGTTATTCTTTCCCGTCCGCTCAAAAAAAGCGGCACGCCTACCGTACCTGCCCGCTGGCTTTTGCGGCTTGAAGCTGTTGCGGGAAAAGCGGCGTGGGAAACGGTAAAAGCGCGCGGCAAAGCGTATGAAGCATGGGCAGAGGCTCTGGATAAACCCGCAGCGCAAACGCCTTTGCCCCCACCTGAACCGCGGCCATCTTTATCACTGCGCCCTGCCCGCCTTTCGGTGACAGAAGTTGAAAAGCTGATCCGCGATCCGTATCATGTGTATGCGCATAAAATTCTGAAACTCCAGCCGCTTGATGCGGTGGGTTTGTTGCCGAGTTTTTCCGAACGTGGATCACTCGTGCATGATGCCCTTGAAGCCTTTACGAAAAGCGGTACAAAGCCTGATGCACCTCATGCGCTGGATGCGCTGCTCCAGCAAGGCAATGAGTTGCTTGAACCGCTGCGCGCTTATCCGCATCTTTATCATGTGTGGTCTATCCAGTTTAAGCGCATTGCGCGGGCTTTTCTGGAGTGGGAAACGGAACGCGCGCAGTTGATTGCCAAAACCACGGTGGAAACGCGCGGCACATTGGGCTGGAAAACCGCTGCCGGACGTGACTTCACCTTGAGCGCCCGCGCTGACCGCATTGATACGCTTGTTGCGGGGGGATATGCCATTGTGGATTACAAAACGGGTATGCCGCCCAGCGCTAAACAAGTGTTTGCTGGTTTTGCGCCGCAATTGACACTGGAAGCGGCCATGGTGCAGCAAGGCGGCTTTCCGACCATTCCCGCCGCTCCTGTGGATGCGCTGCTTTATCTGCGGCTTTCCGGCGGTCTGCCGCCTCTGGCAGAATTGACGGTCGAGCCAAAACGCGAAGAAGGTGATGCTGATCCACTGCAAACCGGCATCCGCAATGCGATTGATGGTGTGCGCAAGCTGGTGGATGATTTTGAAAATCCTGACACGCCTTATTTGAGCAATTTACGGCCGCAGTTTTTGAAAAATCATGCGGCACAGCCTTATCGCCATCTGGCGCGGGTGGATGAATGGGGCCTGTTTGCCGATGAAGACGGGGATGACGCATGAACGAAAAACTGGTTGCCAGCGCCCGCACGGTCGAAAATCAGGCTAACGCTTCCAATCCTGCCAGCTCGGCTTGGGTTTCTGCCAATGCGGGTTCGGGTAAAACCACGGTGCTGGCACAAAGGGTAGTGAAGTTGCTGCTTGCGGGGGTGGAGCCTGCAAAAATCCTGTGCCTTACCTTTACAAAAGCGGCCGCAGCCAACATGGCCAACCGCGTGTTTAAAGATCTTGGTGTTTTTGCAACGCTGGATGATGAGGCGCTCGATCACGCCTTGCGCCGCTTTGGCGTTGATGCTCCTACCGCATCCAGACGCGCGCAGGCGCGGCGTTTGTTTGCTGAAGCACTCGATACCCCCGGCGGGTTGAAAGTGCTGACTATTCATGCGTTTTGTGAGCGCATTTTGCACCAGTTTACTCTTGAAGCACAGGTACCTGCGGATTTTAGCGTGCTGGATGACCAGAAACGCGCAGAAATAATCGCCAAAGCCAAACAGGACGTATTTGCGCATCTGGATACAGAACCGGAGCAGGCCAACGCGCTGAAAACGCTGCTCGGTTATGTTTCTGCCACCGCCGTTGATGAAGCGCTCGAGAACTTACTCGGCCAGCCGGAACTTCTGGGGCTTTACCCTGACCCCGCGGCATTGGCTGTGCTGTATGACCGTCTGAGGCGTTTTTTGCGTATCCCGGAAAAAACACCTCCGGATATTTATGGCGCTCTGCTGGGCGAAAGTTTGCTGCGCCCCCATGCGCGTGAACTGATTGATGTCATGAGCGCCAGCACTCTCAAAGGCGATCAAGAAAACGCGCAGAAGCTGATTGATGCTTTTGATCCACAGGGCATCAAAGACCCCACCGCGCTGTATGTGAGCATTTTTCAGACCAAGGCGGGAGACTTCACCGCCAAGCCTCCGCTCTCAGCCGCACCGCGCAAAAAGCATCCGCACTTGGGCGACATAATCGATTCGGAAGTTGAACGGCTCAAAACAGTGTTGGATCTGCAAAAGGCGGTTATCACCCGTACCACCACGCACGCCCTGTTGACGCTGGCGCAGCCTATTGCGGCGCGCTACCAGCAGCATAAGCGGCTGCATGGCGCACTTGATTTTTCCGATCTGATTATCAAGACCCGTGCGCTTTTGGAATCCGGCCAGTCGGCATGGGTGCTTTACAAGCTGGATGGCGGGATTGACCATGTGCTGGTGGATGAAGCGCAAGATACCAGCCCTGACCAATGGGCTATTATCCGCGCATTGACCGAAGAGTTTACCGCCGGTGAAACCGCACGCTCCCGTACAGCGCGCACAATGTTTGCGGTGGGGGATGAAAAGCAATCCATCTATTCTTTTCAAGGGGCATCGCCTGCGGAATTTGGCGGTATGCGCAGCCGATACCGGAATCTGCATGACCATGCCGCCATGCCGTTTACCAGCATTGAACTGACGCAATCTTTCCGTTCGGCAGGAGCAATTCTTGATGCGGTGGATAAGGTTTTTGAAGCGCCCGCAGCTTACGCGGGACTTGAATCCGACTCCAAACCCACCGTCCACGACACGGCGCGTCAAACTGCCTATGGCCGTGTGGAATTGTGGCCGCTGGTGGCTACGCCCCGCAACAAAAGCGATGATACCGCTTGGGATGCACCGCTGGATACGCTTTCCCAGCGCAGCGGTACCGCCATCCTTGCCGACCGTATTGCTGGCGGGTTACGTGCTTGGATAAAGGGCGAGCATCCGCTGGCACGGGGCGAAAAAATCCATGCGGGTGATATTCTGATTTTGTTGCGCAGCCGCTCGCCGTTGTTCAACGCCATCATCCGCGCCCTGAAAGCCCACGGCCTGCCCGTGGCGGGGGCGGATCGTCTGCACCTCAGCAGCCATATTCTCACCCTTGATCTCTTGGCGTTGGGGGATGCTTTGCTGCAAGAGCACGATGATCTTCAGCTTGCCACCATTTTAAAAAGCCCGTTGTTCAATTTTGACGACACGGATCTTCTTGCATTGGCACCCCAGCGGCAAGGTTCGCTGCGGCAGGCTTTGCGAAACTCTGGCAATACACGGTATAGTGCCGCAGCACAGCAGCTTGATCTGTGGCAGCAGGAAGCCTTGACACTTTCCCCTTACCGTTTTTACACGCATATTCTGGGGCGCGATAAGGGGCGCTCCACGATTATGGCGCGATTTGGTGTTGAGGCTGAAGATATTCTTAATGAATTTCAACGTCTAGCAATGGATTTCAGCACAACCAATACGCCCACGCTTGCAGGTTTTCTGCACTGGATGCGCGCAATGGACGTGGAAGTAAAACGCGATCAGGAGATGGGCGGGCATGATATTCGTGTGATGACCGCACACGGTGCGAAAGGCCTTGAAGCGCGTATTGTCGTGCTGGCGGATCTTGGAAAACCACCTTCGGCCAGCAAGGTTTCCTCTTTTTTTAAAGCCCGTGAAGAAGGTGTTTCGCACAATGCGCCGGATCTGTTTCTCTGGTCGCAAGGGCAGAAATACGATTGCGCCGCAGTCCAAACCCTGCGTTCGCAAGAGCTGGAACTGGCAGAAGCGGAACACCGCCGTTTGCTGTATGTGGCGCTGACCCGCGCACAGGATCGGCTGGTGATTGCCGGACATACAACGCTCAATAAAGAAGGGCCATCATTGCCGCCGCAAAGCTGGTACGGCATGGTGCATGACGGTTTGAAAGACCATGCCCGCAGTGTTGAATGCGCGGCGTTGGGCGGTGACGTATTGATTTATGAGAATGCGCACGCCCCCCAGAGCTTGATACCGGAAAGCGCGGAGATGCTTGCGCTGGATGAACCTCCCGCATGGCTGTTCCAGAACGTGAGCGGGATGCAGTATTTTACCGCAGCAAACCTCACCCCATCCCAAAAAGCGGACAGGACTGTGGTTGATCCGGCGGTGCTGGCACGCGGTACAGCCATCCATAATCTTTTGCATCGCCTTGCCAACGCACCGGCAGAGCAGCGTGAGAAAAGAATTGCCGGAGCCGATCCTGAACACGTCAACGAGGCATTGGCGGTGCTGGATAACCCTGCTTTGGCCGCTCTTTTTGGGGCAGGAAGCCGGGGTGAAGTGGATGTTTCCGGTTTTGCAGTGATTGCACAGAAAAAATATACTGTGCGGGGACGCATTGACCGGCTGGTTGTTGAAAAAGAGCGCATCGTGCTGGTGGATTTCAAAACCGATATTCATGTGCCGGATCAGGTTCCGCCTTCTTATTCACGGCAGCTTGCGCTTTACCGTGCGGCTTTGATGCCGATTTTTCCCCAGCATCGGATTGAGGCAACAATCATCTGGACTCGTACTTTGCGCCGCGATACCCTCACTCCTGAAATGCTGGATTCTGCGCTTATAGTGGAAGCATAAAATTGATTATGCATTCTCGCCATAAGTTTATGCTTTGTCGCAGAGTTTTACCCGATAAACCTATCAATTTATTGGAACTCGGCTATACCCCTTGATTGCGTGAAGGGAACTTCCTACATCTCTTTTATAAGAGATGCACTGCGCGGCCTTCCCGCTTTATGAAAGTTAAGCTTATGCCTGTTGTAAAAACCACCGATGCGCACTTTGAAGAAGATGTTATCAACGCTTCCATACCTGTGGTTGTGGATTTCTGGGCGGAATGGTGTGGCCCTTGTCGCCAGATTGCTCCTGCCTTGGAAGAAATTTCCGCAGAACTTGGCTCTAAAGTGAAAATTGTGAAGCTGAATGTGGATGAAAATCCGGAAACTGCTGCAAAATTTGGTATCCGTTCCATTCCAACGCTGTTGCTTTTCAAAAACGGAGCCAATGTTTCCAATCATGTGGGTGCTGCTCCAAAAACGGCGCTTGCTTCGTGGATTAATGGCGCAATTTGAGGACTGAAATATTCTGTGCTGCAACCGGCAGGGATTTCTGCCGGTTTTTCTGTTTCGTTTTTCAAGAGGGTGCCGGAATGAACCTGCGCTGGTTTTTATTCATTTTCATCTGTGTAAGTGTTGTTGTTCTTGTCATAGCCGATCTTGTATTTAATCTGCGTTCGGAACAAATTGCAGCGATCATCCCGATGCTTGCGGTACTGGGATTGATTGGCCCCGGATTGCTGGGGCGCTACGCCGGTGAAAACACTTCAAAAATTCTGCCTCATATTGCGCTCTGGATGGGTATTATTACCGTGATTATGTTGGTGGCCTACCTCTTTCCGGATGTGATACCGCAGCACTAGACGAAAAAGACTCCCCTTTTGACGCAATCGGGTTTAAGATTGCTTTCCTTACACCTTGTTTGACTTTTTGTGCGGAAAAAACCTGCGGATTTTTTTGCAGATATGTTGCGCATTATGCTGGAAAAATGCTTTTCAAAAACATACAGGCAAGGTAAGTCTTAGTTTATATTTTTTCCAAACTAACCTGCACATCCTTTTGTGTGCGGTTTAATGACGAGTAAAGGCAGAACCAAGCGATGACAGCTCCGCGCACCCTCTATGACAAGATCTGGGACGATCATGTTGTTGACCGGCAAGATGACGGAACATGCCTTCTCTATATTGACCGCCACCTTGTGCATGAAGTCACGTCGCCGCAAGCTTTTGAAGGACTGCGCGTGGCCAACCGCCCTGTCCATGCGCCGCGCAAAACGCTGGCTGTGGTGGATCACAATGTGCCAACATCGGATCGCAGCCAAGGCATCGATGATCCAGAGGCTGCCTTGCAGGTGGCAACGCTGGCCGAAAACGCCAAAGATTTCGGTATTGAATATTATAATGAACTGGATGTGCGTCAGGGCATTGTGCATGTGGTGGGGCCTGAGCAAGGCTTTACACTCCCAGGCATGACCATTGTGTGCGGTGACAGCCATACTTCTACCCACGGCGCATTCGGCGCACTGGCGCATGGTATAGGCACTTCCGAAGTGGAACATGTGCTGGCAACCCAGACACTGGTGCAAAGCAAAGCCAAAAACATGCTGGTGCAGGTGGATGGCATTCCGCCGGAAGGCGTGGGTGCAAAGGATATCATTCTTGCCATTATCGGTGAGATTGGCACCGCCGGCGGTACGGGTTACGTTATTGAATATGCCGGTGAGGCCATTCGCTCCCTTTCCATGGAAGGGCGCATGACGGTCTGCAATATGGCCATCGAAGGCGGCGCGCGTGCAGGCATGATCGCCCCTGATGAGACGACTTTTGAGTACATCAAAGGCCGCCCTCGCGCACCCAAAGGCGAAGAGCTGGAACGTGCTCTTGCTTACTGGAAAACGCTGAAAACCGATGAAGGCGCCCATTATGATAAAATCGTGCGTCTGGATGCGGCCAATCTTCCGCCAATTGTAACATGGGGTACAAGCCCGGAAGACGTCGTTTCTGTACAAGGGATTGTGCCAGACCCCGATGCTATCGCAGATGAAACCAAACGCGCCAGCAAATGGCGTGCGCTGGAGTATATGGGATTAAAACCGGGTACAAAAATCACCGATATTCCGGTGCAGCGGGTGTTTATTGGCTCTTGCACCAATTCGCGCATTGAAGATCTGCGTATTGCCGCCCGGCTGGTGGGGGATAAAAAAGTGCATCCCGCTGTGGACGCATGGATTGTGCCTGGCTCCGGTCTGGTAAAAGCACAAGCCGAAGCTGAAGGTCTGGATGTGATCTTTAAAAACGCGGGCTTTCGCTGGCGTGAGCCGGGTTGCTCCATGTGCCTTGCCATGAATGCCGACAAGCTGAAGCCGGAAGAACGCTGTGCTTCCACCTCCAACCGTAACTTTGAAGGCCGACAGGGCTTTAAAGGCCGCACACACCTTGTTTCACCGGCTATGGCAGCAGCGGCTGCAATTGCGGGGCATTTTGTCGATATCCGCGAATGGATGCAAAACCGATGAGTAAAGAGCGCGAAAACCAGAGTATTATCAAGCGGATTGTAAATGCCCCTTCCGTTTTCAACACGCATATGGCTAGCCACGGCCGCCCCCCAGAAGATGATGCGCATGAGCCTGCGGTCATTTGGGGAAAGCGCGTCGGGAAAGGTCTGGCTGTTGTGGCAGCCATTATTCTTGTGGCCTATTTGGTCGATTATTTTTTCATGAGTTGAGCCGATGCAACCGTTTACAACATTGACTGGCGTTGCTGCGCCCATGCCCACCGTCAATATTGACACCGATATGATTATCCCGAAGCAGTTCTTGAAAACAATCAAGCGCACAGGCTTGGGTAAAGGCTTGTTTGCCGAAATGCGCTTCCATGAGGACGGTTCGGAAAATCCTGATTTTGTGCTGAATCAGCCCGCATACCGCGCCGCGCCTATTCTTGTGGCGGGCGATAATTTCGGTTGTGGTTCTTCGCGCGAACACGCGCCTTGGGCATTGCTCGATTTTGGCATCCGCTGCGTGATTGCGCCATCATTTGCTGATATTTTTTACAACAATTGTTTCAAAAATGGCATTCTGCCTATTCGGGTTTCTCAAGAAAACTGGGAAAAGCTGCTGGATGACGCCCAGCGTGGTGCGAATGCCACCTTGACCATTGATCTTGAAAGCCAGACCATTAAAGGCCCCGATGGTGGAACCATTGCGTTCGATATTGATGCACACCGTAAGCATTGCATGTTGAATGGTCTTGACGATATTGGCCTTACCTTGCAAAAAAACAGCGCCATTGAAGTTTATGAAAATACTCTTGCAGGTGAGCGCCCTTGGATTTAAAGCTGCGCAGCTAATAAAGTGATCCCTTTATTATGGGTTTGTTTTCAACCAAACGCTGACCTTCTGTTTTGTTGAGAGCGCATCCATATTTATCTGCTCTCCATAGCCGCCTCTTTGGCTTTGTAGCGTAGTTCTTCTGGGAAAAGGCGCCCAACAGCAGTGTATTTTATAGAACCGTGAGCCGATGGATGACGTCATGCCGCTTTCTTTGTTAAACAATTTTTCTTCCTCCCTGTTGCTCATCGGTGCAGGCCGCATGGGAGGTAGTATGCTGCAATGCTGGCTTAATCTTGGGCTTCCTCCCGAACAGATTACGGTTTGTGAGCCCCAACCTTCGGATGCGCTCAAGGCGCTGTTGGCACATTACCCTGCCCTTAAACATACGTCAGAACCGGAGGCAGGAGCCGATATTGTTCTTCTGGCCATCAAGCCTCAGCAATTCAAATCTTTCGAGGCTCACTTGGCTCATGCGGTTCACTCCAGCACGCTAGTGCTTTCCATGCTTGCCGGGAAAACACTTTCTGGTCTTTGTGCCACGCTTTCTTCAGAGCAGCCGGTGATCCGCGCCATGCCCAACACGCCCGCAAGCATAGGGCGTGGAATGACCGTTCTGGTAGGAAATGCGCATGTGGCTTGTCAGCACAAGGATGCCGCCAATCAATTGATGCAGGCTGTGGGTGAAGTGGCGTGGATTACAGATGAAAAGCATATGGATGCAGTGACTGCGCTCTCTGGTTCGGGGCCTGCCTATGTATTTTTGCTGACTGAAGCGCTGTCGCGTGCGGGTGTTGCATTAGGACTTGAGCCGGAATTGGCGATGCAGCTTGCCCGTCAGACGGTTTCCGGCTCCGGCGAATTGCAATACCGCTCTGCTGAGGATGTTGCCACCTTGCGTCACAATGTAACGTCTCCTCATGGCACGACAGCCGCCGCTTTGGAGGTTTTAATGGGCGCGGATGGGCTGGAAGCGTTGATGAAAAAAGCGACAACTGCGGCTGCAAACCGTTCTCGTGAACTTGCCGAATAAGGGGGATGCTGTCATTGCATCGAGGCTGGGTTATTGCGTCGCCAGATAGAGGGCTTGTCAAATTCATAAGCCCATATTCCTCTTTGATGAATCTGCGCCTGCCGTTCTAAAGCGGCATATTCCGGGTTATCGGTATAGGCATGGATTGCCATCCCTGCGGCAATGGATGCAGCGCCAATATCCTCATTATCAATGAAACACACGGCCAGCAAGCGGTGATACCGGTCTCGGCCTTCAGGTTTACACGTCACTGTTTTGCCATGCGTGAAATCAATCATCCAGTCTTTGGATTTTTGTCCACACGGCCAGCGCTCATTCTTTCTATAGGCGTTCTGTTCTCTTTCACATGCGTCAATACCCTGCAGCCGTATGCGGTTCCGGCCTCGAGCGGTACGAAGACTTAACGTGTCGCCATCCAGTACATAGACACTTCCCACTAAAGGTTCAGCTGCAAAAGAAGGCGTGAAAGCCGCGGGCAAGTAAAAGAGATTGATTGCTGCACACACAGCAAGAAAACGGCTCGCTTTTTTTATAAATATTCTGCGATAATGGAAATAATTATGGTGCAATTCCGCGCTTTTCCTAATGGTATTTATCTTATCGCAGAGTTTTGAGCTTAAAAACAAGAACTTATAGTGGGTTCATATGAATTTCTTAATTGAAACCACGATATTCCTCCAGATTGGTAAAAATCTACGCTTCATCTTCCGGTTCAAAATCCAGCGCCAGTCCATTAATGCAATAGCGTAACCCGGTTGGCTTTGGTCCATCCGAAAAAACATGCCCCAGATGTCCGCCGCAGGTGGCGCAATGCACTTCGGTGCGGTGTGTTCCGTGGCTAAAATCTTCGGACGTTGCCGTTGCACCGGGGATAGGCTGCCAGAAGCTTGGCCATCCTGAATGGCTTTCAAATTTGGTGTTTGAGGCAAAAAGCGGTGTGTAGCATCCTGCACAGGAAAAGATGCCGGTTCGTTTTTCGGCGTTAAAGCAGCTTCCTCCTGCCCGCTCCGTTCCGTGTTCGCGCAAGATGTGGTACTGCTCTGGTGTCAGACGTTCCCGCCATTCGGCTTCGGAAAGCTTGAAAGGGAAGTGATTGATTAAGGGATCGTGCGGCATAGCATCACCTTTTTATGGATCTTTCCACGTTATGTAAGCATTTGCTTTCACACATACAAGAATACGGTATAGAGTTCGGTAAAGAAAAATCTGTTTGTAAAAAGTGATTCCAAAAATGACATCCAGCAAAAACAATACAGAAGCCAATGCCCTGCTGAATGCGGGCATCAATACAGAAGTTAAAAACCTTGATGAAGCGCGTGCATGGTTAAAAGAGCGAGGCATTGAGGAGTTGGAATGTATTCTGCCGGATCAGTCGGGTGTGGCCCGTGGCAAGATTATGCCTGCTTCAAAATTTTTGAATGCGCCGAACATGAATTTGCCTGCTTCGATTTTCAATCAAACGATTTCCGGCGGCTATTCCGATGACAGCACTGTTGATCCGATTGATCCCGATTTGGTGTTGAGGCCTGATTTTTCAACATTATGTGTTGTTCCTTGGGCTTCTGATCCCACGGCACAGATTATTCATGATGCCTATTACCGGGACGGCCGCGCCGTTGATGTGGCTCCTCGTAATTTGTTGCGCCGTATCGAAACTCTTTACGCGAACAAGGGCTGGTTGGCGCAGGTTGCTCCAGAAATTGAATTTTATCTGGTCAAGCCAAATACGGATCCTGATTACCCGCTGGAACCGCCGATTGGCCGTTCTGGTCGTCCTGAAACGGGTCGGCAATCATTTTCAATTTCTGCGGTGAATGAATTTGATGATCTGTTTGAAGAGATTTATGATTTTTCCGAAGCGCAAGGGCTTGAGATTGATACGCTGATCCACGAAGAAGGGGCAGCGCAGATGGAAATCAATCTGCGCCATGGTGCGCCTATGTCTTTGGCAGATCAGGTGTTCTTGTTCAAGCGGACGATTCGTGAAGCCGCCCTCAAACACAATATTTATGCTACTTTTATGGCCAAGCCGATTGCCAATGAGCCAGGCTCTGCCATGCACATTCACCAGTCTCTGGTTGACCGTGAAACGGGCAAAAATATTTTCTCGGATGCGGATGGCAATCCAACACCGTTGTTTTTCTCCTTCATTGCAGGACAGCAGAAATATTTGCCTGCACTCACCTGCATCATGGCGCCTTATGTTAATTCTTACAGACGCCTGACACACCGCGTTTCTTCCGCGCCAATCAATACGCAATGGGGTTATGATAACCGCACAACCGCGCTGCGTGTTCCTCCTTCGTCACCGGAGGCGCGTCGGGTGGAAAACCGTGTGCCATCGTCGGATGCCAATCCTTATCTGGCGATTGCGGTTTCTCTGGCGGCCGGCTTTCTTGGCATACAGGAAAATCTTGCGCCCACCCAGCCGGTTGAAGGTGCGGCGCATGGCATTGAAGATTATGCTTTGCCGCGTGGTCTGTTGGAAGCGGTTGCACAATTTGAAGAGTGTGAACCGATCCGTGATATATTGGGGCGCCAGTTTATTGATACATATGCTGGCATCAAGCGGGCGGAATATGAAACATTCATGGAAGTGATAAGTCCGTGGGAGCGTGAATATTTGCTTTTGAATGTTTAGCATCAATACAATAATGATGTTTTCAGTATAAACTTGCTGAACACATTGTAATGAATATGAGTACACCTGAATGTCACGCACTTGGTATCATGCCACAGCAACACCTCCCTTTGCTTTTCCGGCTTTACAGGGGGAAATGCGGGCAGATGTGTGCGTTGTTGGCGCAGGACTGACAGGGCTTGGTGCAGCGTTAAAGCTGGCAGAGGAAGGTCTGTCTGTCATTGTTCTGGATGAGGGGCGCATCGGGGATGGCGCTTCTGGACGCAATGGCGGTCAGGTGCATTCGGGGCATCGCAGAGAGCAGGTCTGGCTGGAGAAAACGTGCGGCAAGCAAGCCGCCCATGCTTTGTGGGATCTTGCGGAGGATGCAAAATTAAATCTGCACACGCTCATTGAACGTTACGCTATCGAGTGTGAGTGGAAACAGGGGCTTATTCTTGCGGATCATAAACCGCGCCATGCGTTTCATAGCCGTGCCTATGTGCATCATCTGCGCGAAGAGTACGGTTATGATAAACTGCATTATCTGGAGCCGGAAGATATTCATGCCCGCATTCATAGTCCCTACTATTTTTCCGGGATTCTTGATGAAGGAGCCGGACATTTGCATCCTTTGAAATTTGTGTACGGTCTTGTTGAAGCTGCGGTCTCGAAGGGGGTTTTATTTTTTGAATATTCTGAAGCGCGCCGGCTGGTTCAGGAAGCAAACCGGCGGCGGGTGGAAACAGAGCAAGGGCATGTGCTGGCTGACTGGGTTCTGCTTGCCGGTGATGCACTGATGGATGGCCTTGAGTCGGATTTCGATGCGCACATTCTGCCCATTGCCAGCACCATTGCCGTAACAGAGCCGCTGGCGATAGAAGAGCTTCTTTCTGGAGAGGAAGCGGTATCGGACAGCCGGTTTGTCGTGAATTATTTCCGGCCTGTGGAAGGCAATCGCCTGCTGTTTGGCGGAGGCGAATCGTGGGCGTTAAAGCCTGTCTGGGAACCTGAAAAATATGTACGCCGTGCCATGGCGGCGGTCTATCCGCAATTGAAGGACATCCGTTTTGACTGGGCTTGGAGTGGCCTCGTGGGGATTACCCGCACTCGTGCGCCTTTTGTGCGCTGCGTAGCGCCGAATGTTCTGGCATCGGCAGGTTACTGTGGTCACGGTGTTGCGCTTGCACCTTTGTTCGGGCGTATTCTTGCCGAAGCCGTAGTTGGTACGGCATCACGGTTTGATTTGCTGCAATCTCTGCCAGTCCCGCCTTTTCCGGGCGGCACCTTGCTGCGCCGTCCGTTGTTGCTGGCTGCCATGAGTTATTATGCTTTGCGTGATCGGCTTTAAAACGGCACAATCATAAAGTCTCGAACCGCATGAAGGGGAGGAAAGCCATGTATGCACTGGAAGGCATGAAAGTTCTGGATCTTTCACGGGTGCTTGCGGGGCCTTGGTGTACCCAAACGCTGGCTGATCTGGGTGCTGATGTCTGGAAAGTGGAAGAGCCCACCCGCGGCGATGAAACCCGCACATGGATGCCGCCTCAAATCGGGGATGAGTCCACCTATTTTTTGTGCGCCAACCGTTCTAAACGTTCTCTTGCCATTGATCTGAAACATCCTGAAGGGCAGGCACTGGTGCGCCGGATGGCCTTGGAGGCCGATGTGCTGGTGGAAAATTTCCGCGCGGGCGTATTGGAAAGTTTTGGTTTGGATTACGCAACGCTTTCAGAACTTAATCCTGCGCTTATTTATTGCTCTATTTCCGGTTATGGACGCACAGGCTCCCGTGCGCATGATGCTGGCTATGATGCAGCAATTCAGGCTGAATGTGGTCTTATGGCCATTACAGGAGAGCCGGAAGGAAGCCCCATGAAGGTGGGGGTTGCCATTGTGGATGTCGTCACCGGAATGGCGGCAACGCAGGCAATTCTGGCCGCCTATATTTTCCGTGAAAAAACCGGAAAAGGGCAATGGATTGATATGAGCCTGCATGCGTGCGGAGTATCACTTCTGGCCAATGTTGCCTCGGCGCATCTTGCCACCGGCAATGAGGCCAAACGGTTTGGTAATGGCCATGCGGCTATTGTGCCTTATCAGACCTTTGCAACAGGTGATAGCCATATGGTGGTCGCTGTGGGAAATGATAAACAGTTCCGATTGCTGTGTGGGCTAATTGCCATGCCGGAACTTTCGGATGATGCGCGGTTTGTCACCAATGCGTTGCGGGTGCAGCATCGGGATGAATTGATTGTCCAGCTGCAAATTGTTTTCAAAACGCGCTCAACCCAGGACTGGATTGCGCTGTTCAAGGAAAAGGGTATTCCGTGCGGGGCGGTGTATAAAGTGAGTGATGTATTTGCTTCGCCGGAAAGTGTGGCGCAGGGTTATTTTGCAGACGTAGAAGATCCGGTGCATGGCATCTTGCGCATTCCTGCGTCGCCGTTGAAATTCAGTCTTACCCCAATACGCGTTCCCCAGCCTCCCCCTCGCTTGGGCGAACATACTGCTGAACTTCTCAAAGAAACAATCGGCCTAACCGATGAAGAAGTGAAAGGTCTGCACTATCGCAATATTTTGCGATAAAAATTTCTACGCAGTGCCTCACTCTCACCTTTTATCTGTGAGATTATCTGTGAAATATTTTTTTAAGAGGGCGTGGCTTAATGACAGAGCAGAAGTTGGCTATAAAATTACAGTGGACGAAAATTTGAAAAAATGCCTTCCACATTCTATAAGCTTATAGAAATTTACCAAGACTCTCACCATTATTTGCTTGGCAGATAAAGAAAAAAACGTCACTTGCTGGAATGAAAATATAATGTTACTTGTTTTTTAAAGATCATGGATATGAAAAATAGTTCATTTTTAGCGTTCTTTTCTAATCAAAGATGTAAGAGGAACGTTGATTGCATCACAAAATAGAAAGTCTCACCGTTTCTCATGCAGAGCACACTTATGATGCAGGGCAGTTGTCGTTAAACGGAGAGATAAACACTCTGTTTAGTTCCAGCAAAATTCCCTTCATTGTTACAGACTCTCATCAAAAAGATAACCCTATCGTGCATGTCAATGAGGCTTTTCTTGCCATGACAGGATATAGTTATCTTGAAGTGATGGGGCATAATTGTAGATTTCTGCAAGGGAAATACACCAGTAAGGAAACCGTTTCCAAAATCCGAAAGGCTATTTCTGAAAACCGTTCTCTCAGTTGTGTTGTGCTTAATTATACCAAGAAGGGTGAGCCATTCTGGAATGCACTGTTTCTTGCTCCGTTAAAAAACAGTCAGGGTGAAAACCAGTTTTTTATTGCCTCACAAATGGATGTCACCAAGATTATGAGTTCTGTGCCAACACTTGACAAGGTGCAGGAAGCCAGCAAACAGGCCGTAGATTCTCTTGTTGCTGAAACAGAAAACAATACTTTGATAGAAAATCATTCTTATAATATAGAAAAAGAATGCAGCACTCAGCATTTAGAGCAAATATTCGGCTCTATTTCTGCTCAGAATATTCTTGCTGGCTCAGCTGATCTTGCATTGATCTTAGAAAAGAGCAAAACAAGCGAAATCAATATCAGTTTTTCATTATAGCTTTTTTTGATTCAATAATGCTTGTATGGGAATTTGGTACAATCATATTCTACACGTTGTGGTTTAGTCAGGATTTTTCATCCCTGCCCGATAGCGTGTAGAAATGACGGCAGCCCCTTTGCGGGGTGTGCTTGCCCCCGCTTCCAGCATTCTTTTCACACGGTCTTCCGCATCCATTAGCATATCGGGGATGAGGCGCGTTTCCGGCATGTTTTTCCAGTATTTTTTCGGCATTTCTGCGCGCATGGCATTGAGTTTGATGCGTGCGGGATTAAAAATATTGCTGAAGTAGGTAGCCCACAATGCCTCGGAGGCATCATCGGGTAGATCAGGGCGCACGCAACCGGCTGAAAACGTGGTAGAGCCGTTCCGAAAATGCACGCATAGTTTTGGCGTAAGAATGCTCCAGTCCATGTCTGCAAACCGTTTAACAAAAAACACACTGCCCGGCTCCAGCGTGTTGTGTTCGGGTTCAAACCACGCCATAAAACGGCGGCGTGTTCCATCGTGTGGTAATTCCCGAAAGCGTACGAAAGCGTGCATTTTGTGAATGTCTCGCCCCACGGATTTGGCCATGCGGCTCAGCCGGTGCCCGAGCGCATCGGCGGGTGAAAGGGGGTCACCATCACGGCGCAAGATTCGCCACAACACGGTGTATAGCAGGTTGAACCGCTCCGGCGCACTGTGCCAGATCACGCTGCGCGCCAGTTGGAGATAAGCGGTAGGCACTCGCACAGTTTCACTGCCCACTTTGTCCGGTAATGCGCTTGCTGGAAACAGAGTGTTTTCTTCTGCATCTGCCTCATGCCAGATCATGTTATCGGGTGCAATTCCGTGGCTGATGGCGCATCGGGCAGCCTCGCGCCAAGCAGAGAATACATCAAAACGAGGCAGATGAACGGCATAGATCACAGCAGCACCAGTTGTTGCGGGGGCGGAGTAAACCGTGCGCGCAGATGGCTGCTGTCAATCAATCCGTTGGGTGACCATCCGGGTAGCGTCACAAAAGGCTGCACTTTTTTCATCAATGCGCCCATGCGCGCAAGATCTTCATAGCGAAGGGTGTGGTTGCGCCGCGCCACAAGAATGCGATCCACAGTTCGCACCCCTAACCCAGGAACGCGCAACAGCATTTCGCGGCTTGCGCGGTTAATATCCAGTGGAAACAAGGCGCGGTGCTGCAAAGCCCATGCAAGTTTGGGGTCAACGGCCAGATCAAGGTGGCCGCCTTGGGTGCCGGTAGCAATTTCACCTGCTGTGAAGCCGTAAAAACGGATCAACCAGTCGGCCTGATAAATCCGGTGTTCGCGCAGCAAAGGGGGCTGCACCAGCGGCAAAATGGAAGACGCATCGGGAATGGGACTGAACGCTGAATAATACACGCGGCGCAATTTATAGGCGCTGTAAAGGGTCGTGGCGCTGTTGAGAATGGTCACATCATCGGTGGCATCTGCCCCGATAATCATCTGGGTGCTTTGACCCGCGGGAGCAAAACGGCGCGGTTTTCGGCCAGAAAACGTTTTGTCTTGTGCGGCTTCGCTGGTGGTGCGCACTTGCGCCATAGTGTTGCGGATGGTTTCGGGGCGTTTTTCGGGGGCGAATTTGCGCACACTGGCGTCTTGTGGCAGCTCAACATTGATGGAGAGGCGATCCGCCCACAGCCCTGCCTCGTGAACCAGCTCTGGCGCAGCATCGGGAATCGTCTTGAGATGGATATAGCCTTTGAAGTGATGATCTTGACGCAATGTACGCGCAATCCGTGTCATGTCGGCCATGGTCTGGTCGGGTGAACGGATAATGCCGGAAGAAAGAAACAGCCCTTCAATGTAGTTACGGCGGTAAAATTCCAGGGTGAGTTTGACGACCTCGTCCACACTGAACCGCGCCCGTTCCACATTGGAGCTGACGCGGTTGATGCAATAAGCGCAATCAAAAATGCAAAAATTGGTCATCAGGATTTTGAGCAGCGAGATGCAGCGCCCATCGGGTGTATAGGCGTGGCAAATGCCGCTGCCGCCGGAAGAGCCTAGCCCACCTTTGCGCGAATCGCGTTTTTCCCCGCCGCTGGATGCGCAGGACGCATCGTATTTTGCAGCATCGGAAAGGATTGCCAGTTTGCTTTGAATATCACGTTGAGCCATGTTTTACACGCTATATGTTCTTTTAATGTTCGTCAATACAAAAAGAGAACAAGCCGCTATGATATTTCCCTTTCAGAGTAGAAAAATTTTATTTTTGTAAATGATATATGTTTTAAAAATATTTTTGCCAAAAGCATTAAAGGCTTCATGGGGAAACATCAACCCACCCGTAAACGCACCAAATGCAGGCATAATCAGTGTTGTGTTGGACACCAAGAAACAGCTTCCACGCACTTTATGGCCGTGTAATTTCACCTGCGCTTTGGGATGGAGATGCCCGATAATCTGATAAGGCGCATGTTGGGCAGGTTCATGGCTAAACAGGATATTTGCGCATTCAAGGTTTGCCACGCTGTTGTTTCCTGCAATGTCTTTCAGGCTGTTGTCGTGGTTGCCCTCCACCCAGTGCCATTGCGGAACGCTAGCCACAAGGCATTCCAGCACCCCGCGCGCGCGTTCATCAAGCCGCGCAAAACCCTTGCTATCGTGGAAGCTGTCACCCAAGCACAGCACCTGTTCCGGCGCATAGGCTTCAATCAGCCGTTCCATGGCGAGCAGCGTATCCACGCTATCATAAAGTGGCACCGGCGCACGGAATTGTGCCAGATAGGATGCTTTTTCCAAATGCAGATCAGAAAACACCAGCATACGCTGTTCTGGCCAATACAGCACGCCATGTCCATCCAGCCACAGTTCATGGCTAGCAAAGACAATTCTTTTATGCAGCCCCTCTTTAAAGTGCAGCGCGGATTTCCTCCATCATGTGTTCGGCTTCGGTGTTTTTGTCCCTTTGCTGCAATAGTTCTTCCAGCCCTTCGCCATGCACCAATGAGCGCTGCATATCCATAATCAGCGGAATAGCCAGCGGTGAAGCCCGCTCAAGGATTTGAAAGGCGACTTTATCCTGATACCGGAACAGGAAGTCCGACAAGCGCCGCGCGTCCAGCAAATCACGCTCGGCATCCTGGCGGGTTATTGTGAGCAGAATATGGTCAGGCTCATGGCGGCGCAACACATCATAAATCAGATCGGTTGAAAAGGTGAGCTGTTTCATGGTTTTTTGCTGACCGGGAACGCGCCGTTCGCTCAAGCCTGTAATGACAGCAATAGTGCGGAACACCCGTTTGAGCAGCGGCGAGTCATTGATCCATTCTTCCAGATCATCATCCAGAATATCGGGGTGGAGCAGATAATCCATGTCCTTTGCGGTGACGCTGCGCAGGCCACTGATGGACAAGGCATAATCG
>JBMDXK010000017.1:0-38918 GCA_048594375.1 Methylopilaceae bacterium
GCCGACAGCGTAAGCCTCATCCACATTTCCGTAAGTCACGCCACCAAAGCCACCTGCATAGACTGATCTATCTGCCGCAGCTGTTATTGTAATCGATCCAGCGGCATAAGCCCGGCTTATAGCTGCACTGAGATCATTATAAGCCACAAACCCGCCCGCATGAGTCACATTTGAACCTGTTACATGCCCGGTAGCATAAGAATCCTCGATTCTACCCCAGTTTACACCAACAAATCCCCCCACTTTTGAAAGGTTGGAAACACTGGAAAAAGAACTGATATTTCCTGTAGCATAGGAATTAGTCACGGTTGTATTTTCAGCATTATAACCAATCAACCCACCCACGTTGGCTTCACCAGCATTCGATGCCAGCACGCGATTAGTGGAATGTGTATTGGAAAGAGTGACGTTCTGATCGTTATAACCAATCAACCCACCAACATGGACCAGATTGCTAAGGCGAGACTCAACAGTTCCGCCCGTGCTTGAAGAATGCTGAATATTTCCGCCGTTAAACCCAACCAGTCCACCCAAAAATGCTTGCCCTGCGGAATTGGTTAAACCATTGATGGTGACTTCGCTCTGCGTATTTATCATTGTCCCTAAATTCACGCCAGCAATACCGCCCATCCCGAATTGATAGGCGCTTGGTGAATTTGCTTCCACAGTTCCCGCAAAAGATACACCGCGTATCAATCCAGAGCTTCGCCCAACAATCCCTCCAACGCCCCTGAATGTTGTATAGCCTGCACTATCGTTATACCGATCCGTAAGCGTGGCGTTTGTGAGATGGAAATCCCGAACCACGCCTGTTGCGTCGAGCGAAGAAATAAAGCCCAAATGATAATTGGTGGTCGCGTCAATCTCAAGGCTGTCAATTGTATGACCAAGACCTGTGAATGTTCCTGCAAAACTGGCGGCATTTGTGCCGATTAAAGATGCCGTATAAGGCGCTCCAACAGCAGAAAGATTGCGTGCTAAAGCATAATAACCGTTTAATCCCCAAGCATTTACGGATTCCACATCAGACATGGAATACAACAGCGTGTGTGTCACACCATTTATAATTAAACCCCCTCCAGCAGAAGTGCTCAGATCACTTCCATCTGCCGCTTGATAGGTGAGTGATTTTCCATTTGCAAAAGAGTAATCTGCTGCATCGAGAGAGAATGTTTTCGCCCCTCTAACAGTAATATCTTCATCAAGAAGAAAACTTGACCCTGCGGCAACAATACCAAAGCTGGGTAAGCCGTCGATGATTGTGCTGAGATCGGCATTTTCCACCAGAAGATCACTGAGATTTTCTATAGCTTCAGAGTAGCGTGTCGCAGCCGTATTAATAAGAAAGGCGTTGGTACGGAGCGCCAATGTGCCAGTGATTGCCAGACTTCCATCTGTATAGGCAATGGCATTACTTGTCGGAATGTGCGCAAAGTAACCTATACTGGCTGTAGGATCATCTGATGGAGCTACAATGTAATAATAGCCGTTAGCTCCCATAATCGCATTACCCAATAGGCCATGCGCATTCGAGATGGTCAAGAAGCGAAATTGACTGCTTGTTGACACAAATGCAGATCCATCCAGTGCAGCATAACCTGACAGTGCGCGAAGGCCTTCGGGATACATACCCTTCAAATAGGGATATAACCCTGTTCCTGTCCCCCAAACTGCGTTATCAAAACCAGCAGGCAGAACGCTTTGCAATTGTGCTGTCGTAACGCTTGTTGTGCCACTATTATTACCGCTCCAGATACCCGTCACGGCACCAGTGGTTTGACTATTCCAAAAACTATTGCTTACCAAGCCATTATTATGCCCGACAAAACCACCGCCCTCATTCCAGTTATGCCCAACAAATCCTGCAGAATAGGAATTTTCGATGATTGCCGTTGTGTCATTGTATCCAACAAATCCACCAATGGAGTTACCGCCGATGGTGCCTCCCAGTGCATAGGAATTTCGAATGATGCCTATATTTTCGCCGGCAAAGCCACCCACTGCCAGCCCACCGTGTACAGCAACATTCGCTGTTGAGTATTCGATAATACTGTTGAAACGGTTGACGCCGACCAGCCCACCAATCCAATTTCCTCCTGTTATCGTCCCTGCCGCTTGCGAATAGCGGATGAGTGCCGGATCCGCGCCTCCATTCGCTCCGACAAGGAGGCCTGCATGCGCTGCGTCAGAAACGGAACCTGTAACAGATACGCGGCTCACGGTGCCAAAGTTTGTACCTGCCAGACCACCAACATAATCGTTTCCAGACATTTTAACATTTTTTAAATGCAAATCTCTGACGATTGAACCACCACTGATAACAAAAAAGAATCCAATATCTCCACCAGCGGATGTCACTTCCAGATTCGAGATTGTATTTCCCAAACCATAAAAACTTCCATGAAAACCTGACGGGCTCGACCTAATAATTGAATCCGTATAAACATTCCCTGCGGCATTGATATTATTTGCCAAAGCATAGAAATGGGTAACACCGGGATCCGCATAATTGCTGGTGTCTATGGCAGCAAGATCAGCCATAGAGTAAAGTAGAGTATAGTTGTTACTATTTATAGCCAAACTACTGCCAGGCAGAGTGAAACTTATGTTTCCCCGGTTCCCAAAATAAAGATTGTCAATCGCGCTATCATCGTAATTCAGCGCAAGTCCGCCGCCACCATTTATTGTAACCGCTGCATTTATATGAATTGCGTTTACCGCATTGAGTGTAAGTGTGGTACCACTTGACCACGTCAAAGCATTGGCAATTGTAATGTTGCCACTATCACCGCCGCCATCTCCATTACTGCCTGTGGAGAGAGTAACATTTGCCAACGCCAACTGATCTTGCAACGTAGTGACATTCAAAACGCTATCGGGTGTTGCACCGGGGGTGCCGCTGTTTGCCCCGTTTGAAATAGTGATATTGTAAGGATCAAGCAGAAGGTTGCCAAATGCACCGTTTGCGGCTGTCAGAATGGTTCGGCCGGAATAGTCCAATACGGCTTTACCGGAAACTTCAACTTCGCCGCCATTCCCTGAAAGCGCCCCGCCGATTGCTGAAATGGTACCTGTAAAGCTTGTGCTGCCATCAGACCAGACGACAACATCTCCGCCGTTGCCAGCATGCTGAGCATCGGCTTTAATCGTTGTGGATTTATCCACCGTAACATTCTGAGCCCGTTCAAGCGTACCTTTGCCTTCCCGATCGCCCCCCACACGTATCTGACCGCCAGCGTTATCACCAGAGGCATTGATTGTTGCGCCTTTAAGTGCAATTTGACGGCCTGTCACAGTGACACGCCCACCGGTTGTTTTGCCGGTTGCATTCATCTTTCCGCTTACGGCAACACTTCCACCGCCACCGGAAAGACGAATGATCCCACCTCTGGATGTAGCACTTTTTGCCTCTATAACCCCTGACATATTTATGGATTGCCGCGCCGCCTCCTTAGCAGCGGCGGCACTCAGCACAACAGTTCCACCACTGGCAGAAAGTTTTCCAGATTGTTTTATAAGAGCGTCCTTGCCCTTAGACTGTGTGGGAACAGCCACTTCCAGAAAACCATCCCCTGAAAAATCAATGGATACCTTCTCACCGCTACCAATACCGATTTTCCCCATGGGCGCAGCAATAAGACCTGTATTTTCAACAGATCCACCGATCAGTGCAGCATATCCTCCCCGACCAACTGTTCTGATAGCGCCATGGTTGCTTACTTTGGCAGAGGCTCCATTTCCTGAAAAAGTGCGCTTCCCAGCCATAAAGTCTTTATCGGAGATATCCAGTGTTGAACCAACAAATCCTGCTGCGGAAATGTCCCCGGTTGATGAAATGGTGATGCCGTTGGGGTTGATAAGATAAACCTGTCCATTTGCAGAAAGTGAACCAGCAATTGTTGAAGGCGTGCTACCGGTAACACGGTTGAGCAAAGCAGAAGATGAGTCAGGCTGAATAATTTCGACTGTATTGCCCTTGCCAACAGAGAAATTCTGCCAGTTGATTACAGCATTGGCCGTTGACTGGTTAATCTGTAGCGCATGAGGTGTTTGTTGTGTCCATGTGGCACCGCCAGCAACAACTTTTCCTCCGTTGGGCAAAGATTGGGCAAAGGTTAGGCCAGAGGGGAGCGTCAGGGCAGATGAGCCAAGAAGAAAGTATTTAAAAATACGAAAGCGTAACTGCATGGCAGCTCTTTTCCCTAAAATTGGAAACTTGCAACAATAGAAAACTGATCCGAATTCCGTTGCGTGTCGCTCCGATGAGCTTTTCCCCATTCAAATGTCAGATTTGCACTTCTGAAACTTGCATTTTGTGCTGCGGCCAAACGTAATCCCAATCCATAAGAGGTTGCTGTTATTTTATCTTCTTCAAGCGCTGTTGGAGCTTCCAGCCGCGCTTGACCTATTGCACCAAAAATATAAGGAGAAAATGTTAATCCATATGAATCAATTTTAGTTGACCAAGGAGCTGCAATCTCACCCCGGGTAACAAAACCATTATCCCCGCGTAAACTTCCACTTTCAAATGTGGAAAGACCTGATGATCCTGTTAAGCTAAATTGCTCTGAAGCAAGCAGGGCGTGATTAAAACTTGTTTGAGCTCTTGCCGCCAGAGAGGCCGTGAAATATTTTGCAAATGGTTGCGTATATCCTAATTCAATTTCCATTTTTTTGAAATTTGCATCAGCATTCTGACGCGATAAAGGCACTTGCAGCGTTGCATCTGCTGCTGAACGCGCACCAAGACCGTCAATGCCAAATGATCCGCGCAATGATCCTGATAATGTCGCCCCCCATGGCGCAAACCAGATAGCATCACCTTTACCTCGTAATACGCGCAGACGATCAAGAAAAAGCGGCAGGTTAAGTGGCGAGATAACCGACTGGTTTTCTTCTTGAAGATCAAACGCGCCTTCAATATGCATACTTAAATTACGAGCGCGGATAAGGGGGTAGCGCAATCGCGCTGAATAACGCTCAAATTCACTCGTTGTTCCTAAAGCAAGACGCGCATGATCGGGTGTTGCGCGCGTTTTTGCAGCTTCAAAATTGATGCTCAGACCATCATTTCCCAAAGGAATAATAATGCCTGCCGCAATCGCTCTATTACGCGGATTTTTCTCGAAATAACGCTTTTCAGGATCTCCATTAAGCATAATGTACACTAATTCTCCCAACCCTAGGAGAGAATTCGCCTGAATGCCTGCTCCCCATGAAGCCCATCCTAAATTTGGGGTGAGTGTATTATCCACGGTAAGTTGCCCTGTGACTGGCCTATAAATGCCATCGACTGTAAGCACAGAGCCACCAGATTTTTTGCCGGCACTCAATGCTGTTCGCATTTGTAAGCCTGGCACATCTCCCGCGAGCAAAAGTGTACGTTCAATCATCTTGAGCGTTATGCCGCGATAGCCAATAAGCTTTCTCAATAATTGCTCAACGCGCCGTTGGACATTTTTAGGCAGCGCACTCACATCGACTTGTTCAATGAAGCCATCAATTACCTGAAAATATGCCGTTCCTCCCGGGTGGAGATCCTGCTCAGGAACCGTTACCCGCGCAAGAATATAGCCAGCCTGTGCATATAAGCCTTGAATTTTGCGCGCAGCAGCAAAAAGATCATCAACGCTGATCTCACGATTGGCCAGAGAAGACGTAATGGCCTGTGTTTGCGCTTGAAGTTCCGAATACCCGCCATTCACCCGGACTGCGGATAACGTAATTTTTAATGCTTCTCCACCTTCTGGGCTCGCAAGCCCAGCAGCTTGCGGCAAGGATATTGAACCTCTTACGTTTCGTTCAAGGCGAGGAGCATATGTTTCGGGAGTAATTTGAGATGCAGTTTGAGCATAAGATAGAGTTGGCAGAAACGCAGCAAGCGCTATTCCACCACAAACCGTGCCGATTTTATAAAGCACGCAACCTTTCATCCCCAACCCCAACTATAACGCTATCTGTTTGTTATGTTATGAAACAGCGCTTCTATCAATTGTTATAACGGGAAAATATAAATAATAACTATATTGCGGAAAAATAAATCTAAATCTGAAAAAAATATGTTTAAAAATGAGACTTAAGCCCTCAGATAGAAGTGATCCACTTTGGGATGGATTCAATAAAGAGAGAAAGGGCTGTGTATAACTACGATCATTTTCTGTTTATGAATTAGTTTAAAGGCTCCGAATTAATCACCAATTTGTTGGTCAAAAACTGTGAAAACCATTACTGTTTAAAATGAGGGATGGTACGGTGAAAGAGTGAATTTGCCATTATAGTTTTGCCAAAGACAAACCTGCACTTATGAAGGTTCCGATTCGCGTTGAGATAACGCCCCCCCCCTCTCATCAGAATCTTTTTCGCTATTACACTGGTTACTTATGAATAAAAAAATACCCTGCATACAGGATATGCAGGGTGATTAACATAGAATGCTATGGAAATATATTTATTCAGCAGCTTCCTGAACAGGAAAAACATTTACATAAGTACGACGATCAAATTTTTTAACAAAAGTAACCTGACCCTCAGCAGTTGCAAACAGGGTGTGGTCTTTGCCAATCTTAACATTTACGCCAGGATGCCAACGTGTACCGCGTTGGCGAATGATGATGTTGCCTGGGATAACCGCTTCGCCACCAAATTTCTTTACGCCAAGGCGTTTGCTTTCTGAATCGCGACCGTTGCGGGACGAGCCGCCTGCTTTTTTATGTGCCATAGATATGACCCCTTACAATCATTAATTATGCTTCAGCTTCCGCTTTTTTAGCGAGTGACTTCTTAGGCTTTTTATTTTCCTGTCCGCCGATGGAAAGAATGCGGATGATGGACAAATCCTGACGGTGGCCACGTTTGCGCTGGGAATCCTGACGGCGACGCTTTTTAAATGCAATCACTTTTGCGCCACGCGCTTGCTTTACAATTTCAGCTTGCACAGCAAAACCGGCAGCGATAGCAGAACCTACTGATACGTTTTCACCTTCGCCATGGAACAGCACTTCAGTAATTTCAATTTTGTCACCTGCTTCACCTGCGATGCGGCCAACAGTGATGACATCGTCAGCGGAAACACGGTATTGTTTTCCGCCAGTTTTAATGACTGCGAACATTTTTATCTCCGTTCTCCTGTTCTTTAAAAAGAACAGCTTTTTATCAGTCGGTTGCGTAAAAACTGTTTTTTCACAAACAGCATTCGGCTCAATCCTAATGGATGAGCAATGAGTGTTTCTACTGGCTCTCTTGAAGAGAGTCAACATGCAAATGCCGTATTTTTCTTTATAGTATCCTTACTTTTAAGCTATAGAGGGAATGCGTCATTTCCAAAAACTATAAATCTTTGAAGCTGTATTCATTTCTTCTGTCTGGGTTCACGAAGTCAGGACTCATCATCCCTCATGCTTGCTGTGATAATCCCGATACCACTCCACAAAAGCCTTGACCCCTGTTTGCAAGGATGTTGCGGGTTTTTTACCCGTGAGTGCGACCAGCAGGTCAGGGCTGGCAAAGGTGCGCGGCACATCCCCTTGCTGCATGGGGAGCATATTCCGCTTGGCTTTACACTGCATAATCGTTTCAATTGTCTTGATAAAATCAAGCAAGCCCACCGGCTGCCCCCCACCAATATTCACTGTTCTGAACGGCGCCTGAAGGGACAGCGTATCAAGGCCTGCAACACGGTTGGTTTCATCGGGAGCAAGGGCGATCAAATCCACGATAGAATCAATAAGATCATCCACATAGGTAAAGTCGCGACTCATGTTGCCTGCGCCATAGACATCCAGTGGCTTGCCTTCCAATATTGACGCCACAAATTTAAATAAGGCCATATCGGGACGGCCATAAGGGCCATACACGGTAAAAAAACGAAATGCCGTAGTGGGGATTTTATGCAGATGGGCGTAAGAATGCGCCATCACTTCCATGGATTTCTTTGTTGCAGCATAAAGCGTTAAAGGTTCATCGGCGCGGTCTTTCTCGGCAAAAGGTATTGTTTCATTTGCCCCGTAAACCGAAGATGTGGAAGCCAGCAAAAGATGTGCCGGTTTAAGTTGCCGCGCCAGCTCCAGCACATTCCATGAACCATTCAGATTGGAAGAAATATACGCTGCTGGATTGTCCAGGCTGTAACGCACTCCCGCCTGTGCAGCCAGATGAATAAGGGCATCCGGTGGGGCAATGGCTGCGGCTTTTTCCAATGCTTTGTGGTCTTCCAGCATCCCGATTGCAGGTGTAAAGCCTGAAAACTGTTGCAGAATAGAATGACGCAATTCTTTCAACCGCACATCATAATAGGCGGTCATGCCATCAAAACCGACAACACTATGCCCCTGCCGCAGCAAGCGGAGCGCAAGGTGAAAGCCGATAAAGCCCGCTGTTCCGGTTATAAAATAATGCATATGCCCACTTTAGCGTCTTCCGATGCTGGTGTAATGAAAGCCGTGTTCTCGCGCTTCATGGCTGGGATAAATGTTGCGCAGGTCAACCAATACAGCATCTTTCATCAGTGACTTCAACCGCTTGAGATCAAGCGCCCTGAATTGATCCCACTCGGTTACAATGACAAGGACATGCGCATCACGCGCCGCATCATAGGCGCTTTGGGCATAATCAATACCGGCAATCACTTCTCTGGCATTATCCATACCAACGGGATCATAGGCGCAGACCTGCGCACCCGCATCAACCAGCGTCTGGATGACGGTAATGGCTGGGCTATCGCGCATATCATCCGTATTGGGTTTGAATGTCAGCCCAAGAATGGCAACCTTTTTGCCCCGTACATGTCCTCCAGCCGCCTGAATCACTTTACGCCCCATGGCGCGCTTGCGATTGTCATTGATTGCCACGGTTGCTTCTACCAGCCGGATGGGGCTTTCGTGATCCTGCGCGGTTTTTGTGAGTGCAAGCGTATCCTTGGGAAAGCACGAACCGCCATAGCCGGGGCCTGCATGTAAAAACTTCGCTCCAATACGGCCGTCAAGACCGATACCGCGTGCGACATCTTGCACATCTGCGTCCACTTTCTCACACAGATCCGCAATTTCGTTAATGAATGTGATTTTCATCGCCAGATAGGCGTTGGCCGCATATTTAATCAGTTCCGAACTGCTGCGCGAGGTAAACAATAAAGGCGCCTGATTGAGATAAAGCGGGCGATAAATATCCGTCATTACTGCGCGCGCCCGCTCATCATTCAGGCCGATTACAATACGATCAGGGCGCTTGAAATCGTTGATAGCAGCCCCTTCCCGCAAAAATTCAGGGTTGGATACAACGGCAAAATCGGCATCGGGGTTGGTCTCACGGATAATCCGCTCCACTTCATCCCCGGTACCGACCGGAACCGTCGATTTTGTTATGACAACGGTAAATTTCTTAATCGCGCGTGCAATCTCTCGCGCAGCGTCATAGACATATCCTAAATCCGCATGGCCATCCCCGCGCCGCGCCGGTGTACCAACCGCAATGAACACCGCATCCGCTTCAACAACAGCTTGCGTCAAATCCGTGGAGAAGGAAAGCCGTTTAGCCGCAATATTGCTTTGCACCAATGCGTCAAGGCCAGGCTCATAAATGGGAATTTCTCCACGCTGTAAGGAATGGACTTTTTCTGCCAGCTTATCCACACAGATGACATCATGGCCGAAATCCGCAAAGCAAGCACCCGATACCAACCCGACATATCCTGCTCCAACCATTGCGATTTTCATGAACCAAACCTCCTCGACTATAGCCAATATCCATAAAGAACATGGCTTTAGACTGCAAGCGCACCGTTATCTTTAATGTCTGTTTCCTGGATACACGAAGCGCCAGAAGGAATAACTCCGTTCTGGCGCTTGTGTCTTACAAAGCTTTCGCAACACGCATTTTTCATAAAACAGAAAAGAACGTTACTCTGCTTCGATGTTTTCTTTGCGGGGGGCTGCACGGCGGCGGGGCGCTGGCTTTTCTTTTGCGACCTCTGCCGCATCATCGCTGGCCACCCGTGTACGGGTTGTCCGGCGGCGGGGTGCCGGGGCTGCTGCGGCTTCCTCAACAGGGGTGGGCGCCTTGGGCTCGCTATGGTCTGGCACAACAGACAGCGGTGTAACAGGGGTTACAGGAACCGGTGCAGTTTGCGCCGCAGAAGAATTGCCTGGTAGAGCAGAGGTTGATCCACCTGTAATGAAAGAGGGCAATTCACCCACATCGGCATCATCATTCTGGTTGTTATAGCGCGGACGCGGCAAGCGTTGGCGCGATCCCCGGTTTTCACCTTGCTCACGCGGGTAGCGTGGACGGTTATTCTGGCGCTGTTCGTTCTGGTGCGCATCCGCAGAAGGCTGACGCACCTCTTGTGCGGGAGCGGATTGCGGCACAGCAACGCCATCTTCCATGTGCTGCGGAGGGCGCTGTTCGCGCGGTTGACGGTAATCCGGGCGATTATCCCGTTCACGGTTATCGCGGCTGTAGCGCGGATTATCGCCGTTATAGCGCGGGTTATCATACCGAGGGTTATCCCGTGAACCGCGGTAATCCCTATTTTCGTTACGGTGTTCGCGCGGCGCGGAATCGTGGTGATTGTTGTATCGGTTCTGATTGTTGTTTCCACGCTCTTGCCGATGGGATGTATCGCGTTCTTCTGGCTGCGCGCCTGCCTCGGCATTTTCTGAGGCTTCCCCGTCATCGGCGCGGTCTTCTTCGCTGCGCTGGTAGGGCTGCTGGTTCTGCACAGGCTGGAATGAAGCGACTATGCGGTTGTAATGCTCTGCGTGTTGCAGATAATTTTCTGCACCCACCATATCGCCGGAAGACAGGGCATCACGCCACAGCTGTGTGTATTTTTCAGCAATCTGAGGGGCTGTTCCCCTCACTTTAATATCGGGGCCGTTTGATTCATAGTTCCGGCTGATATTGCCGTGGCCGCGCCGATTCATTGGGTTGCTTTGGCTGCGTCCGCGTGGACGCTTCATTGGTCCTGGCCTCATGAGATCCGATCTTTGCAAGTAAGGGCGATTATAAATGTCACCACATGTTCCGATTAGAATGGTCTATGCAGTGTGTAAATGGATAAACCATCCTTCAGGCATAAATGCACTTTAGAGATGGACGATGTGCAGCTTGTTTTTTTCTGTGCCAATCAGTGCAGTTGGTAAAAATGCATTCCTAAATTAAAGGCGTTGTGAAGAACAAAGCGGCTGGATTTAAAACGTCTTGAGAAAGTCTTGCAAAGACAACTCTTACAACCAGAAGCGAAATATTTTACAGATACCGTGTGAAATAAATATCTGAAAACATGCACAAGGTGTTTTGAAAACTACCGGAACGCACAATCTCTTCAAGTTGTCAGCGTTTAAATTCCAATTGTTGGGCTATAACGTATAACCTGACCACATTCTTAACATTAGCGGTTCTTAGCCTACTTTCCAAGATTTTTTTTAATACCCCACCGGATTATTGCGGCACAACACACTCAATATCTATATTTTTCAATATATTAGCAATGAATTCATTTTTAGAAGAGGGTATAATTTCCTGTGAATTTCCATAACCCCATACGGGATTAGGCCATGCAGGGTCATTTTTAAAGCGTGCTATAATATGCACATGCAGCTGCGAAACGCTGTTGCCCAGTGTGGCGATATTGATTTTATCGCAGCCGGTCAGTGTTTTTAATTTCTGGGCAAGATGGGCGCATTCTTCCATAAGTTGGTTGCGTTCTGCGGGAGAAAGCTCGAACACTTCCGTCACGGCAGCGCGCCTTGGCACCAGAATAAGCCAAGGAAAACGGCTGTCATTCATCAACCTTACACGGCACAGCGCAAGATCACATACCGAAAAGGTATCCGCCTCCAGACGCGCATTGAGCGCAAATTGTGTGCTATTCATGGCTGTTTATCCCCTTTTAAAGGTGCTCGATATGCAAAGTATTGCGTGAAAAACAGATAACCCCTGTTGCAAATTCCTTTTAAAATGCTCATATAGAAACCGGAAGGTTGGTGCAAGGCGTTTGGCTTGCCCAAAGGGTCAGATCCGGAAGGAAGCAGCCCAGGTGAGATTCTGCGGGTTTGTTGCTGGCCTTCCACTTCTGTTCCTGATGGAGTTTTTGTCTCCTCACTCCTTGCTAGCATTACAGGAGCACCATGGGCAATTCACCGCTTCCATCAGCACCGCAAGCTTCTCCTGAAGGCTATAAGGTTCTTGCCCGTAAATACCGCCCCACCGATTTCAATACACTGATTGGTCAGGAGCCGCTTGTCCAAACCCTTACCAATGCCTTTGCATCGGGACGGATCGCACAGGCCTGGATGCTTACGGGCGTGCGCGGTGTTGGCAAAACCACAACCGCACGTATTTTAGCGCGGGCGCTCAATTATGAAATTCCGGGCGTGGTGTCTGCTCCCACTGTGGATATGCCGCAAATGGGTGCGCATTGTGCTGCCATCATGGAATCCCGCCATACGGACGTACTGGAAATGGATGCCGCCTCCCGCACAGGGATTGATGATGTGCGGGAAATTCTCGAAGGTGTCCGCTATGCCCCCGTTTCCGCGCGGTATAAAGTCTATATTATCGATGAAGTGCATATGCTCTCCGACAAGGCATTCAATGCATTTTTAAAAACGCTTGAAGAACCGCCCCCCCATGTAAAATTTATTTTTGCAACCACCGAAATTCGCAAAGTGCCGGTAACCGTCTTGTCCCGTTGTCAGCGATTCAGCCTACGGCGGGTGGATGCTGCGCTTCTGACACGTCATTTGCGCAACATTGTCAGTGCGGAAGGCATTGCTGCTGAAGATGAAGCGCTGGCACTGGTTGCTCGTGCTGCCGAAGGTTCTGTGCGGGATGGCCTGTCGATTCTGGATCAGGCGATTGCGCACAGCGGTGGGCATGTTGTTGCCGATGCTGTTCGCGGAATGCTGGGGCTTTCTTCCCGTGGCCGGATTGTAGCACTGTTTGATGCCGTTATGCGTGGACAAGCTGCCGAGGCTGTTACACTTTTTCGCGATCTTTATGACAATGGCGCAGAAGCGGCAACAACGCTCTCAGATCTGGCCGAATATATTCACTACGTTACGCGGGTAAAGCTGACAGCGGCGGCGCTCGAAGACCCCTCCATCACGGAGGCAGAGGCAACCCATGCACGGGAAGCCGCACCACAGCTTTCCCAGCGCGTTCTGGCGCGGGCGTGGCAAATCCTGCTCAAAGGCATTACGGAAGTGCAGAACGCACCCAAGCCGGCACAGGCCGCTGATATGGTGCTGGTGCGGCTGGCTTGCGCGGCAGACTTACCCTTTCCCGATGAATTGTTGCGCACGTTGGGTTCTTCCGGCGGCGTTGCATCTGTACCTGCGGGATCCCCCGCGCCAGCACGCAATCCCTCTCCTGCGCCGATGGCTTCCGTTGGCGCGATGCGCTCCAATGCTGCGTTGGCGCTTGCGCCCGCCCCTGCGACTGTTTCTGCACCCCTTCCTTCGCCGCCGGCGGTGGAACAGGTTGTACCGGACGTTGACACTGTTGTGCGCGTTGCGCGGTTTGAAGATATGCCCGCGCTTGCCGCGCAAAATCGGGATATGCTGCTAAAGTTGGCGCTTGAACAAGATGTCCATCTCGTCCGTTTTGAAGACGGGATGCTGGAGTTTCGTCCTTCGCAGAAGGCTTCGCCAAATTTATCTATGGACATCCAGAATAAATTTTCCCAATGGACAAAGCGCCGCTGGATTGTTGTGGTCTCCCGTGATGAGGGGCAGGAAAGTTTACGAAGCCAGAACGAGCGCAAAGAACAACAACTGCGCAGCGGAGTTGAGCAGCATCCGCAGATGCAGGATATTTTTCAAAAATTTCCTGGCATTAAAATTGTCAATGTGCGCCAGACACTGCCCCCTGCCATGGAAGAGCTGCCAGCGCAGCTTTCGGACGACGATACATCGCTTTAATTTTTAAAAGGAAAATAACATGCGCGATATTATGGGATTGATGAAAAAGGCTCAGGAAGTTCAGTCAAAAATGGCTGAAGTACAAGCAGAGCTGGATCAGATTGAGGTTACCGGCGTAGCAGGTGGGGGCGTTGTGACCGTGACCCTCACTGCGAAGGGGGATCTGAAAAACATTGATATTGATGTTTCGCTGTTGCGCGCGGAAGAAAAAGATATTGTTCAGGATCTGATTGTGGCCGCACATGCGGATGCGCGCCGCAAGGCAGAGCAGGTTGCGCAGGAAAAACTGCAAGCGGTTACCGCAGGTTTGCCACTGCCTCCCGGCATGAATTTGTTCTAAAATAATGATGTTTCTCAAGGGCTGAGCCGAGCAATGACCCGTGCAATCACAGGGCCTGAAATTGAGCGCCTGATACAATTGCTCTCCCGCCTTCCGGGGTTGGGGCCGCGTTCGGCGCGCCGTGCAACACTTCAATTGCTGCGAAAAAAAGAGCCTTTACTCGGCCCTTTGGCAGCCGCAATGGCAGATGCTTACGCGCGTGTAAAAGTGTGTTCCACCTGCGGTAATGCCGATACGTGTGATCCGTGTATTTTATGTACGGATCCAACGCGCAATGATGCGCTGTTGATTGTTGTGGAAGATATTGCGGATGTGTGGGCTCTGGAGCGCGCCGATGCGCTCAAAGCGCGGTATCATATTCTTGGTGGCGTGTTGTCGCCGCTGGACGGTAAAGGGCCTGATGATCTGAACCTGAAACAGCTTGTGGCGCGTGTTAGCGAAGGCAAGATAGCGGAAGTTGTTTTGGCCATGAATGCAACAGTCGATGGCCAAGCAACTGCGCATTATATTTCAGATTTACTATCGCCATTCGATGTAAAACTAACCCGATTAGCACACGGTGTGCCGGTTGGGGGAGAGCTTGATTATCTGGATGAAGGAACACTTTCTGCGGCCATGCGCCAACGCACATTGCTATAAACGTAAAGAGCCTCATCCATTTTCTAGTGATAATTGCCCCTTTATTGTTGTCGTTCCCTAGCTGCATTAACCAATAAAATATAATATTTCTTATAATATTTAAAGTCTGTCTTAGACTGATCAATTTTTATTTCAAACCACTGGAAAAACAATATTTTTCCAATTAATGTATTTTTACTATTGTATTTGACTTCTTTGCCAGTAATCAGTTATTATTTAATATCTTGTTAAGACTGTGTAAGGGTCATGGTATGTTGGAATCAGTAGCTAAAAATAAAGGGGCAGGAAGCGATTTAGCTGTGTCAGGCACCCCTAATTCAGCTACAGAAAACGCTGTATTTACAAAATGTATCAAGGCCGCTTCCCTATCGATACTCCCCGAAAAAACGAATTCTTCGTCCCTTGCTGCTCCAGTTTTGCTAAAAAGCGAAAACAGTGATGATTCTCTTATAACTCAAAACAAGAGGGGGGGCATCGGAGGCGGTGGGGACTTTGATCTGGATGACATTGAAAGTGCAGATTCGGAAGAAAATACTGATGATGTCAGCAAAGAAGAAGCGTCCAATGTTCCTGCGACAAAACCTCATTCTCAGGAAAAAACAGAAAAGGCAGTTGCCGTAAAAAGCACGGAGAGCGCTGCGGCATTTGAAAATTTTGAAGAGATCAATGCGCCAGAACAATCTGCCGGGAATTCTCGTATTCGCTTTACCCTTAAAGATGGCAAAAAGTATTACGTTGAACAGTCTGTTAATCCTAAAATGTATCAGGATGTGGTGACGTTTTATAACGCGCGCCAAATTTTGGAGCAATATCCCGAACATGAATTAAAAACGAGCGAAGATTCCTTACCCGATATTCATGGCTTTAATTCTGTTGATCAGCTAAAGGAACCTCAGCCCGGAGTATTGGTTTATGAAACCAATAAAGGAAGTAAGGGGATTGTCTTACAAGCTCTAAATCCGGCTGTATATGAAAAACTGTTGTTTTTGCGTGATGCGGTTTCAGAAAAGGCTCATGCGGATGCTTTCAAAGAGGTGCCAAAGGAATATGGTATTTTAGAGGATGCCAATCGCGCTCCCCCTCTTGATCAATTGCGGCACATCAAGCAAATGACTTTGTCAGATGGCAGCAAGATTATTCTTCTGACTACGGATGAAAACAAGAAATATGCTGTTTCCAGCATAAAGACTCCTGATATTTTTCAAAATTTTAGTAAACATTTTACTGTTTTACAGCAAGTCGACGTTCTCAAAGAAGGTGGATACAAACCTGCAAAAGCGGATACGACAGATTTTCCTGATGTGCGTGATGTGAAACGTGCAGGTTGGGAAGATGGAATGCAGTATGGCGTTACAGGTTATGAATTAAAATCCGGAGAAAAAATTTCTGTTACTGCTAATGATAATCCTGATCTGTATGCCCATATTCAGGGCGTTAACGAGTTTATGAAAGCACCTCAGGCGCACCAAGATCGCGTGGAGGCATTGCGCAAAGATGGCTATGAACTTGTCAGTAATTCCAGCGCTCCTGTCCAATATTGGGATATTGCAAGTATTGAAGTTGACAACTCAAGTGAGCGGGCCAATCCAAGTGAGCCTCAGCTCACAGACAGTCGTACAGGCATTATTAAAATTACAACCAAAGATGGCCGCAAGATGGTTGTGGCCGAACGTCTTGCACCTTTTTATTTTGAAGGAATGCTCCAGCGCAAAGAAGGACTGAGTACAGTTAATTCCTATCTTTTACAAGGATATAAGTGGGCAGATGCAAAAACGCCACCTCTCTCTTTAACCGAAAAAGCGGATATTGTACCTGTAAACGGTGGTATTGATCCTGTTACCGGGCAGCCTGGTACTATTTGTTATGCAGTTGTTGTTGGGGATAAAAAATATCTTGTTTCTCCTGAACAGCTCAGCAAAGAAGATGCGGACATTCTTACAGAATATAATAATTTGCAAAAAGACGGGAAACCCATACCGGAAGATCTCGCAAAAAAATACCAAAATATCAATCCTCTTCCTTTAATGAAGAGTATTGCTAACAATGACGCCTTCCAAAACTTATCGGAAGAGAAGCAAGAAAAGCTAAAAAATATTCTCGAATCTGAGGATAGAAAATTATTATTGCCTTCGGATAAAGTGTTCACCGAAGATGCAATGAAAGACAAAAAATTTCATACAAATATTACCGATATTGATGCCCGCGATTCAAAAGAAAATGGGATTATTCACTTTACCTATCAGGATAAGAAGTACACAATTTCGCGGGATTTTAACCCGCAAGATTTTGCTATCGTTGAAGGTATCGAAAAGAATTTGTCAGGATTGAATAAAAGTCTGGCAGAAGGATACCGCAGAGCAAATGACGGTGATCACAATCCAACCATTGTTGAAACCAGCAAGCAAAATGAATTTGGCCAAGGGGTAATGCGTTTTACCACAGATACTGGCGAAAAGATTGTTGTGACAAGTGCCGATGATCCTTATCTCTTCAACATGGCGATGAACCATTTCAAAGAAAAAACCAATAAAGACATTGATACCGTGTGGGAGAAATACAATCTTCCGGATCGCAACAGCTTTAATATCAATGAGGTGCCAACCACAATTAAAGACAGTGATGGCAAGCCTAAAACATTATATTCTGCATCAATATCAAAAGTGCTCTCAGAATATGGAGCGCTTTATGCGAGCGGAAGCCTTAAAAAAGATGATCCCCGTTATCAATTAATCCGGTATCTTGGTCATCAAAATCTGCTTCTCGATGGCATGGCAATTATTCCGTATATTGAAGATGTTAAAACATCAAGCTGGACTGTCCGTAAGCACGCAAAGGATAAAAACGACCAGCCAAAATATATGAAATTGACATCGAACGATATGGCAGAAATGATAAATGGGCCGAAACTTGAAAATGCCCTGCAGGATTTGTTTGCTAAAGAACCTATTTCCACTGATATTTCTAAAACTGTTATGGAAACAGCAGCCATTCATGTGGATAAAACCGCATTAGTGAAGAAAATTGACGATCAAATTAACGACCCAAATTTTATTAATGCTCTGACTGATTTACGCTTAAGCGGCAATGAAGAGGCTGTCGGGCAAGCAACAGAAGGTATGTTTGCCACCATTATGACTTTAATGCCTGAGCAGGCGCAAACTATTCAGGCTAAAATCACAGCGTCGATGACAACCAACCTTGTTGAAAGGCAATTGCAGGATCCTAAATCCATCCCCGCGGATGTTAAAGATCAGGCGCGTGCTGATGTGACATCCAACACTGTTGATGGGATCAAACAGCTTTTCGAGGTAACCGATAATATTACAGACCCAACTCTTATCGCGTTGCAAAAATATCTTGGCAGTGATGCCAATACCAAAAAAATGGAAAAATATCTTGCCGACTTTATTACATATTCGGAAGAAAATCCCAACCTTGATGCAACGGATGCTTCAATAGCGTTTGTAGATAGTTTGGTAAAACAAGGCTCACTCAACGGCGAAGATGAAACCGCATTAAAAACCATGCTTATTGTGTTGGGCAATTCCAATCATACGGCCAAGATTGTTAGCATGACAAATATTGCTGCCGCCCTTTATCAGGGATTTGGGGGAGCGGATAAAATTGGCACCACCGCCAGCGAGCGGATGGCTACTCTGGAAACAAACATCATTCCTGAAATGCAAAATAATTTTATGCTGGGAGAGAAAACCAAAAAATTAATTGAACCTTTCATGCCGGACAATGGCGCAGGCGCACAAGACAGCCAAAATAATCCGCATCAAATTTCTGAAAAGCAATCCGATATTTCTGTAAAAGATCTGAAACAACAGAAAATGGAAAAAATGATGAACCATTGGGGGATGAATATCGCGATGGGTCTTCAAGAGATTGTATTTGGATTAATGATGTCGCAGCAGAATCAGAATGCCGTAAAAGCCAGTTTTGCCCATGAACACGGATACCGGCTCAGTAAAGCCGGTGATGCCCTCATGATGGCAGGGGGTGGGGTGCAAGCAGCATATGGTATGGCGCAAGCCGGAGTAAAATACTCCAATTCAATTATTAAAAAGTATATTCCCAGTTTTGCGGGTCTTGATAAGGCTGATGGTATTCTCAACACCCCCCGTTCTATGGTCACAAATGGTATGCAAACCGCCAGCTCCATGTTATTCGGCTTGGGTATGATGGGGATGGGTATTGCCGGATTTATGTCCAAACATCAAGATCCGTGGACAAAAAGCGGAAGCTCTTTTATGACGGCAGGCGGTGCAGGTGTTACTTATGGTGGTGCAAAATATGCGCAATCAGTTTACATGGGCAAAGTTGCCAGTCAGATGGGAACCGCATCTGCTTCTTTACCATCACGGATACTTGGCATTAATACCATGGCTCAAAGGCTGAATGCTAATGGTGTTTCTGCGGCAGCAACGGCAGGAAAAGCCGCTTCTTTCATGAGACTTGGAGGGATGCTGGGCATCGGAGGGATTGTTGTTGCTGGCATCGGTGGAGCTTTGTTTGCAGGACAACAAATTGAACAAGGTTTAAAAAATGGCGATGATGTATCGGTTGGCCTTGGTGCCGCAAATGCCGCCACAAGCATTGCAGCTACCGTTGGTATGGGTGTTGGAATGATGGTGGGTGGTGTTGTGGGAGGAGCTCTCATGGGAGCAGGAGCCTTGCTCTTTCTTCCCGCTATGCTGCTTACTATGTTTATTGATGACATTCGTGGTGATCCGACCATCAAAAAAATTAATAAACAAGAAAATGCCACGCTTGATGATATTGGATCCGATGGATTTCTGCGCGATGGCGCTATGGATAAATTTGAGTTTGCGCGGTACTACATGTATCACGATGGCCGCTCAGAGCTGAACGATGATGAATCTTTTATTGAAACGCAACAAGAAATGTACGATCACTTCAAAGAAACGCCCGGCAAACACGGCTCTTCTGAAAACCGGCTAAACTGGGACTTATATAATGAAGAAGGCTCCGAGCCTTCCAAAAAAGATAAATAAATTTGCGTTGATGCCACTAAATAATCAGTCAACAGTATTGTAAAAAAGAGCAAGAAGAGAGCATCAAAAAAATAATTGATTACCATGGAGAGTGTTTTATTTCCACGCTGGCGACGTCATCTTCTGGGGTATTTTTATTGTTATAAACCTTTAGATTGCTGAAAAGTATTTTTAGCTGTGGTGATTGTTGATCCAAAAATTAATCAATAGATATAGTCTGGCTAAGATAAAATCATTATCTTTTTCAATCCATCGGTATGGTCACATGTGTGATGACCCTATCGATGCTTTTTTCTTGTATCAATTTCAGCAAAAGTGAATCCGATATTTAATGCTCCGCGAAAGCTACGGTCAGCGAAGCTAAAATTGCGTAAAAACAAAAAATTATAGTGTCTCATGTAAAATTACTAATCGAAACCATTCTAAGTCAATGAAAGCATTATTCCGATTTCGCAAGCTCGCCACAAGAAAAGGGCATCCACACACTCGTTTCAACAGCGACCCGAAATTGGCATCAAACAGTGCCGCCGCGCGCTCGTTGCGCTACTTGGCGGTATAATCGTCGAGCACGACCGCGATCAAATTTGGAGCCCCGGCTAGAGCTAAAAGTCACTATCTGAAATTTATCCATAAAAAAAACGGCAGCAAAATCGCTACCGTCTGTTTCTTGCATAAAAGAAAAGCAGAATAAAAATATTCTACTTTTTTGTTTTTTTTGGCATTTTATCAGATGGAACAATGTTCTATCTGGTAGGCAAGATCAAGCCGCTTGCTCTGCTTTTGATGCTTTGGAAACAGCGCGGCGCAATTCACGAGCGTGCTGGGAAAGTTCCAGTTCTTTTGCTTTGAGCAGGAAGGAATCAAGACCGCCGCGGTGCTCTACGGTACGCAGTGCATGTGCCGTAATGCGCAGGCGGAAGGATTGATTCAGCACTTCTGATGCCAGTGTAACGTGGCATAGATTTGGCAAAAACCGGCGACGGGTTTTACGGTTCGAATGGCTGACCAAATTGCCGGACAGTACAGCTTTACCAGTTAATTCACAGCGCCGCGCCATTGCAGTGCCCTCACTCTCTTTGAAATGGATAACTACCTGAACCATTAAGTCTTGGTCAGGCACTGTTCCAAAATAAAATTCAATTTGATGGATGTATAAACACATTACCCCCTTGCGTCAAGTTACCTGAGAGGTAAATCTGCAAGAGAACCGTCCATGCAGGAGGCAAGAAAAATGATCACACGGCGTTTCCTGATGCAAGGCTCTCTGATAACGGCTATCGGCCTTGCTGCCTCTTCCCATGCTTATGCTCAAAGTGCTGGCGCTCTTGATGCTACCACTCTTAAACTCAAACCAAACAGCCCTGACAATCAAACCGAACTGCTTGAAAAAGCGTTGGCCACGGCCACACAACAAGGGCGCAGTTTGTTTTTACCTGCCGGTGTTTATAAAGTGGCGCAGGTAAAAATGCCCGATGGTGCAAGCCTCATTGGTGCGGGCATGGGGCGCACCCGCCTTGTTGGTGCAAGTCCTGCTCCGCTTTTTGTCGCGGAGAACAGCGCATTGGTGCGATTCTCCCATCTCGCCTTAGACGGAGAGAATCGGGTTTTGCCCAACGGGGGTGCATTGCTGGCTTGCCAGAACGTGAATGAGGTGATTCTTGAGGAGTGCCGCATTACAGGAAGCGGTGGCCATGGCATCGCTCTTGAGGTGTGTGGTGGTCGTGTGCGGGAGTGTCATATAGACAACGCTCGTTTTGCTGCTTTGTTTGCGCGTGATTCCCGCAAACTTTCGATAACGGAAAACGTGATTCACGATTGCGCCAACAACGGTATTTTGGTCTGGCGTTCCAATCCGGGGGATGATGGCACGCTCATTCAGGGCAACCGGATTGATAATATCCGCGCCGATAGTGGCGGCTCTGGTCAGAACGGTAATGCTATCAATGTCTTTCGCGCCGGTGGCGTGGTTATTGCAAACAACATTATACGCCGGTGTACCTTTTCTGCAGTACGCGCCAATGCCACCGAAAATGTGCAGATTCTTGGTAATTCAATCCGCGAAATGGGTGAGATGGCCATCTTCGTCGAGTTCGGCTTTTCTGGCGCTGTGGTTTCCAACAATATGATTGACCGCGCAGCGTCCGGTATTTCCATGACAAACTTCAATGAGGGAGGACGTCTTGGGGTATGCAGTGGCAATCTGGTGCGCGATCTTTTCCGCCGCCCCGATCCTGAAACCGGAGTAGAAACGTATGGCATTGGCATTGGCGCAGAAGCCGATGCGGCCGTTACGGGCAATGTAATTGAAACGGCCGCATTTGCGGGAATCAATCTTGGCTATGGACCTTATCTTCGGGATGTTTCGGCAACTGGCAACCTGATTCGGGATGCACAGGTGGGTATTGCGGTTACAGTGGTACAGGGGGCAGGTATGGCGGTTATTCGCAGCAATACGGTGGCCAATGCAACCCGCGGCGCAGTGGTGGGATATACTTGGGATACGCCCGCATCGGGTGATTTGGTAAAAGAAGGCACCCGCGCCTTTCCGAATGTAACTCTTTCAGACACAACCGTGCTTTAAAAGCCATGATACGGCCTTTAAAAGCATTCAATATATGCTTATCTATTCCTTTCTGACAGATTTGAGGATTTTATTGTGAGAACACCCATGCGGATAGCTTTTTTTCTGGCTTTTCTTGGCGCTTCCGGCGGAACAGCAATGGCAGCCACAGAAAACTTTGAAGCACAATACCGCATCCGGCTTTCTTATCTTCCCATGGGGATTGCTACAGGCTCATTAAAAGTGGCATTCCAGCCCAATGCGCGGTATGTCGCTGATGTTGCGGCCTCTGGTCTCGGATTTGCGGTTTCTGCAAAATCATTGGGAACAGTGCGTGCGCCCATCAGCCACGCCACCAGCGCTGCCATCGACACCCAGGATGCCAAAGGGCGTAAAAACAAAATTCGCATTGCTATGGCTGGCGGCACAGTGCGTGCAGCTGCTCTTTCTCCGCCCGCCCGTAAACGCCCTGATACTGTTCCGCTTACCGCCGAACACAAACGGCATGTCGTGGATCCTATCAGCGCAATGCTCATGCCTGTGCTGAATGGAAAACCTGCACTGGATCCTTCCCAATGCAACCGCACCTTGCCAATTTTTGAAGGTTCGGAGCGGTTTGATCTGGTGCTCACTTATTCACGCACAGAAAAAATCAAAACCGTCAGAGGGTATGAGGGCTCCGTTCTGGTATGCAAGGTACGGTACAAGCCGATTGCCGGGCATCGCTCAGAACGCAAACAAGTAAAATATATGGAGAATAACCGCAATATTGAAGCTTGGTTCGCGCCGATAGAAGGAGAAAATCTGCTGGCTCCATGGCGTGTGGCTTTAGGCACAATGGTTGGTGAAATTCTGGTGGAAGCCACCCAGTTCGGAAAATAATCCGGCTGTAAGCTTTTATTCCCATGGATTGTTGCGTGGGGGCTCCTTCTGTGTCCACGGTTGTTGTGTTGTGCGCGGTGCGTTCTGGAGCGACATGCCTGCCATACTTTCCAACGCTTTGATGCGGTTTTCGGTATTGGGATGGGTGGAGAACAGATTATCCATGCGCGCACCCGACAAAGGATTGATAATAAACATATGTGCTGTTGCCGGATTTCCTTCTGCCTCATGGTTTTCAATCTGTTTTGCTCCAGAAGAGATTTTGCGCAGTGCGCTCGCCAAAGCCAACGGCTGACCGCAGATTTCCGCGCCCAGCTTATCTGCTTCATATTCCCGTGACCGGGAAATGGCCATCTGCACCACAGTGGCGGCCAAGGGCGCGAGAATCATCAGAGCAATGGTGCCAACAATGCCGATACCGCCGTTGTTACGGTTGCCGCCAAAAAACATGGCAAAATTGGCCAGCATGGCAATGGCACCGGCCAAGGTGGCGGTAACGGTCATGGTGAGGGTATCGTAATTCTTGATGTGTGCTAATTCGTGTGCCATAACCCCCGCGAGCTCATCGGCATTGAGCTGCTGCATGAGGCCGGTGGTGGCGGCAACGGCGGCGTTTTGCGGGTTACGTCCTGTGGCAAACGCGTTGGGTTGCGGGTTTTCCATAATGTAAACTTTCGGCATCGGCATATTGGCCTGTGCCGCAAGACGTTGCACCATGCCGTAATATTGGGGTGCGGACTGTGCGTTCACTTCGCGCGCACCATACATCCGCAAGACCATTTTGTCGGAATTCCAGAAGCTGAAGACGTTCATGCCCGCAGCAATGACAAAAGCGATCATCAATCCGCCCTTACCGCCGATCAGGAAGCCGACCCCCATGAACAAGGCAGTCATGGCTGCAAGCAGAATGACCGTTCTCATATAATTCATTGCGGTTTCCTTGCGGTTGTAATGTTTTGCTCGACACTATATGTTGATGGTGTAGGCACTATTCAAGCGTTTTTTGATGAAAAGTGATAGAGCATGGTTGACGAAAATACAGCACAGAATACCGACAGGAACGTTTCATCTTCGCGAACCCTTCTAACCCCTGCCGCTGAACGCGCCTTAAAAGAAGCGGCTGAACGGCGTGCAGAGATTGACCGTCATGCGGCCGCGCTGGCGCAAGCACGCGAGATTGATGGCCGTGGTGGCAAAGAGCCGGTGCGGTATGGCGATTGGGAGATCAAAGGCATTGCCAGCGATTTTTAAAGCGCTGCGCCTTTGAGCGCGGCATAGGCCACCACTGCATAACGCACGGTTTTGGCCGTCGCCACAATGAGTGTAAAGGTGAGCAGCGGTGCGCGCATAACACCGGCCACCACGGTCAGCGGGTCGCCAATAACCGGCACCCATGAGAGCCAAAGGCTCCACAGGCCATAGCGCTTGTACCAGCGTTGTGCGCGTTCCAGCATTGCGGGTGATACGGGAAACCGCCGATGATGCCGCAACCGCTCCACCTGTCGGCCGAGCCACCAATTGACTATTGAGCCCAGCGTGTTGCCCATGCTGGCAACGGCCACAAGCATAATGATGGGGTGAGTTTGCTTGATCACCAAACCTGCTAGCAGCAGTTCGGACTGCGCAGGCAGCAGGGTGGCGGCAATAAAGGAGACCGCTAATAACGTGGCGAGCAAGGTCATGATATTGCTTATTTACATGCAAAATCCCGCACAGCCCAAGCTACTTGCGGGAAAGGACAGAGCGGTAAAAACGGCTTAAAAAAAGCTACTCGATCACTTCATTCGGGTATGCACCCCAGACCTGTCCTTGCTCGATCCAGCCTTCAAAACCTCTGCCTTCAATCTGGCACCATTTTCCATTGCAACGCTTTATAGCGCCAATAACGGTAGGCTCAAGATAGGCAACGATTCGCGCTTCCGCATTGCTTTGTGCGCGGATGGGGTGCTTCTCGTCCTTTGACCACGGGGCAACCATAGCCATGCGTCTGCCGGAAAGCAGCCCATGAAACACCCAGCCTTCCGAACCATCCGCATAGCGAATACGCCGCCATGTATCCCATTCCGCGGTGATTTCTACGGGCAGACCTTCGCGCTTGAATGTCCACGCGGTTTCATGATCCCGCGCGGGACCACGGCGCACATTGACCTCGCCGGATTTCAAGCTGACAAAGCGCGGGATTGGCAAGCCACTTTGCGAACCCTTTGCAGTGCTCGTCGCAAGGGGCGCAGTCTGCGCCCACGCGGAAACGCTACTCCCCAAAAGCCATGCAAGACTCATAATGCATACCAGTGAAACTACCCCACGGATGCAACGCCACAACTTTATCATTAGATTACCCAGCATGACTCTTTTACACGGATTAAAATGGTTTATAAATGTTCGTGTGCAGGCGCCATTTTTACCCATGAGCGTTGACGATCACTTAACCGGAAATTTTAAACCGATGTTTTCCATAAAAAAGAACCGCCTGTTGTGGAAAAACTCACCGCAATGACACCGCGAGCAGCTCTGTCAACAAGCGCAGCTGCTTTACGCTGGCTGTTCCGGCAAGCACTGGATGTTGCTTTGCCGCCCCGTTGCATGGCCTGCCAGATGCCTGTGCGGGATCATGGGGCGCTGTGCTTCCACTGCTGGCAGGGCATGGAGTTTATTACACGCCCTTATTGCGAACATCTTGGCACGCCATTTACTATGGATTTAGGGCAAGGAATGCTTTCTGCCCGCGCGATTGCGGCTCCCATGAAAATGCAGCGGATTCGCGCGGTTGCCCGGTATGATGCCACCGCCAGAACGCTGGTTCATCGGTTAAAATACGGCGATCATCTGGAGCTGGTGGCACCCATGGCGCGGATGATGCTCCGCGCCGGAGCAGAACTGTTTACCGATGCACAGGTCATTGTGCCGGTACCATTGCACACTTTTCGCTTGTGGCGGCGGCGCTATAATCAATCCGCAGAATTATGCCGCGCTCTTGCAAGCGAATCGGGTGTATCTGCGCGCCCCGTTGCTTTAAGGCGCAAGAAAGCTACCCGCTCACAGGTGGGACTTACCCGCAAACAACGGCGTGATAATCTCAGGCAAGCGTTTTGTGTGCGGCCAAAAGAAATACACCATATAAAAGGCAAACGGGTGATTCTGGTGGATGATGTCATGACATCCGGTGCAACACTCAATGCCGCAGCCAAAGCTTTGCTGGATGCGGGCGCATTGCGTGTGGATGCGCTTACTTTTGCGCTTGTGTTTGAGCGCGTATAAACAAACAATACCAATCAGGAAGGAAACAACAATGACCGACATTACCATTTATACCAAAAGCACCTGCCCTTATTGCCGCAAGGCTAAAGCACTGCTGGATGCAAAAGGGCAATCCTATAAAGAAATCGACATTCTGGAACACCCCGACCGCCGTCCGGAAATGATTGAACGCGCACATGGCCGCACCACGGTGCCACAGATTTTCATCAATAGTCAGCATATTGGTGGCTGTGATGATCTGCACGCGCTGGACGAAAAAGGCGAACTCGATACTTTGCTTGGACATGCCGCATGACAACATTTACTGCTGCTCTGGTACAAATGCGTTCTTCCACAAATGTGGAAGAAAATATTGATACTGTCACCGCACTGATACGCGAGGCCGTGGGACGTGGAGCCCATTATATCCAGACGCCAGAAATGACTTCAGTGCTGAACCGCGATCGTGAAAATCTGATTGCGGAAGTAGGCACCGAGGCCAGCGATGGCTCGTTAAAAATTCTTCGCGCCTTAGCGGATGAGTATCAGGTATGGCTGCATATTGGCTCGTTGGCAATCCGGCAGGAAAATTCGCCAAAACTGGTCAACCGCAGCTATCTGATTGCACCCAATGGGCATATTCAGGCTTTTTACGATAAAATTCACATGTTTGACGTGGATTTGCCTCACGGGGAAAGCTGGCGGGAATCGGAAGGCTATCAGCCCGGTGATAAGGCCGTTGTTGCGGCACTGCCATGGGGGGCGCTTGGCATGGGCATTTGCTACGATCTGCGTTTTCCCATTCTGGCGCATACGCTGGCACAAAAAGGCGCAGCATTCCTGTCCTACCCTTCTGCCTTCACGCGCCAGACCGGCGAAGCCCATTGGCATGTACTGCTCCGCGCACGCGCCATTGAAACAGGCGCATTCGTGTTTGCCGCCGCTCAGGGAGGCAAACATGCCGATGGCCGCGAAACTTACGGTCACAGTCTGATTGTCAACCCATGGGGTGAAGTGCTGGCAGAAGGTGGCTTGCAGCAGGAAGTGGTGATGGCAGAAATTGACCCCATGGCGGTTAATCTGGCACGGCAACGCATTCCCGCTTTGCGCAACAGCCGCCCATTCACGCTGCCGGAATAAAAACACGCCAAATATTGGCATCTGGATAGAAAATAGTGTATAGCAAAGCCTTCATTATCCAGATGCCGCTTAAAATGAAGCGCTTCATCTGAAGATTAAGCGAAAGTTGTGGCCATGAGTGCGCTGGCAAACAAGCCTTATGTGAAAATGAACGGATTGGGCAATGCCATTATTGTGCTGGATTTGCGCGATGATTCCGTAAAATTTTCCCGCGATGATGTGCGCGCCATTGCCGAACACCCGAATGGCGAACCTTTCGACCAGATGATGGTGATGCTTCCGGCGCGCACACCGGCCACTGCCGCTTTCATGCTTATTTATAACAGTGACGGTTCAGAAGCGGGCGCGTGCGGCAACGGCACCCGCTGCGTGGCATGGTATGAGATGGAGCGGCTCGCCACAGATTCTGTAACACTGGAAACCCGTGCAGGATTGCTTTTTTGCCGCCGTAGCCCGGATTTTATGACTGTGAGCGTGGATATGGGCAAACCCCGGTTCGGCTGGCAGGATATTCCGCTCAGCGAACCGTTTGCCGATACCCGCGCCATTGAGCTGCAAGCCGGCCCCATTGATGCGCCGGTGCTGCACTCGCCTTCGGTGGTGAATGTGGGCAATCCCCACGCTATTTTCTGGGTAAATGACGTGGAAGCCCATGACTTGGCAAAATTTGGCCCTCTCCTTGAAAATCACCCCATTTTTCCGCAGAGTGCCAATATTTCGCTCGCGCATGTCACTTCTGCCAACAGCCTAAAGCTAAAAGTGTGGGAGCGCGGCGTAGGCTTGACGCTGGCGTGTGGCACGGCGGCATGTGCGGCCGCGGTCTGTGCCGCCAACACAGGACGCACTGACCGGAGGGTTGCTGTAACCCTGCCGGGCGGTGTGCTTGATATTGATTGGGATGCCACAAGCGGCCATATTTTTATGACCGGCTCTGTTGCTATTGAGCATGAAGCCGCGTTCAACCCTAATATTTTTGCAAGGGCTTTGTGATGAGTGTTGAAGTCCATACCTTTGGTTGCCGCCTGAACATCTATGAATCCGAAGCCATTAAAAAAGCCGCCGAAGCCAGCGGCCAGCAAAACCTGATTGTGGTGAATACCTGCGCAGTCACGGCGGAAGCAACCCGTCAGGCACGCCAAACCATTCGCCGGCTGCGCCGCGAAAACCCGAACGCCCAATTGGTCGTGACGGGATGTGCCGCACAAATTGAGCCGGAAACCTTTGCAGAAATGCCGGAAATTGACCGGATTGTGGGCAATAACGAGAAAATGCAGGCCGAGACGTGGAAACAGCCTTTCGGGCTGGATGACGTGGAACGGGTGCAGGTAAACGATATTATGTCGGTGCGCGAGACCGCCACGCATTTGCTGGAAGGTTTTGGTGACCGCTCCCGCGCGTTTGTGCAAATCCAGAACGGTTGTGACCACCGCTGCACATTCTGTATCATCCCGTTTGGCCGTGGGCCTTCCCGTTCGGTGCCCATGGGCGGTGTGGTGGATCAGGTGCGCCGCCTAGTTGAAGGCGGTTCCCATGAAGTGGTGCTGACCGGCGTTGATCTGACCAGTTACGGCACCGATTTGCCCGGCCAACCAAAACTGGGCGCATTGGTGCGCGCGATTTTGCGCCGTGTGCCGGAGCTGTCGCGGCTGCGGTTGTCTTCCATTGACGCTGTGGAAGTGGATGATGATCTGATGCGCGCCTTTGCGGAAGAAGAACGCCTGATGCCGCATCTGCATCTTTCCTTCCAGTCGGGCGATGATCTTATCCTCAAGCGTATGAAGCGCCGCCACAGCCGTGAAGATGCGGTAAAATTCTGCGCTGATGTGCGCCGGATGCGCCCTGATATGGTGTTCGGTGCGGATTTCATCACCGGTTTCCCCACCGAAACCGAAATGCACTTTCGCAACACGCTGGCCAGTGTGGACGATTGCGGCCTGACACATCTGCATGTGTTTCCGTTCTCGCCGCGCAAAGGCACACCCGCTGCCCGTATGCCGCAGGTGCCGCGCGAAATGGGCAAAGAACGTGCAGCCCGCCTGCGCGCCAAGGGCGATCAGGCCTTGCAGCGGCATCTGGCATTCAATATCGGACGGCAGTGCAACGCGCTGGTGGAAAGCGGCGAACTTGCCCGCACCGAAGGCTTCACGTTGATAAAGCTTGCGCGTCCCGCAGATATCGGCGCTGTGGTGCGTCTGCGTGTGGTGGGGCATGACGGCAAAAGGTTGCTTGCAGCATGAGTGATGAACACGAAAAACAGGGCTGGTTCCAGCGCCTGAAATCCAGCGTAACGCGCACTTCAACCGCCTTTACCCAGCGCATCACATCGCTTTTTACCAAAACGCGGCTGGATACAGCCACCCTTGAAGAGCTGGAAGATCTGCTGCTGCAAGCCGATCTGGGCATGGATACGGCGCTGGCGATCACCGACACCATTGCGCGGCAGCGCGTTGACCGCAACCTTGACGATGCAGCGGTGCGCACCATTGTGCGCGATGAAATTTTGCACGTGCTAGAGCCGGTGGAAAAGCCCTTGGAGTTCACCGCCAAAAGCCCGTTTGTTCTGCTCATGGTTGGAGTGAACGGTGCTGGAAAAACCACAACCATTGGCAAGCTGGCCGCGCAATTTTCAGCGCAAGGTAAAAAGGTGATGATTGCGGCGGGTGATACGTTTCGCGCCGCAGCCGTGGAACAGCTTTCCGTATGGGCAGACCGTACCGGCGCGCAGTTTGTGAGTGCCAAGCTTGGTGCGGATGCAGCAGGACTGGCGTTTGATGCACTGCAACAAGCCAAAGCCGAAGGCGTCGATGTGTTGATGGTGGACACCGCGGGTCGGTTGCAAAACAAATCCGGCCTCATGGAAGAACTGGCGAAAATCCGCCGCGTAATGACCAAGCTTGACCCTGATGCGCCGCACGCCACGCTGCTGGTGCTGGATGCCACCACCGGGCAGAACGCAGTCTCCCAGGTGGAGGCGTTTGGCAAAACCGCAGGCGTAACTGGCCTTGTCATGACCAAGTTGGACGGCACCGCGCGGGGCGGTATTCTTGTCGCGGTGGCTGCAAAGTTTGGCTTGCCTGTACACTATGTTGGTATCGGTGAAGGGGTTGCAGACCTTGAAACTTTTAATGCCAAAGAATTTGCCAATGCCCTTGTGGGTGTTGAGGCCGCATAGCAGTTGTTTTTATGAAAAATATGCGACGAAACAAATGTTTATAGCACGATAGCCTGAGACAGATGAAATGATGATCTGTCTCAGGCTTTAAGTCCTTGTTTTATCGCAGAGTTTCATCCAGTAAAATAATGATTTTATTGGAACTCGGCTATTAGGCCAGAACCTTTTGTATTCGTATTGTTCAAGGAAGAAACATGACTGCACCAACCTCCGAAGCCCGGCAACTGCATCCTTTGGCAAAGTTCGCTCTTGAACTGGGGCCTTTGGTGATTTTCTTTTTTGTGAATGCACGGATGGGAATTTTTCAGGCCACAGCCGCCTTCATGGTCGCAACGGCCATTTCGCTGGCTGCATCGTGGTTCCTGACCCGCAAAGTGGCCATTATGCCTTTGGTTTCGGCCTTTGTGGTGGCAATTTTTGGCGGCCTGACGCTCTATTTGCAAGATGATCTGTTTATCAAACTCAAACCCACCATTATCAATACCCTGTTTGGCTTTACCCTGCTGGGGGGCTTGCTGTTTGGAAAATCATTGCTGGCTTATGTGTTTGAGGATGCATTCAAACTCACCGATGAAGGCTGGAAAATCCTCACCTTCCGCTGGGCGTTATTTTTCCTGTTTCTGGCTATTATCAAAGAAGTGGTATGGCGCACCCAAACTACCGATTTCTGGGTTGGCTTTAAAGTGTGGGGCATTATGCCCATCACCATTGTTTTTGCCCTCATGCAGGTTAAAATCCTGCAGGAGCACAGCCTCGACAAAGATTGAATGCTCTGTGATGGATATAAGCGTGGCATACTAAACAGTATGCCACGCTGTGATGCTCAATAAAAAAACCACTGCTAGCTGGTTTAAATTTCTGGACAAAATGCACAGCATTGATTTTAGTGGAGTTCAAGTTTTTAGTGACAATTTGGACACACAAGAAGGATCAATACCGTACGGAATCATAATAGCATATTGTACAGTCTTCAGCAGATGAGCTGATCTATTACTGATTATCATCCTTTTATGGAATGTTCATTGGGAGGGTGTACCCATGAGCAGGCTAGCATTTCCTCCTGCTGCCGCTATATTGACAGTCACTACTTTTTCCGTACAGAAGCGTTGCAGATAGTAAGGGCCGCCTGCTTTAGGACCCGTTCCAGAAAGTTTGCATCCGCCGAATGGCTGTGTCCCCACCATTGCCCCAATAATGTTGCGGTTTACATACACATTACCCACTTCTGCGAGCGTTGAAACTATCTTAATATGGCGCTCAATCCGGCTGTGGATACCAAGAGTCAGGCCATACCCCAAATTGTTGATTTTTTTTACAGTCTCGACAAGCTCACCTGCTTTCCATGGCATAACATGCAAAATAGGTCCAAACACTTCTTTTTTTAGCTCACTCATGCATTCCAGCACTATTATCCTTGGCGCAACATAAAAACCGTGATCCGGTTTCTTTCCCTCCATGAGTATTGCATTCTCATTTTGCAGCACAGTGCAATACCTCTCCAAATTTTGCTGCGCTTCAGCATCAATCACTGGGCCAATATCGGTATTGAAAGAGAGGGGATCATTCACTTTCAGCAGCTTTAATGCACCTGTGAGCATAGTCATAAGCGGCTCAAAAAGTTCTTCCTGCACGCACAAAAGCCGCAGGGCAGAGCACCGCTGCCCAGCTGAGCGAAACGCAGAAGCAATCACATCATCCACCACTTGCTCTATCAGAGCGCTGGCATCCACCAGCATGGCATTGATGCCACCGGTTTCAGCAATAAGCGGCACAATGGGCGCATTTTTGGCTGCGAGTGCGCGGTTAATGCTCCATGCGGTTTCAGTGGAGCCGGTAAAGGCAACCCCGTCAAGCTCAGAATGCGCAACAAGTGCTTCCCCTACTTTTTTCCCACCCGGCAAGAAATGGAGAGCGGAAGGTGTGATCCCCGCCTGAAGCAACAACTGTATAATGTGTGCAGCAATCAGCGGAGTTTGTTCAGCAGGTTTGGCTACCACCGCATTACCCGCGACAAGAGCCGCTACAATCTGTCCTGTGAAAATGGCCATAGGAAAATTCCAAGGACTGATACAAACAAAAACACCACGCCCCCGCAATAACAAATTATTGGTTTCACCGGTGCAGCCAGGCATGGCCTGCGGCCTCAGTACGCGTCGTGCCTCGGCCGCATAATAGCGACAAAAATCCACCGCTTCGCGCAGTTCCCCATAGGCATCCTGAATGGTTTTTCCCGCTTCCCGTTGTAGCAAGCCCAGCAGTATAAAGCGATTTGCTTCAAACATATCCGCTGCACGTTCCAGACATTCGGCTCGCACCTCAATGCTTGTTTCTCGCCATGCTGCGGCACCATCATGCGCCGCTTGCATAGCGGCATTAACCAGAGCCCCATCGCCTTCCACTACCGAGCCTATAACCTGAGAAGGACGTGCTGGATTGAAAACGTTGCGCTTGGCGCCGCTCATGGAATGCCCATTAATTAGCGGTGCAGCGGATAGAGGCACATTGTACGCCTCTATCCCTTCCTGCAAAGCAGCAACGGCTGCGGCATTTCCCCAGTCCATACCTGCGGAATTGATTCGGTCATGTCCATAAAGGTCACGAGGCAGGGGCAGCGACTGTGGCCGAGCGCTGGCTCGGCGCAAAATGTCTTGCGGTGCCTCCACTAGCGCTTCGATAGGAATCGCCGTATCGCGCAGGTTGGCCAGAAAAGAGGTATTGGCGCTATTTTCGAGTAAACGCCGCACCAGATAGGCTAAAAGATCGCTATGCTTGCCAACAGGAGCGTAAATACGGCACGGAAGTGCTTCGTCGGTCTGTTCACGCAGGGCAGCGTAAAGCTCTTCACCCATGCCATGGAGGCGTTGGAACTCATAAGTTTTGCCTTTCCCCCGATGATAGATTTGCGCAACGGTCAATGCATTGTGGGAGGCAAATTGTCCGAAAAAACGGTTATTGTTAAAGATAATATCCGCGCAAGCCAAAAAATTGAGATCGGTGGCGGCTTTTTGTGTAAAAACAGGATAGGCGGCAAGCCCTCGCTCTTGTGCGCGTTTGATCTCCGTATCCCAATACGCCCCTTTCACCAGCCGCACCATGAAGCGCCGGTCATGCTCTACGGCCAGCTCGCCCAGCCAGTGCAGCACTTTCTGCGCCTGCGTGTTGTAAGCCTGTACGGCCAGACCAAACCCGTCCCAACCCTTTAGAGATTGATCCCCCACAACCGCTGAAATCACATCCAAGGATAGTTCAAGCCGCTCAGCTTCTTCTGCATCCACTGTGAAAGTGAGATTGTATCTACACGCATCGCGTGCCAATTCCAGCACCAGAGGGGTAAGTTCTGAAAGAACACAATCGCGGTTTAAAGGCTCATAGCGCGGATGCAACGCTGAAAGCTTTACAGAAATCCCCGGACGAGCTTGCACAGAAATATTCTGGGCAGCATCTCCCAGAGTATGAATTGCATCCCTGTACGCTGCAAAGTAGCGTGACGCCTCCTGTGTTGTTCGCGCTCCTTCCCCCAGCATATCGAAGGAGTAACGATCGGGGAAATCATCGCCCAGCGGCGAGTGTTGCAAAGCATCTTTAATTGTCTGACCACGGATGAAATGGCTGCTCATGATGCTCACCGCGCTTTTCACAGCAAGTCGCACCGCAGGCATTCCCAAACGATGACAGAGTTTTTGCATGATGCCTTTTTCAGGCAGACTGCTATCTGAAAGAACGGCTGAAACGTGCAGCATTCTGCCGGTTATGGTAAGCAGCGGTGAAGAAGCATCGCGCGATCCGCTCTTCAGAAAGGCTGCAAGTTTATCTTCAATCAGCTCATCCGCTGTGGTTGTATCAGGGATACGCAGCAATGCTTCTGCAATACCCATCAATGCTAATCCTTCACCCGTATCAAGACGATAATGTTGCAAGAAAGCATCAAATCCACCATGCCACGGGGCATGGGAGCGGCATTGAGCGATCAAGCCATGCGCAAGATTTTTAGCAGAAGGAGTATAAAACGAGGCGGCCTGTTTAGTAACACGGTCAAAGAGTGCGGCTTCTTCCTGAGATGTATTAAAACTCTCGAACCTGTAAAGCGAAAGCGGCTGCATGATTCTCTCCACCTCTCAAGGAAACTCGAAAAGCAATGATAAACCTAAACCGCTTGTACAAAAGTATATTTTCTCTGTAAAAAAGATAGCGAAAAACTGCTTCTGCCTCTTTGCGCATCCTTATCCTTTTTTACTTTTCGCCAGACAATCGTTCAATGTGAGCGCCACAGGCTGAAAGTTTGGATTCCAGTTGCTCGAAGCCACGGTCAAGATGATAAATGCGGCTGATGGTGGTTTCCCCCTGTGCAGCCAGAGCGGCAATGACGAGAGAAACCGATGCGCGCAGATCGGTTGCCATAACCGGCGCACCTTTCAGCACATCCACGCCATCAATGAGAGCGGTATCGCCTTCAAGATGAATGTTGGCACCCAGACGCGCTAGTTCCTGAACGTGCATAAAGCGGTTTTCAAAAATGGTTTCCCGAATACGGCTTTTGCCTTTGGCGCGGGTGGTAACTGCCATCAGCTGTGCTTGCAGATCGGTGGGGAAGCCGGGGAAAGGCTGTGTGGTCACATCGACCGGCATAAGACCATGGCCATTGCGCTTGATACGCAAACCGCTGTTGGTGGGGATGGCTTCTGCACCCACCTGCCGGATAACGTCCAGCGCCGAGGAAAGCAAATGCTCCTGCACGCCTTCCAGCATGACATCGCCGCCAGCCATAGCAACCGCAAGCGCATAGGTGCCAGCTTCAATACGGTCTGCTACCACAGAATGCTGTGCGCCTTTCAAGCGAGGAACGCCGGTAATCTCCAGTGTGGAGGTGCCAATACCAGAAATTTTAGCGCCCATTTTAACCAGCAGCTCGGCCAGATCCGTCACTTCCGGTTCGGCTGCCGCATTCTCAAGGATGGTATCGCCATGGGCCAATGTAGCGGCCATCAAGGCCGTGTGGGTGGCACCAACAGAGACTTTCGGGAATACAATATGCCCACCTTTAAGGCCTTTGGGAGCGCGGGCGTCCACATAACCGGCGTCAATGGAAATATCCACTCCCAGCGCGCGCAAGGCATCAAGGGTGAAATCCACAGGACGTGTGCCGATGGCGCAGCCGCCCGGTAAAGACACGCGCGCTTCACCCATGCGTGCCACCAGCGGACCAACCACCCAGAAGCTGGCGCGCATCCGGGAGACGAGATCATAAGGCGCAACGGTATCGACTACGGTGCGCGCGGAAAGACGCAAAGTTTCGCCGGTATAAACGCTTTCAGAGGAACGCTTGCCGTTAAGGCCAATATCCACACCGTGATTGTTCAAAATACGCTTGAGCATGGCAACGTCAGCCAAGCGAGGCACATTCTCAAGGGTTATCGTTTCCTCGGTGAGCAAGGAAGCAATCATCAGCGGCAAGGCAGCATTTTTTGCGCCTGAAACAGAAATGGTGCCGTGAAGCGGCGCTCCACCTACAATACGGATACGATCCATGGAAAACCCCAGAGGCAATAACCAGCGAAAAATAACGGCGCTGTAAATTCTGTCTCTGGATTAGCCCAATATCACGGTCATGACAAGCAAAAGCAAAGGGTCTATTGCGAATCGTTTGGTATATCAGAACGGGTTGTTTCTTGCGTTGAAGCGATTGATTCCGTGTTTTTGCGCTCACGTGCCTGCATTTTACGGCGCTTAAGATTTTCCCGTAAATTTTTGGCAAGCCTTTCTGCGCGCAATTCAGCTTCAGTGCGCGGGGAACTGTGTGTATTCACGTTAATTATGCTCCTTTCACCACATTTCTTTTCATTCTCTCTTGCACCAAAGCAAGGTCTGTGGCAAGTTCCGCGCACAATTAAGAGAAAGCATAATGCTTTTGCTGCCGTAGCTCAGTGGTAGAGCACTCCCTTGGTAAGGGAGAGGTCGGAAGTTCAATCCTTCTCGGCAGCACCATTTTTCCCCTCGAAAATTCAACTGTTTCAAAAGCAGGCATTCCCCGCTTGCCGAAAGCTCTTTGCAGAACAAACGGTGTTTCCCCACCCAAAACTGGGGAAATTCGTTGATATACATCCCTACGAGATCAAACAATTGCTTGTTTAGAGTAATGAATATTTATCTAAGATCGCGGCTGCAAAATATATTTAATCTGCAGCAGTGCGTACCCAAATCTCTCTCACTGATACCACATCATAAAAATATTCGAATTATAAACAGTTTATGAAGAGTATCCCCTCTTGATATACAGATATATCCGCTTGACGCATACAACAAAAGCGCCTATAGGAATGCATATTCAAAATTTAAATAATTTTGTTTTTGGCGGGGTAGCTCAGCTGGTTAGAGCAGCGGAATCATAATCCGCGTGTCGGGGGTTCAAGTCCCTCTCCCGCTACCATTTTTCCTTATATATTTTAGTTATTTATAGATTGCGCATTGAGGATGATGTATCCGCAAATGGCGCTGGGTTGCAGTTTTGTGGGGTGGGCTGTGATAGGCTAGCGAAATTTGCGTTGGTAATGATCTTGAGCTACGCGTCTCTATTCTTTCAATAGCGATAGTTCCATTCTGTAAATTCAATGATATAAAACGCAGATGAAAATTGTGATTTATCTCTACTATCTCCTGGCCGCAGTCAACAGCCTTCTATATTCAGGAGAGGTTGCTGCTCTAGGCGAAACAGACCTAATCTGATCCAAGGCATCCGTCAGATCGTAAGGAATAACAGCAGCTTCAGAGGCGCCGACTGTGAGATCAAGCAGATTCAAAAGGGCATCCCCTTTCAATTCGCTATTGATGATTAAGGCAAGTTTCTTTGCTTCTCCATTATCTCCATAGAGGCCATAGTAGATCATCGACCAGCACTCGAATGGTACAAGGAAACGCGCGATAGTGTCGACAGCTTCGGCGAATGCCTCGCCAGAGGTCGCTGGAAGTTTGGCCAACGCGCTGCTGATCCCAGGCGTTGACAGCGAGCGCTCCTGCGGCCAGACCTCGCGAAGAAACGGCGCAGCCGCAGCATGGAAGAGAGCTGCTGCAGATGCTGGGTCTTCGTGCTTTTCGTCATCCTCAGGTGCATTGGTTGTAGCCTCAGCAGAAAGATCGCGAACAAATTTCTGAATCGCATTTGCTGCCGATGCGCGCACTTCATCATCCAGCGTGCGCAGCATCTGCTGAATGCGCGGATTAGGCACCGCTGGCTCGCGGCCTTCGCGGAAAGCATGAAGAGATTCGATCACAAGACTGAAGACAAGCCGGCGGCGCGTCTCGCGGCCTAGTCTGCGGTCGGTAGCCCGTTCGGCCATTGCTGAGCCGATGACTTCCAAGACTTCGGTGAAGTGCGTGCGCCTTGCAACGGCTTGCCAGAGCGCCAGCGCCGCGCCATCATCTCTTAGCAGTGGCGCGATAAGATGTTCCTGCGCCCAGTCAGGATCAGCGTGAAGAAAGTAAGGCAGGTGCTCGATCATCCGATGTTTAGCGATCAACCCACTTCGACCGTCCGCAGCAATGACGATGTCACGCATCTGCGTTTCCTCTGATCCCGCAAGGAAAGCCTGGTGGTTCGGCGGCAGACTTGGGCAAGCAGCGAGAAACACGCCGACCAGCTTACCAGCGGGCGTGTTGAGGGTGTCGATGTCTATCGAGTTATGGTCATCATCTTCAGTGCGCTCGGTAACGCTCAGATCCTCCTCTTGCGTATTTTCGGGCCTTTGGTTCGTGACATCAACAGCGATTGGCCAAAGACGAAGCCAGATTGGCAAGGTCAGCTGTAGCTTGACGGCCTGCTTTTCCCAAGCATCCAGCCAGGCACAAATACCCTCAATTGCATTTGAAAGCGTTGCGTCGGATAGTTGGTGTAGCAGGCCGAGCACCCTGCCAGCCTCCCCGACTTGGTCCGCATCCTGTGCGTCTTGGCCATCCTGTTGGCGCGGCCTATAGGCCCAGCCAAAGCGATTCCAAACTTTCGGAAAGTCGTCGCCAC